>JAKFUT010000119.1 GCA_021732565.1 Candidatus Obscuribacterales bacterium
CACTGTTTCGCGTAGGCAACGTTCGATAGAAATTAAGCAAATCCGCCCCTTGTGTCACAAAACCATACTGGGGCGGAGTTGCAATCTCCTCTGCCATTTAAAGCCCAAAGGCGGCACTGTGTAAGAGAGCGTTCATAGATGCTCAAGATTCCGGTGGCCAATGCAATGGGTGATCTGCATTCACCAATCACTTCCTTCTCCGGGCCGATCCCTTGGAGTGGGCAAAGCTGTAACCTTGAGATAATCGGAGCACATAGCGCTCTTTAAGCATTCGCACTCGATGTGCGCAAAAAAAAACTGTGGGGGTATGCGATGAATCAGCGAAAGAGTTCTTCAATCCAGGACAAAACTATTGAGGTCAACAGATAGATGCGAAGAAGCACGATGCGGCGGCAATTGAAGAATGCCATTCGCAGTGGTCTGCTTGATGTGTATTATCAACCGCAAATTGATCTTCAAGATTGATCTTGCGGAAATTTCGAGGCGTTGGTACGTTGGACAGATCCATTAATTGGATCTGTGTCTCCGGCAGTTTTCATTCCAGTAGCAGAAGAACTGGAACTCATCGACGAGATCACTCGTTTTGTGATTGAACGAGTAGTGAGTATTACTTCTCAAAAGCGCTTCCTCAATCCAAAATAGCGGAGTCTTGCAGACAACACCAATACGCCAGTGTTCAAGAAATCCCAAGGCAAAAGTATGACCTGGTTTCCAGTTTTTGATGAACGACGAAAGCACTCATGGCAATAGACCCCAATTACTTGCGAAAAAAATGTCCGCCCGGTGTAAATTTCCGGGCGGACTAGAATGTGCTAACGCCAACACAGTCAGGTTAAAGCCCGCTGGTTCTACCAGATCGAACTTAATTATCAGGAAACTCTAGATGACGGCTATCGAAGCCGGTGACCGGGGATTGCATTCCGGGAAATTGGAGACGGGGTCCGTTGAAGCTTGGTAGCGCCTTCTTCGGCTCTGCTTCGGGTTGCGCCACTGGCTGGGTGCCTATAGGCGCATCAACCGGCGATTTTGAAGCAGATACCGCCCATCGCGACCCGGCTGAGAAAGACAGCTTGGTCGGTTTAACAAGCGAATCGGTAGTCTTGGGGCGGTTCGGATTTACCGCAACAGCTGTTACTACCCGGGGCGCCGTGTAAAGTACGATCTCAGCATCATAAAACTGAGTCATAGGAGGAGGAGGCAACTTGCAGTCTCTTTGGGACACGTTGTCTTCTGACATCATCAATGATTCCTTCCCTTCGCATTTCTTCCCAATATCATGCCCTAACAGTTTGGCAAAATTCAGTCAAAATTTTGGCAGAGTTGTGGAATCGCCTTGAATTTTCAAAAGAAGCCGTCCCAAACCCTTGCCTGAGAGTAATTTGCAGTTGCGGTTTGAACAATGGGAATAACCGCAAATACCACTGTGTTTTTGCGCATTTCGCTCGCCATGATAGTGGTCGAAGACGATTTGGTCGGCCACTAATTGTCAGTCAATGAGCCGATACGATGGCTCCGATTTTGTAACTGCTAACCGGCACTACCGAACCGACTTCAGCGAAATTCACCAAGTACGGACCGAGTGTCACTGAACAAAACCGCTCTTCTTTTAGTGTCGGTCCAGATATCTCGACCCACAATTTCAGCCTGAACGTGAGGCAATGCGTGCTCCGTCTCTTCCGGTTCCAACAATCTCAATGTGTTTCCATTAACTACTTCTGCCAATATATATTGGGGCTGGACATCGCGCTCAAACACCGATGAGGCCGGTTCAAGCACAACATAAATCCCCTCATAACGCCTACACACCCATCTCAGACAAAGTTCGGCGGAGCTTTTTCCACCGAGTTGATTCACCTGAAGCCAGTAAGTGCCGTCGCTGATCTGCCAACGATCGCTAATCGTCAGCTTCGCACCGGCAGGTGCAATCTGCCCGGACATGATCAACTGAGATGAAAGTGTATCTTGAAGCGGGATCTTTTTCGTTCTCTCATCAATTGCCATAAGCTCTCCAGCTGTCTGTTTTAATCAATCACAAGTCATCGAGGGAGAAGTTTATTTTTGATTCTCTCATATCCATAATTCTCTTTGGTCGATCTTTTGTTACCGTTCTTTCTGAACAAAGTTTGCTTCAGACGGATCGATGCCATATCGCCTGTAGAGCGCATAGATGGCGGAAAGGTCTCTGAATTCTCCAAACGTTGGCGCTTCTGTTCGATCTGAAACGTGCAAAACTTTCTCAAAGATAGCAAATGAATCACGTGATTGTCCGCTCAGTTTGAGGGTTACGTTTCCTCGAATGTCGACGTGCAAAATCTCCGACGCTAAGCCCGCTTCCATCTCTAGTTGCCTTGTCAGCGTCCGTTGATGATACGCAGCCCGTATCATCAGATCTCTGTCAGTTAGAATACGAGTTGATACTTCATCATCGATTTTTACACGCATATCACTGGCACTGCTTCCTGAAGCCACCTCGAATTGATCTCTTACAACACCAACTCGATTTGTCCCTCCCAAAATTGTTTCGAGGTTTTTATCCCCGAAATGGTGAAGGTGGAGCTCGGTGTACTGCGCAAGTATCTTATCTAGCCTCTCTTGTACCTTCAGTGCATCGGTTCCACTTTTCGCGTAGAGAGTGAATGCAGTGAGGGGCCCCGTTAGGTGTTCCGCACAGCTAATGGGGCTGACACCATCTGTAGTGAATCGTGGATCTAGCGTTTTCCATTGTGTCACTAGGGCGAGCAACTGGGCGTCATCCTTCAAAACCGGTATCAAGATTACCTGCAATTGGCGCAAGTCACCGTGATCCAAACCGTTAACGTGGACCTTTACTGGACCAACACGATCTCTCGATGACGGCATATGGTCCCAAAAGAATTCGGAACTCGGCGGACGAAGTAACTCGTAGTTTCTTCCGTTGACCTCATATTTCATTCGCGAACCGAAATCGGTACCGTCTTGCAGCTCCGGCTTGCTAGCATCGAACGGGTTAGAGATGTTGCGGGTGACAGGAAAGGAGTTGATGTCTGGTTTTGGAAGGGTCGTGTCGGTTTCCTCAACCACAACAGTCGTTGTCTGAAGGTTTGATTCTGCAGCGAACAACTCCGGTGGAGGCTCGGCGATCGCATCTGCGTGATCTTCCACTTGCTGAATGTGAGCTTTTGGGGGCTCGGTAATGGTACTACGGCGATCGTCTAATTGCTGTGGTTCAATGCTGGTATCACTGTCACCGATTGGTAGTGATGGCTCAGTATAACTGCGATCACCTAATTGCGGTTCAGCGTTCATATCACGGTAATCGATTACCTGCGAGGGAATGGCGCTGGTATGACGGCTATTGTCTATTTGTGGAGACTCGTCGCCGGCATTGCTGCGATCATTGACCTGTAGCGGCTCAATTCCGTTATCACTGTGATCCCGTACTTGCAGTGGCTCAGCGATGGCATCGGCTTGATCACTGGCTTGTGGTGGCTCATCGGTGGCATCACTGTGATCACTTACTTGCGGTGGCTCTGTGTTGGCATCACTGCGATTACTTACTGGCTCCAAATCAGCGATGGTATCACTGTGATCGATCACAGGTGGTGGCTCATCGCCATTATGGCTGTGAGCCGTTCCTTGCGATGCAGCAGCGGTGCTGTCGTCTACTTCCTCTGGCGGAACGCTGGCACCGTTCCGCTCTGCCTGCGGTGACTCATCGCCAGCCTCGTCGCGAGAATCTGCTCCCATGCCATTGCTATCGCTCTCACCTGGATCCGATGATCCTTCGTGCGATCTGGCAGACGAAACTGATGCCACACGCTGCGCGGCGTCTTGCGACTCGTCCAAGACAGAGGAATGTGAGGAATGTGTATCACTCAGCAGGTCATGCAAAATTTCGTGCGACGCGGGCGGGTTTTCCATGAGCTTCGAAGAAAATTCTTGCGCGTGTCCTTCTTCGAAAGACAGAGCACTGCCAGTGGCAGCACCGGTGGCTAGTTCCAAGGCATATTGTTTGCCAAGCGATTTCAACAGTGATTTGGATTCAGCTATCAGTTCCCGGTCAATGTTCTGTTTGAGAATTTGAGCTACTGCTATTTTCGTTCCTGGTTGAGCAATCTTGGCGACAATTGCGGCCATTTCCGGCTGTCCTATTTCCGCCGAGCCCTGAATCATCGCTTCTCTCATCAAATCGACCAGCCCGATCTGAAGGATCTCAGCCGCTCCGTCTTTGAGAAGCGCCGAACCAATATTCGTCGTCTCATTACTGGCCTTAATCACCGCACTTTCTGCTGCTTTGAATATCTTTCCAATCTGACCAGGTTCCAAGAAAACCACCATCCCAACATCTGCGGTTGCAAAATCAGTTAGCACGTCGGCTTGGGCAAAATCATAGTCTTGTCCGATAAGTGCCGCCTTTGCTGCCATTTTGAAGACTCCTGCGGCGACTCCAGTGGCGCCAAGAACTCCCAGACTAACTGCGCCAGTGATGAGAGAGGGTCCCATTGTAGCAATAGCCATGCTCGCATCCACTAGAGCATCTCCGGCCACTGTCTTAGACTGCCTGTATAAATCCAGCGACGCTCCCAGACTTTCCTGGAACGCCTTTTGCTCTTCCGGTGGCATCGTCTTCATATATTGAGCATACTGTGAGACGGCTCTGGCATAGCAGAGCATCGCTTCATTCGAAGTGTAGCCACTGCCATCCCATTCCTTATCTACAAAATCGGCGCCAATGCCACTTGGACCTTCCGACCACTCTTCCATCACCTGGCCCTGCAGATCCTCTGGATTCGGTTGGTTCAACAACCATCCATCGTGTGCTGCCTCGTTGATGCCTGATTCGCTCTTGATAGCTATCATGTCTTCCCATTGCCGCAATTGTGTTTCGTCATTTGCAGCATCATCGAGCGTTGATCTGAGTGTCGAATAAAAGTCGTAATCCGATTTTTGGTCGACGCTGAGTGGCTGAACATTGGACATCGTCGCTGCGATGGATCTCCCGCGCATATACTGTTCTCGTTCTTCCGTGGGCATCTCTAACAGCGCGTGGTCGATATTCTGATCAGAATTTCCCTCTCGGCTCAAGTTGTCATTCGTCGCGGCTGACACTAAATCGTCAGCGATCTCATCCTTAGGATGAACGGAGTCCGGAATATTTTTGCCATCGGCCACGCTGATTTCATGGCCGATCTCGACATCCATCGAATGTCCGTGGTTTCTTTCGATGAACTCGTTCATTACTTGACGTTCTGCTTCGGACTTTCCCTGCAGCTGTGCGTGCATCCCGCGCTCAACAGCGGATGGTTCATCAGCAGCAGCAAAGAATGCATCAGCGGATTTTTCAAGTGAAGCACAATCTACTATAACTTGTTCTTCGGTAGTGCAACCGTCTCTTTCCACAAATATTCGTCCATACTCAGGGCTGGCGGAATTTCGATTATGCACACGTTTGGCACCGTCGAGTGTATGAGTGGTCTCCTGCTTGGTGTCGTTGTCGAAGATCGTCAGCTCCCCATCCTGCTTCAAGTTGGCAGTGCCATGCCACTTACTCTTACGATCTGCGCTTTCCCACCGAACTCCATTGTGCGTATTCCATGTAATACCATCTGGTCCTGTGAACTTATTGAGGTTACCGTCGTCGTTATAGCCGTATTTATAAACTTTCCTGTTGATGTCTATGGTTTGAATCACTTGATCATTTTTATCGAAAACGCGTCGAGCGCCATTGGCGGTGAGTTCCATCGAAGAACCGTTTGTGAATTCATACCGAGTTCTATCTTTCTCTCTAAATGAAAACGTGCCGTCGTCTCCAACATGTACGAATCCGATTTTTTGTTTCTCGTCTTCGTTAAACCAGTGAGATCCTTCGGATGACTTCCACTCACCTTCGCGATCATTGAACGCGACAATTGCACCGTCATCGTCACGTGTAAAATTCTGTTCGTCGCCTTCGGCCTTGCGGATGTTCTTAACGCCCAGATCGGTGACAGTGAGCACTGAACCGTCGGCTTTCTCCACTGCCAGATCATCTGAACCGGAACTCTGATAGACGAACTCTCCTGTGGATTGGTCAACACTTATTTCGCCAGCCCAGCTCTTTCCTGTGGGTTTGCCATCCTGGTATTGCACCCAGTTCTCGGCTTCCTTTCTCCAGGCATCTTTGAACTTGATCTCGGGATCTTCATATCTGACTTCAGCTAACACATTTCCCTTATATGCAAATTGTCTTTTCTGTCCTTGGGGATAATCAATTCCCACTATGCGACCGCTCTTGTCCACATTTACGCTCGAATTGTCCGGGTTCTCTACTCGTGCGGAACCGTCCGACATGTGGAGCATTCGGGAACCGTTTGTATTTTCGGTGGAGCGCGCCTCCTGTCCTATTTCTCGTGCAGTATAAGATCCGTCAGCATTAACGATTACGTCGCCGTTCCAGGTTTCGCCGCTATTCTTATTGAGCCATCCGTTTCCAGGGAGCTTCTCCCAAAGTGAACCGTTTCCATGATCGATGGCGATAAGCTTGTCGTCGTCATAATGGAACTCAATATTAGATTCTTTAGGGCTTGGATAAACCACCTTTGACACTAAGCCTTCGGGACTGGTATCGACAATCGAACCGTCATTGTACAAGGTGGTTCTCGAACCATCAGGATTTACTGCTGCGGTATTACCAGTGGCATCAGTCATACTGATGCTGCCGGTTCTGAAGAGTTCTATCTGACCGAAGAATGAGTGGCTAACCGGATCTATCGGCTCGCCTTTTTCATCTATGGCCAGCCAGTGATCAGCTCCTGCCCTCTGCCAGGTCACTCCATCGGGAAACTCAATTTCATAAAGCTGCCCGCTGGGATCATACTTAATCAGTGAGCTGGTCTCATTGGGATAACTTACTTCCTCAATGCGACCGTTTCGGTCTTCTAGAATGGCGGGACCATCTTTGTAGAAGGTCCAGTGTTTTCCATCAGGACTTTCGACGGTAGCTTTTTGCTCGCCGTCTTTGGTGTGTGTAACATTTCCAAGTTTGTCCAGACCGATGGTGCCCTGGAATTTCTCTCCAGTCTTTTTACCGCTGCCGTCCAGTTGCTCCCATTGACTGCTCTGCGCAAGCCGTATCCAGCTGTCTCTATAGTTGCGTGACGGATCTTCAAATCTTATTTCCGCCAGCTCTCCGTTCGCGTCGAACCGAAATTTCCTCGTTGTTCCATCAGGGTAGTCGACTCTAGAGGGCTCGTTGTTAGCTGCGGGATAAACGTGTTCCACCTGCTCTGTAACATGATGTTCGGCTAATGCGGGTTTTTCAGGAGCCTCCGCCAGCGCCCTGTACTTTAAGAGTCCCTCAATAAGTGACGGCTTTTTGTGCTCCTCGATCCCCTTTTTCTGCTCCTCCGTTCCCTGCTTTTGATCGCTGATAAATTTGGCGACTTCGCTGCTCAGTTTCCTCTCGCGGCGAATCTCTTCCGGTGCTTTGTTCTCCTGTACAGCGATTCCCTCGTTTGCAGCCAAGCTCTCAGTGGCGATTTTCTCGTACAGTGCCTCCCTGGCTTCAGCCTTGGCCGCGATGGCTTTTGCAAATTCACCGGTAGCGGCGTTAAGAGGCATTTTAGTGTAAATAGTACCGGTGTACTTCTTCGAGCTGGAACGCGGGCGTTCCACCAACTTGGCAGGATCGCGCATCTTTCCCGGGTCATCTATTACTCGAGAATGAGCAGTTCCGTCACCTTCGTTTATCGCATCTTTGCCAAATTGGGTCTTGTCAGTTTCTCGTTTAAATCCGGTCATTGTCAATTTCCCGCGAGCTGTAATCGGACGGCAGAGCGTTGGCATGCAAGAGACTGATCATATCTCAATTCACCGCACACCAATAACTTATGCCACTTCGATCGACTTCATCTCGCCTATGGCGTGATACTAAACGATTCTACTTATCCCAAACCTCCGTCTCTTGAAGACCTCACAGCTCTAATTGCCCCTCTGTGGGCAATTGACCGCCCTTGTTGTCTCAGTGTCTCAATTGCTGAAAAATACCGTTACCTCTCGATTTCACAAAGTTGCCAAAAATAGGGAGCCATGAGTCTTAGCTTGGTCCAATGAACTGTGGAGAACATCTTCAGATTCGGGAACGTTATGCGAGCCGGTGGATTCAGTAACACACCAATTGGCAATCTCACAGGTCGCATCGATAGAATTTTGAATCTACGTGGACGGTAGGAAATGCGGAAGGCAGCTCATCCTTGTCCACTTCGGCGAAGTTATTCTTTTCGTAAAACCTCCGGGCGCCCAGCATCTGTGCCGTTGTGCCCAGGAAAATTTGCTTTACAGATTTTTCTCGACACCAGTTCTTTGCGCATTCCATTAGAGAAGCGCCTACACTGTGTTCTCGACCACGCCATTGGCGGTTGACAAACATCTTCTTCAAGGCAACCTGCCCATTCCCTATATCAACTACTCCAATGCTACCCACCACCTTACCTTCTCTCAATGCCACCCAGAAATTTCCGTTGCCCTTCTGAAAGGTCCCTGTGATGTCAATCAGGTCAGTCTGCTCATCCCGGGTAATGCGGACACCAAACTCCGACTGTTGAATTGGCAGTACAAGATCTTCGATTGCTTGCTGGTATTTTTCGTCGAATGGAATTATCTGGACATTCATGGTCTGCATATAGTTTTGCATCGGGTTCACCTGATTGAGAATACCTGAAATTAATAGCCCTTGGAGCCGGTTCTGCTTGTAACGCCAGAACTTAGAAGTCCGCTGGCAGAAACCGAAAGTCAGCCGTCGACGACATGAGTAAAAACTCTCTAAGGGATGGTCTGATTGCAATGTCGCCGAATTACTCATGTGGCTCTAGGCCTTAGCTAGAAAGAGAAATGTGGGGTTGCCGGGAAGTTTCCGAACGGACTCGTTCGTCTCGAGTCCTGGATAAAGGCTGCTAACGAGAACCATTGTGCACTCTGGTATTCATAGCGTCCAATAGCTAGAATGTAACGTGTCGATAGCAAATCGGTATCAATAGTGATCGAACTCCGTCAGCTGAAGTACTTCATTTCCATCGCCGAACACGAACACTTCGGGCAGGCTGCACAGGAATTGCACATTGTTCAGCCTGCCTTGAGCCGTCAGATAAAGCAACTTGAAGAGGATCTTGGTGTTGAGCTCTTTGAACGATTGCCGAGGGGAGTGAAGCTAACAGCAGCTGGTAAAGTATTGCTGGAACGCGCTCGTATTTTTATGTCCGATTTTGACCGCATGACGGCTGCAACGAAACTGGCGGCGCAGGGCAAAAGCGGTTTCTTGCGCGTCGGGTTTGCTGACGGGGCTACGTACAGTGGCCGAGTTCCTGCAATAATTAGAGAATTTCGAAAATTAGCGCCAGGGGTTGAGCTCGAATTGATTCCTGCAAGTTCCAGGACACAGGCAGAATTTCTATCGCGTGAATCCATCGATATCGGCTTCGTATATTGGCTGCCAGAAGATAGAAATGATGTTGAGCATTACGTAATAAACAAAGAAAAGGTCGTACTGGCGCTAGCCGAGAGTAACAAGCTTTCGCGCAAGAAAGCAGTGAGGCTCAGGGATTTGCACGACATACCGTTTGTCTGGTTTAAGCGCTCGAATGCGCCGATGTTTTACGATCTGATGGCGAAACAGTGTAATAGGGCCGGGCTGATACTCAATGTTGTTCAAGAAGCTTTTACGGAAAGCACAATGCTCAGTCTGGTAGCTGCAGACATTGGTGTAACATTTATAACTGAAGCTGCACAACGAAGGAAACCAGACAATGTGGTGCTGATCAATGTGCAAGATGTGGACGCCACGATAACGTTAACGGCGATGTGGAGAGTACAGGACAAAAATCCGGCGTTGCGAGAATTCATTAAGGCTGTTCGATCAGGCAGCGACTCGGGCGGCTAGTCTGGATTCGGTTTTGCCAGATATCGCCGGGATAGCAATCTTTCACCAGTTTTGCAAAAATCCACGACTCGGATGGCTTGAGGCTATTCGGCGTAGGACTCAAGATATCCACAAGCAGTGCATCGGTATGTGACGATTTCCCTGGTCACTGCAGGCACTGTTACGGAACCTTTGAACCAAGGACTTTTCCGGGCCGGACCTTGCACCCACTCGCCGGCATAATGTATGCCTTGCGCGTTAATGTGTGATCGGTCTAGTAAGAATCCCTCCTCCATATATCCCTGGCATCTAAGGCAATTCAATTTCAACTCCATGAAAGTCGAGCTCCTGTTTGGTAATTCCATACTCCCATCGGAACCTCGCCGTGGGCAATCAGGTCGAGGTCAGAATTAATTTCCACCGGGATACTTGGTCCATTCTCTCGAAAATGCTGTTGTGATGCAATGCGGTCCGGCGACTTCGACGTCAAAAAGTTCTTTGAACATTTCTTTCTTGAAATCGAAAGCATTGCTCGATAGACTAGTTTCGGCAAAGGAAAATCACTGAGCATCGGTAGTGATCAAACTGACGCGAAATCTGAATTTGTCCCGGAACGCCTACTAGGGAAACGATCGCGATTCAATCGCTTCTGAAAGCCAGGCTTGCGGCGAGGAACGGTCTACGGGAAAGGGAGACAGAACATCAGTGACCACAAAGAAGAGCGCCGCGAGCAGCAATTATTGGCTCGTCAAGTCCGAACCGGAAGTGTTTTCAATAAGTGATTTAGCGACAGCTGCGAAGAAAACAACTTGCTGGGACGGTGTACGAAATTATCAAGCGCGCAATACTTTGCGTGATCAAATGAAAAAAGGGGACCTTGTATTTTTCTACCATAGCAATGCTGATCCGTCCGCTATCGCTGGCATTGCCGAAGTAGTACGCGAAGGTTATCCTGATCATACGGCGTTTGATAAAGATGATGTTCACTACGATCCGAAAAGCGACCCGTCATCACCGACATGGTACATGGTCGAAATTCGTCATGTTGAGACTTTCAAGCAACCACTAGGTCTGGAAGAGCTTCGCACCCTGAAAGGACTTGATGATATGGTGCTATTGCAGAAAGGTAGTCGCCTCTCTGTTCAACCAGTTACTGAAAAGCAATGGAATATTATTGTCGCTCATGCTAAGAAACAGAAATAATAGACTTCCAATTTCTCGAATGTCTTTCAAAGTCATTTCGAATTTTCAAGCCGGACAATGGCACTATGCACCTTTTGGATTAACTCTGTCACTTGCCATTGAGCAAGATTCACGTTGCCCGCTTTTCCCGAGCCGGGAATAGCCTTTAGCTTGTTCTCTAGATTCTGCAATTCAGGAAGAGCTTCGTGAGCCTTTAGCGCAGCAAGTTTGTCGGCCAAATTCGCCTTAAAATAGAGATTATCTATTCTTCGGAACGTTTCAAGAATTGCCTGTGCAGCCGGTTGGTATCCAGATTGCGTTAGTGCGGTGCATACTTTGCCCATTTCTTCTTCGCTCTTCATTTGCTTCAGGGCTGTCACCATCAGTGATCCAAGTTTTGGATCGCCTAACATATCGAGCTGCCGGAGAACATCTAAAGCACGCGTTCTTACGTGATCAGTTGCGGTTGGATCCGAGAAAATCTTGAGCAGAATCGGGGCTGCTTCCTTGCCGCCCACATAGGACATTGCTGATATAAATAGATCAGTGTGTTCATTGCGGAGTTCATTTGCAGCGCGCAGATAAATGCTGCGCGCCGGCACTCCCAACATAATCAAACTCATTGCTGCTGCATCAAGCTGAGCTGGTGTTTTGCAATGTTCGCTCAGCAATAGCTGTAGCTTTTTGTCTATTTCTTCAGGCTTATTGCCAAAGATCTTCTTGGCCATATCAGCTCCGCTATTGATCAAAGATGCGGTGCTGCCGCTGCCAATACGCCTCAATTGCTGCATGGTTTCATATTGCTTGGTGCAGTGAAGCTGAATAACTAATTTAAAGCTACCAGTAACAAGTATTTCTCCCTCATTCCAGGCTCTGCGAGCCCCTTCAGTGCTCGTGATAATGCCGGTCCAATCAACTGGCAAGAAACAAATTTTGGCTATTTCGCTCCCGGAGGCGGCTTCCACCAGAAAACCGGCCGTGGAATCGTTGCTTGCCCAGTCAGCTGGAATAACACCGGCGTGTTGTCCGGTCACCTTCCAATTTTTTGGCAGAGCATCTCTAACTTGATTCACCAATAACAATTGTATTTTAGGATCTGAGAAGGCAATTTTCGAACCTTGATCCTTTGAAAGTGACGGCCATTCCTTTCCATCACTCAAATAGAAGCACATGCTTGCCGGTAACAAATTGGCAGTGATCCTTACATCAGGTATCTTCATTCGGACGCCTTTGCTAAACGGGTCCTTATATTCATTCAGAAATTTGACCCAGGCGGTTTTGAGTTTTCCATCGTCTGCTTCCAGCTCGATAGAAGGTCCACCTGAACTGGACCGCGAACCATAGCTGCTGTAGTCGATGGTTCCTGATATGAGCGATGTCAGCACTTTGCTATTCATGTCCTTTGACTCGCCCAGGCGGGATGCAAGAATCTGCAAACAAGCGAATTGATCGTATCCGAAGAGGGCATTAACTGCCTGGTTCAAGGAGAAGTCTTCATGCGCTTTACGAACGGCTTGTTTTAGCGGTTCCAGGAAGATCGGTTTCTTGTCTTTACCTGCAAGATCGCAAGCAGCGATTTGCACATCGATATCGCCATCTTTCAATGCCGCAGCAACATCTGATTCAAGGACAGGCGGCAGAGGCGTTGGCATAGTCTTGCAAGCCAATTCCCGCAGGAAAGCCGTTTTGCTGTGCAGAAAATTCTGATACTGAGACGACCAGTCTGCTGGACGAAATTCATTGTCCTTGCTGATAGCAAGCATGTACATCGCTGACTCTGCCGCAGTCTGCGGCTGTTTGGAAACTGAATCAGTCTTCAACATGCATGAGGCGGCGCGCATAAATTCGGCCACATTGCCACGAGGGCGGGGATAAACATACTGCTCTAAAGGTAATGTTTCCGAGGCTTTGATAGCACCGTCGAGCGCGTCCATAAATGCGTGCATACAAGTTGCGTCGCCGACACACTCAAAGAGAAACACGGCTTTAGCCTGTTGCTCCTTGTCGGTGCTCGTTATTAATTTCAGCCCGAGTGCGCGCACGTCGGGAGCAAATTTTGCATCCCATGACTCCTTTGCCAAACGGCGACGTTCGTCCGGCATGCTATTCTCGAAAGCTCCACGAGGTGGTAATTCCCCGCGTAGCTGAGGATCCGGCAGTCTCATAAGGAGCAACTCCAGCGCTTGCTTTGCCACTTCAGGATCCTTGTTGCCTGCAAGATCGATCAGCGCTTTGGTCGCATCCGGAGAAGGAATGCTTCCAATCCCCGTTAGTGCGTGCGCGATTTTACCGGCTGATGATCCATTTTGAACAATTTGCAAAAGCAAAGGTAGATAAACCGGAAAAGCAAGAGTGCTGAAGTCTTTGATTTCACTGGTCGGCTTGCCGTGAATAATGACTTGTCCGTCGGACAATGCAAACAAGCTGTTGAGAACGACCAGCGCTTCCTGCGCGGTGGGCATAACGAATTCAACTTGCGCAGTAGCACTGACCAGTTTGTTTGAGTTCTCCTTCCATCCGAGGTCGTGGGACACTGTAACTGTATAGATTCCCGGTTTTCGAATTTCACAATATTCCATCAGAGGAAGTGACTGGCAAAACCGATCTGTGCTATTGAGAGTCTGCTGACCACCCAGACCACCCATGCACATGGGGTTGGGGTGGGGATCGACCACAACGGTTCCATCAGCCGACATCGCCGTTACGTTAAACCTGGTAGACCGAGGGGAGCCACGATAGTCGCCTCCGGTGCTGATGGCAAAAGCCGTTGTGCCATTGTTCTCGCAGCTGTACTGAAGCAGTGCATTCTCTCCGAGAAAGTACTTCTTCTTCTCAAACGAGGCACTTACTTTGAATTTCGAGGGAATGCTCAACTTCCCGTTGCTACTTTCGTTAGCTGGCATAGCTATTGCTTGGACGCTCCCTGTGCAGTGCAAGACGTGGCAAACTGACAATACTAGGATTAATAGCTTCGCGCGTTTCATTATTCCTCTCGGCGACAACCGTATTTATGATCGATCTTACAACACCTGGTTTGTATGTCCGTCTCAAGGAAGTCACATCTTTCTATCACTTTTGTCATGCTGCTCTGCAACTGGTTCTTGCCTTCTACCTTTTTGTGAAAAATTTGTGCACGCGGCACCGCCGCTGAGACGCCGGCCGCAAGAAATACGGAGAAAAGTCAGCTGACGTCCTTTGAATGCTAAAGACGGATCTGAAAACAACTTGCTCAGAGATAATCTCTCTCAAGAGCACCGGGAACGAATGGCTTGCAGCTGGACCCCTGAATGCTGAATCGAAACTGAGAATCCGGGTACTTCACTAACAATCGAGGTCTACTGAATAATAAAAATGGAAAAGCTATAATCAGTGTTGCGGGATTAAATCTTCCAGCCGGCGCTGCTGTAATTCAGGCAGTTAGAAGAATCTGGACATATCCGCCGCGTCCGTGCTCTGCTGCTGATAACTGGGGAACTTTGTTTGACTCACCGCGATGCCCATGGCAAACGACATATAACTAGCAACGCCCGACGTGGTGATCTCTGTGCGATCCTGAACGCCTGTTCAATTTCCCATTGCGAACTGATCCTGTCGTTGGCAGTGACAATCTTCTTGATCGTATCTTTCGGGTTGGCGGCAAATGCACAATTGCCACCACCTGTTCCAACGCAAGTATGTCTGGCTCCACCGGAATACCAGTTCGTTCGAATTTCTCCCGGCGGAAATGATGTGGCCTATTTGCACGTGCCTGCCAATCCTGATGAACACGGTAGCTCCCGCTCCAGGCTCCTCATCAGATCTATTCAAAGTGGAACTGAACGGGAAGTTCCATGCAGTCTTTCCGTCCAGGACTTCTTCTGGCATGCCGACGGAAAACATTTTATAGTAAAAGTTCCACTCCTTGAAAATAGCCATAAGTACCATGCTTATGTGCTGGATGTTACCACCGGGGCTGCACGCGATCTCACGCCCTTCAATGGAATTGGTTTTGAGAGCTGGGCATATAGTGAAACCGTTCCAGATGAGCTTCTGGTGACTATTCGCATGCGACGACCCGTGGGTGATATTTATCGAGTGAATGTGCGAACCGGTGCACTTCGGTTAGACACGGAAAATCCCGGTGATACGGGCGATACCTTCGGTCAGGATTGGATCGCCGATCAGCATTTACAGGTACGGGGCAGCATCGCCGTTTTGCCAAATGGAGGTTTTGTTGTCAGGCATCGCACGGGCAAGAATTCCTCGTGGAAGAATGTTTTGGAACTGGGTCCCGGTGAAGAACCGCCGGCGCTGGCCGAGATGTCGCCTGATGATAGTAAGCTGCGCGTATTTTCATCAACCGGCGCGAACACTTTGAGACTAATCGAGTTAGACCCGCAGACTGACAAGCAACGTGTCATTGCTGAAGACAAAAAATTCGACCTATGGGCTGTAACAAGCTGGCGAGGTTATATTGACGGTTACATGGTCTACCGAGAGGGCGGTGAGTGGTACGCCTTGACGAAAGACTTTGAAGAGGATCTGGCAAAACTGAAAACGGTGGATCCGGGAGAGCTTAATGTTGCATCCACAAATACAACCAATGAGAAATGGATAGTTTGTTTCTCTAGCAGTGTGAATCCGGGCAGCTACTACTTCTACGACCGCGTTACAAAGACCGCGAAGTATCTGTTCGACGAGAGCCCTGCCATTACTCGTGGTGGCTTAACGCTCTCCGAAAAAAGGCCGGTTCATATAGAAACTCGCGATAAATTAGACATGATCGGGTACCTGTCTTTGCCGCAGGGCATACCGCCTGAAAAACTGCCCGCTATTCTCCTTGTTCACGGTGGACCTGAAGCCAGGGATACCGCTGAATATGACAAACAAGTTCAATGGCTTGCAAATAGGGGGTATGCAGTTCTGCAGGCAAATTTTCGCGGCTCCTACGGATTTGGCAAGAAATTCTTGCGCTTACAAGATCGCGAGTGGGGAGGCAAGATGATAGATGACCTGGTCGATGCCCGCGAATGGCTGGTGCGCGAAGGTATCGCTGATCCGCTGAAAATCGCCATCATGGGTAGCAGCCATGGCGGCTACGCAACTCTTTGTGCATTGGCATTTCGGCCGGAGCTGTTTCGGTGTGGAATTGATATTGCGGGAGAATCATCTCTTATTACGGCGTACCGCACGTATCCCGCAGCTAATCGGTTTTATCTACCGGTAGTCGAGATTAGCCGGGGGAGGCGAACGGGGGAGGAGGCCTTTCTCAAGTCGAGATCGCCTCTCTATTTCGCTGATCGAATCAAAGCCCCCCTAATTCTCTGGCACGGTAGTTACGACGATCGTGTTCCCCTGACTGAGAGCCATCAGATGGTGCGTGCATTGCGCAAATTGTATAAACCCGTGACAGCATACTTCGATAGCCGTTCCGGTCATGAACTTCCCATGTCCGACTCACCTTTCTGGTGGAAGGTAGAAGAGACACTGTCGGTGGTGCTCGGCGGGAGGGTTGTCGACACCGGCCTCTTGCCGTCTGCACCGGTGGAAGAGAATGAATAGTTCGGTATAACTTTAAGCGCTCCCTGCGGCTCCTCCGTCGCCTCGTCCGCGCTAGCCACTCGTTTCGCGCCAGACGCGCTCAACTCGCTTCAATCTTAAGCGCTCCCTGCGGCTCCTCCGTCGCCTCGTCCGCGCTAGCCACTCGTTTCGCGCCAGACGCGCTCAACTCGCTTCATACATGGTCACGTTTTCCATTGAAGTCTTTTCGCTTTATCTTAGCTCGACGTCCATCGGGATGATGAAAAACAATTCCCTCTGCGACATGACCTGGCGAGTATAGGCTTTCCAGTCTTGTCAGAGTGTCCTTGAGCGATTCGTAGCTCCGAGGAATCTCGTCGTAGCGAGGAATAATCAAGTTGAAAGGCACACAAAGATGCTTCTCTAGGCCCAGCGGATTGCCCTGTATGTTGGGACCCACAGCTTCGCATGAATGTTCGCCATCAGGCCACCCGGATATATCAGTCGACTTAGCTGCATCGAAGATCCATTTATCTTCACTGCCGAATTCATCTGCATCTACATACCAGCCATCAATTATTCCTTGTTGCTTCTGCACCTTGCTTGGATTGCGGCGCTTTTCAACGCGCACGACATGGCCCGAACGTACGGTAAGGCGAATGTTTGTACCATCAATTTTTTCGGTCGCCGATCCTTCACCGGCGAATACCCATTCGCAACCGTTGCGCACCCGGTTGACCACCTTAAAGTCGCTTCCGCGATCAAAGATCGTGGGAATTTTATCCATAACATCTACTCCTTTCTTCACCTGGTGAAGTAATTCATCGGCCCCGATGACGCCATGCGTAAGCCCCGTAGCAAGAGCGCGAATTAACTCCGCCACGGACGTATCAGCATCTACAGCGACGCGCTTTAGCGCACGCCGCTCCTCCGGGGAAAGCCAGGCAACAACGCGGACCCAACCCTCAGGCGGTACCCATCTGGCGAGTTGCTCACTGTCTTTGCGGGGACGACCTCGTTTTCTCTTCTCCGGCTCGGTTTCTGCCGGCTCATGTTCGTTGTCGATCATACTTACATATTACTGTTATTTTGCGATTTGTCAATTGGCAAAGTAGAAAATGGAGCGGGACCCAAAAGTGAATTGGTGGAGTATTCCAACATGTCTGTTCTGGTGGAAAGCAGGGGCGGGCGCTCGCCCGCCCCTGCTTTCCACCAGCTTCTTGGCTGGTGTTCCTTTAAAATGTATATTCAAATAGTACCATACTTATGTAAGCCTTGTCAAATTCAGTGTACAGTTTGCGTGAGGACTTCTTGCTCGCGTGATATCGCCCAAAAGCACGGTCGAAGATTTCTTGCTCCAACGTGTTGTATTACTGAGCAACTGCTGCATAGTAATTGCAGCAGAATCGACTAATTGGATCGACTTTGCACGTCAGAAAAATACAACGCGCTGACGAAGATTTGTTGCTCGCAATAAGATCTTTAATGATCGCGAATTTGATGAGCAATGGAAAGGTCGCGCTCATATCGGGCACTGGCTTCACGTGAAAGCTTCAGTACATTTCGTACTTGGTCGCGATAAAAAAGTCCAAACGCTGGCTCCGCAAAAGCAGGGGGATGACCGATGGTGCATAAGATTATCGGGAGGGCTAGAGCGGGCTAGAGTTCTCATTTGCTTAGAATAGTCACACATAGTCTCAATAATCTCTCATTCATTCTAGCTGAGCCGGTCTGTTGGTTCATGAGCCATTGGCGTACGTTCCACAACGGATTTCCAATCGACGTGTCGGCGGGCTCATCGGGGAACCATGAACAGCGAGCCCGACCAAAGACCAGTTTCGGAGCCTCTATAATCAGATCAACTCCACAGCTTTCTTGAGACCGTTCGCTATGAGATTGATCTTTTGTTCGTTGATATGGCTTGCGGCTCCAGGTCTCATTGGTCTTGCGCCTGCTGTTGGACAAGTGGATGATGTTTCAAAGTCCGAAATCATCGCGAGACAGTTGCAAAAATACTGGCAGCACATTCTGACTGCTTTGGATGAACGTCCCTTTGGGACTAAGAACACTTCAGAGGATTCCTTCAGCTTTCGTTTTGTTTGCATACCAAGTTTCCGACATCCTATGTGTATTCGAATAGAGCACAAGAAGGGGGAAACTATCTTATATGCGAAAGTTACAAGCGGTGCCGGCGGGTACCATCCTGGCAAGCTCGTAATTGACAGCAAATCTCTAATGAGTGCAGAAAAGTACGCAGAGTTTAGATCGAAACTACAATCGACAAAATTTTTTGAACAAACGGAGGATCAGGAAGAGGACGTAAGTGACGGCAACCAATGGGTGTTTGAAGGAAACGATGGGGGAAAGTACCACCTCGTGAACACCCTCAGTGGTGGCATTTCTTTGCGTGGACTTGGCAACTTTCTGTTGAAAGAAGGAAACATCCTACCGTCGAAGCCGGGCTATTAATCTTAATCGCGAGGAGCCGGCACCGGGTTTTGAAGTGAAGATAGGCGTCTTAGCGTAATCGCCAATATGTTTTGCAGCAGGAAAGCCCGTTGTTGAAGAGCCCGGCAAGGATGCAATTACAAGAGAACCCGGTGTTAGAACATCCTGAGGTCCATCTTTGGAAGCTTAAAATGAGCGGTGCAGGATATGGTCGAGAAACCAGACCAGTTTTCATTCAAATTGAACTGCAAGCGGTAGGGGATTTGCAGCTTCGCTATCACCGTGTACTGTCCGCTAGAATCGAAAATCGCAAGCCACAAGTCTGACAACTTTTGAGAATAGTTTGTTGCTAAGCCCAAACGGAGTTTAGCACTATGAACCGATCCTCGCTGTTAGGTAATTTTTTTTTCAACGAGTATGTTAGCCATCGCTGCCGCTTTCAGCATCGGTGCAGCCTCGGAAGTATCAGCACAGGTAGCGCCAACGACTTACTATGTTTCATGTCAGGCACCAGCGGGCACCAATGATGGTTCTTCGTGGAAGAAAGCATGGCGCGAGCTAGGCGCTATAGACTGGTCAAAAATAAAACCGGGCGACACCATTCTACTTGATGGCGGCAATTACGATCTTCAGTATCACGACACATTGAAAATTGGGGCCGATGGCACTTCATCCAAGCCCATCAAAATTACTGCTGCTAATGAGGCAAACCACAACGGCACGGTAATAATTACGCAATACAACTCACCAGTACCTGGCGGCGTGAGGAACGGAATCGAATTCGGGAATCACAAAAATGTTCAGATAGCGGGCCGAGCTTTTCGGAGCTCATACGGGTATACGCAATCAATTGTTGTATCGCATTTCTTAGGGGCTGGTGTCACTGTGGACAGCGGTGCCACCGGCAATCTGTTGCGTCATATGCAAATTTACGACAATGGCTACCAATACTCCGGCCGACAAGTGATTCCCGGTCCTGGAACTGCCGGGGTAAAACTTACCGGTCAAGCAACATGCGACCACCTGGTCGTGGCGAACAACGCAAATTCGAACATTGAAGTGAGCAATGCTGGAAACTTCACAAGTTCACAGATCGTCGGCTGTTGGATCCATAACTCAGGCTATGGGTACAAAGGTTCAAACGGTATTACTTTCACCAATGTCAGTGACTCGGTCTATCAAGACTACTTTCTCGATCGCTGCGTTATTGGACCACGATTGGATACCGGTATAGTCCAAGCCCGTGTGCGAGGGCGTATCAACATGTCCAACCTCTTATTTCTGGAACCGGAGGTGAGCAATCTTAGACGTGCGCCTATGAGTGACGCTGATGCAAGGTTGAGTCAGATTTATATCACTAACGTGACATCTTTTTTGGATAAGCTGAATAGTCAGGGACAGGCTCATTCCTGCCTGAGCTTTGCTAAGCAACGAGATGGGGTTCATAACAGTGTATTTTTTGGCGGCGTTGTAGACGTTACAGGGGCATCGGTTCTTGGTGTAGCAAATACGCAATTTCGCACCTCAGGCAATACCACAATGCTCAGCGCATCTCAAGTCGATCCGAAATTCCAGACAAATCCCGACTCCATTCCTCGCGGCGCCTACTTCGATTTGCAACTCTCTCTGGCAGACTTCAAACTGAGTTCGAACTCTCCCGCAGCCGGTAAGGGCAGCTCCCTCACTTCAGTGCAAACGTTGTTGAGCGAGTAAGCTAATAGCGCAAGGCGGTAAAATCAGGACGCCGGCAAAGTCGGACTTTGCCGGCCCTCTGGCATCCGTTACCTGTTATTCTTCGTTCCTTCATCCTTCCATGTCGTAATTCTGTCGTATCTCAAATTTACAGTGTACTCAGGGAAAAGCGAGGGCACAAAAATGTTTGAAGACAGATCAACAAAACCTTCCATTGAGGACCACAAGTATTCGGATGACATATTTGCCAGTGACGTAACTCCAGGTAGGACACAATCAGGAGCGGCCATTAAAGCCGATCGCTCGGTCTGTGCTCAAAATGAGCTGGCGGCAAATTTTCTCGGGTCATGCCGGTTAACCATAGGAGGGGCAATTTCGACGGCTTTTGAAGAACTGAACGCCGGTGGTTCCCCGATGAAGTCGCCCTCGACTTCCCCTGAACTGTTTGCTAGCCCCGTGTCGGGGGCGACAAAGGAGCGGCCGGAAAACGTGCCGTTTGCCAGCGCCGAGCCGAGTGTCGCAAAGGCACGGCAGGAAGAACTTGGCGATCTTAGTCTCGGAAAGCCGGTTTTGGAAAACCCGAGCAAGAATTGGGAATGGGTACAGAAACCCGAGGAAGGAGACAAACTACGTATAGCACAAGGCGTGAAATTAGAGCCTGCCGACCTGGCAAAGGTCCATGAACTTCGCAAACTGTTTTCCGAGGGTAATCTTGATGAATTCGCGAAGGCGGTCCGAGGGTTGCACGGCAATCCCCAGGCCGGAAACATATTAGGTACTCTATTGCTGAATCAAACCGGTACTTTCTTTGGAAACGACAAAAACGGAGAAGACTATACTCTTCAACTTAATCATGGTACCTACAAACTTGATATCAGCACTAATCCTGATACTGACATTGTGGCTCAGGAACAAACCGTAGTTTGGAAGAAACTACCAAACGGTTCATATGATCCAAATTGGACAGTCAAAGAATCACCAACGAGTTCATCCGTCAGCTGGAATGCTATCCGTAAAGGAATCACCATGTCGCGATTGCGGTAGGCTGGATCGTTTCGGAAAAATCGGGCGATTGGGTAATTACTGGAATAGTGTATGGCAGATTCGGTTGGCTTTGAATTGAACTTGAACTCTTTCGAGCACCATGGTGAGGCTGTAGTTCTGTAAGGACAGTGCCTTATTACTGTTTGAATTGCAGCGATCAGTTACCATACAATGACATCAAGATATTTACCGCTTCAGCGCGAGTTACCGGTTTCTCCGGTAGCAAAAATTTTTGTTCATCGGTCTTTGCGTAAGGATCAACGTTGAAAGCCTTCGACAATACTCCTGCGTGATGAGCTACCGCAATATAGCGTTTTTGAGCGTTGTTGAACGTAGTGATATCCTTGTAAGTTGATTCACCCGATTGCGATGGACTGAATCGCAATTCTTGAACAACCTCTTCATCGGAGAGCTTGTCTGCCGCGGCTTGTTTGTCACTAAACTGGCAATACAGTTCTGCAAATTCCTGACGTGAAATTTGTTGGGCCGGCTTGAACAACGTTTTATTGTCTTCTTCATATCCCGACATCAAATTTTCCTGTGTAGCACTTTCTATGTATCTGAAGTTGGGATCGCTTGTTGGCACATCCGCGTATGTGGCTTCCTCAGGACTGGTTAGAGAAATCTGTTTGATTCGTGTCAGCCAGTTGGTGAAGTCGCCGCGCGTTACTGGATCATTTGGTTGGAACTTACCATCCGCCCCGGCCTGTATATAGCCCTTCTTTGCCGCTAACTGCAAATTGGTCCCCAATCTGTCGTCTGCGGTGGCGAGATCAGTGATGCCCGTGGGGCTGGCAACACCTGGTGGCTGCTTCGCAGTCTCACTCTGTGGAACAGGCTTGAGCGGGACATTCAGTTTCCTCACCGAGACACTATCAATCATCGCGCCGCCGTTCCCTTTAGGCATTAAGCTGCCAAATTCAAGGGTGCTCTTAGCTTCTTTAGCCGTAAACTCAAACGTTGCGTCTCGCCATGCAAGATTATCCTTACCCATTGCCGTGGTATCAAACTGCATTGATTTCGATTGCCCGGCAGCACGAACAAAGAACGGTTTAATCGCGCCGTCACCCATAAAATTTCCGGCAACAATGAACTTGACCCGATAGGTAGCACCAGGTTCCGTTGCAAAGGATTGTTTGAGCGAGCCGGCATTATAACCGTTGAGATCGATGCATTGCTTTCCGTCCGGGGTCTTCCACGGCGGGTATTGGTGAATGTCCAGATCGCCACGACTTACCATCCAGCCCGTGATATTAGTGCTGGGGTACGGATAGTTTTGGAATTCTCCAGAAAACACAGGCACACATGTTTCGAAACTACCGTTGATGATCAGTTCCGGTCCGACCGCTGTCGGTGCTGAAGAAGGCTTTGCTTCCTGTTTTCCCGGAGCTGCAAAGGCAAATGCGCAAATGGTAATCGACAACATGCTGGAGACAATGCCCGCAATAATCGCATTCTTCCCCACCCTTTTGCTCCTCCCGTTTTTGCTAATTGTGGCAGACATGAGCTATACCTTGCAAGCCGGTGATGGAGAGTCAAAAGCAGGTCGCGTTGTATCTTGTGGTCGAAAAACTGCTCGTGAGCCATTGGTGCTGGAAACTCCAATCTCTATGCCTGAAAATTCATGTTCGACCAGGGCATGGGTCTTACTATACTTTTGCACGCTGGAAGCCGATACCATAAAATCAGCCCAGCGGGGCAAATGAGATGAATTCATTGGCCCCGCCGGGGTTCAATGTATCCAGCAGCGGTTGCCGCTTTCATATCCGCTTCACCTTCGATCTTGCGACCAAGACGTTTCAGGGTTTGACCTCGATGATAACGAAGGTCATTACTTCGTGACTTAGAAAGAGCTTTGTCAAAATATTGCAGTGCTCTGTCAAACTTGCCCATGCTTTGATAAGAGTGTGCCTGTGATACGGCTCCTGCCTCCTGATCAATTGCTTCAATCTTTTGACCAGTTTCCAGAGCGGCTTGGTAGCGCTTCTTAATGCGGAGAGAAACAGCCCTTGCTATCAATGCTGTGAGGTTACCCGAATTGTTCTCTAATTCCATGTCTGCTATTGCTAACGCCTTGTCTGCATGGGCCTGTGCGAGGCTCATCAGGCCGGCAGCTGCTTCGACATCGGCAAGATTTGCATAGTGATCCGCATGTTGAGGTTTCAGAAGGATGCACTTCTGTCCCAAACTGATTGACTCTCGCCAGCGTCCTATTTCCAAACAATAGCATGCGATGTTGTTGTATATACATGCCTCATCGGGTCTCATTTTTTGAATTCGCTGGTAATCGCAAAGAGCGTCTTGGAAGAATCCCAGTGTGCCCGCTGCATCAGCGCGCGCTCTTAGCCCACCACTATCGTCTTCAAAATTTATGTCCTTTATGGCTTTGTAGCCAGCAACCGCTTCTGTGTACAACCCCAGTTCGAAAGCAAGATTGATCCGCTCAACTAAGCCCGTATTCATTGTTACTGAGTCGCTCTTGATCAGCTCATAGTCTCTACGAGCCTTGTCCTTCTTTCCCATCTGCGATAGAAGGGTTCCACGTGATGCAATCCAATCCAAGCGAATCGGTGGCACTTTTTGATCAAAACTGATTGCTTGATCGAAATCTTTCAGTGCATTCTCTCGTTGGTGTATTTCGTTGTAAGCCATTGCTCGCAAATAATACTTCAGCGCCTGCGTTTTTCGAATGTGCAAATCTGAGTAGAAGGCAGTAAGGGCGCTATGGTCCTTATCCTTAGAATTAGTCAATTCAGCATCTTCCAAGATTATTGACTTTGTTAATGCATCTATTGCTTCTTTGTCGTGTCCAACATAAAAGCATGATCTTCCGAATTGTTCCCAGTAAAACTTGTCGGCTGGTTTCAGCCGGACCGCTTGCCGAAAATCTTCAAGGGCTTTCTCATCATCATCCAGTAGGTTGGAGTAGGCAATTCCTCTTAGATAGTAGGCTCTGTCTATCTTCGGATTGATCGCGATTGCCTTGGTGGAGAATGCTATGCACCCGGCACCATTATCGAGGTGAAAGAGTGTTTCAGCCTGTTGAAGCAATTGTTCGGCCTGATCGCCGTCTAATGGGACACTCTTTTCAGGTGATATTATTGGAGAGCTGAGCGACTGATTATCAGAGTTTCCAGCCAGCGCGATGTGAGCGGAAAACATGGCTATTATTGCAAAGCAGACTGCGGATTTATTTTTCATCATGGTCATTCTCTGGCAAATACTTGCTGATAAAGTGTGACTGATTCGGTTGCAGGTCCTCGCAGGGGTCATTATCCGACATTATGAGTGCCGGAGCGTAGAGAAAAATCCAAGTCTGGCGTTCTCTGTTTTCTGAAGCCGAAGTGCCCGCCAGACGATCTTGGTGTAGAATCCATGAAAATGACTGGATGCCAAATCACAATGGAAGAGAATCGTACTGTTTGTCTTTCACACTCATACAATCTTTGCCCGGAATTTTTCTTTGAACAGATAAGGAACGGCACTCTCTTTCGCCTCACCGGGGCAAACGAGATTGACGCCCCGGAATTTCAAGAGGGAGGCTTTTTTAAGCTTCTGTTCAATGAGCGCGGAACCATCAGTGGAAGCATTATCCATCTCAGCGACAGTCAACTTTGGTTGAAATGGAATGTCGATGGCTTTGGCCGTGCCCCCGAACACGATACTGAGGTGCGTATTTCGATGCTACACTCAGACAAAACTGAATTGACTCTGGAACACCGGGGTATCAAGTCCAACGAATCAGCGGTTGCTAAGGAACGCGCCTGGACAGAAATACTGAAGGAACTCGAGAAGCTCATCTGACAGCTCATCCAAATTCCGAAGCGCTAACAATAAATCGGTGATGTCGGGTAGCTATTCTGACGTCCAGTCTTGGATGGATAGTTGGAAGCGTTTTAGCACCACAGGGAGTATCTTCTTTCAGTCACTGGAACTAAGGGATCTGGAATAGTGCTCCACTCGATGAATCCTTCACTTCCCGTATCAAGTACCAGCGGAACAGTTGTCCAAGGTTGTATTAACTGTTGTTGGTTAATGCGGCCGTCTCTAAAACTGTCAAGTACAACCGCATCGCTCAAGGCGTAACCTACAGGGAATATACTCAAGATAAACCATCGAAGGAGCTTCTGGTGCTATCTTGCGGAACCATTGTCGATGAAAGATACGAAATCGTCAAGGTTATCGGCGATGGTAGTATGGGAACGCTCTATCAGGTTCGTGAAGTTGGGTTAGAGCGAATGATCGCGCTGAAACTACTACACGATACGCTGATCACTGACGATGAAACGCGTGCGCGATTCTTGAGAGAAGGCAAACTCGCTTCCGGGTTGCAGCATCCGTGCGTTGTTCGCGTCTTCCGCCTTGGTATCTGGAGATCCTGGCCTTATATTGCGATGGAACTTCTTGAAGGAAGCTCGCTACGAGAGCTATTGAACCGGCATGGTCAATTGGAACAGGCTGCCGCTATTCGGATTGCCATTGACGTTTGCCACGGTATGGAGGAAGTGCATAAGGCTGGCATCGTTCATCGAGATCTCAAGCCAAACAATATAATGGTCATCGAGCAGGATGAAGGCAAGGCGGAAGGAATCAAGATTGTTGACTTCGGACTGGCCCAATCAATGGATCAACAGTCTGGCAATCAGAAGCTCACTCAAACTGGTCAACTCATTGGAAGCATTTATTACATGAGTCCTGAACAGTGCCAGGGACTAAAGGCTTCATACACCTCCGACATCTATGCTCTTGGTTGCGTATTGTACGAGGCGATCTGCGGCAACCCGCCGCTGACAGCCGACAATCCGGTCGGCTTAGTGCATCTGCACATATCCGAAATCCCGAAGCGACTTGACGAACAAATGCCTGAGGGAACGAAGATTCTACCCGGCTTGAATACCGTATTGTACAAAGCCATGGCCAAGAATTTGGACGACAGATATGCCAGCATGACTGACTTTCGCCAAGATCTTGAGCTGTTGCTTGCTGGCAACGGTGACAGCTTCGACAAGCTTCACTTCCGCGAATCTGCTCAGAAGAAATCGCAAAAGTTACCGCGCCGCGTCATTCTGATGACGATTACCGGAACGGTTCTCTGCACAATAGGCTTATCCGTAGTCAGCCTGCTAGTTCTGAGAATGAGACCTGATCCGAAGATTCTGCCGTCAGTTTCAAATCCGGCAGTAAGTGACAGGCAGGGAATCGAACGGTTGGAACGCCGTTTCCGAAGTAATACCGGCGAAGAGAGAACTCGAATTGCGGATCTCTTGGTTGACGTTCTTGTGGGGGAATCACAAACCGAACACTGCTTACAACGAACTCCTCTGTTGGAAAAAGCATTGCGTTACGCAAGTTATTGCACCAATCCCTCGGTAAATACAGCGAAAATTGAACATAAGTTGGGCGAGGAGAGCTACCGGCTGTTCCGTGAGTCGACCGACACCAGCAAGAATGCGCTGATATTGAGCGCGCTACATCACTACAACGAAGCCGTTAAAAATGGCTTCAAGGGCGGAAGTTTGAGCACTGTGGCTCACATAAAATTAGATCGAGCAATTACTTACGCTAGCTTAGTGCAAATCGGGCAAGCACGAGCCGATTTTGATAACGCGCTGGAATTTGTCAGCCTCCCTTCTTCCCACACCGATGCACTTTGCGTCGTTGATACTGCAAATGAGCTGCAGCGCACCGTCTCGATTCACAAGGATTTGCCCCTGAAGGATCGCCTTGAGTTATGCGATATCTTTATTGCAGCATGTGAATTCGTGAAGGGGCGTAGGGCTTTGCCGCGAGAACTTGTTGAACATGCTCGGTTTTGGATCGAGAACTATCGGAAAGGCGACGCAAAAGGCTCCTTAGGAAACAGGCTCCAACGAATAGCTTCTTATACTTCTGTCGTCGAAAAGCGGTGACCAACATAAGCAGCGCTGCTTGCAGTCCTATGTATCAACAAATGCTAGAACGAAATTGTCCAACACTCTGACCGAAACGTTCTTGATGCCTTGATCGGATGAAACCAGCACCGTCGCTTTTCCGAATTCTCCCTGTGGCGTGGAATGCAGATGCAATTGCTCGACAATAACGTGATCAACGCGTTGCAATCCTTGCCCGGTGCACTTCGCTACGGATTCCTTAACAGCCCACGTGACAGCATCTTTCAGTGCGGCGGATAGATCCATGTTTGAGCATTCTAGTAACTGGCGCTCTGCCGAAGTAAAGGCTATTTGCCTGAAGCCCTCTTCCCGTTCTACTATCCGTTCCAAATCGATTCCCGGACGTTTGGAACCCACGGTAGCAATGGCTACGGCTTGCTGATCACAATGCGCTATGGATACCTGCGGAATACCAAACGCTGGCGGCAATCCTTCCACCAAGACCACCGGTGCTCCCGACTCAGAAGGAATAATCGCAATGTCTGCCGGACAGACTTTAATTCCGTACTGGCGTTCCAGGCAAATTCTTATGGCGTCTTTGGCAGCTATTCGACCAAGAATCCATTCCCTTCTGCGACGTTCAGCCCCGGTGCGCGACGGTAAGTATTTCTTTTCTGCCGGGTTGAGAATGTAGTCGCTCAACCACAGTAGAGCGGTTTCGTCCTCGGGAATTTCGACCTCTACAACTTTCATTATGACTGCCGAACATCTGCCCTGTGCTTGCTCCCCAACGGAAAAATCGAATTGCGAAACGGGAATTTCCGAAGACAGAAAAATAGTGTCGGGCGCATGCACAAAATCTTGCGCAAGGGGAGAGAGAATGATGGCGCGACTATGAATGCCGGTAATTCGAAATAGCAACCGGCCCTCAATGCTACTCACCTCAAGGTCTGCATGAGTGCCGCGACGACTTAACGAAACTAATCTGGCCTCACCGTGCACGAATTGTCCATGATATGCCTGTAAGTCATCATAGAATTCAACGGAATCTATGTGAAAAGGCAGTAGTGCTATCGCTGGTATGTTCGCCTCGTACATATGATATAGCACTAGCTGGCTGGCGTTGTCCAACAACAACGCATCGATGGTTAGTTGGCGATCTCTGCTGTCCGCGAACCAGTCGTCAGCGGCGCGACTGTGCAACGCACCGCTTTCAAATCGCTCAGCCGTGAAGAGTTGCAGCACTGATTGCATTCTCGGACCGTGAAACATTGCTTGATGCCCGTAAAGAGAAGCATCATCAAATCGTGACGGACGCAGGTCCAAAGGACGCAACATTCGATCTCCTGAAGCAGCGCCATGGCTTCGGGACATTTCTATTTCTGCTTGCACGTAAATTTCAACGTCGCCGTCGGCTCGTTCAGTTTTTGTACCGGCCGCTTCCGCAGGGACCTCTCTGCCGTCTACCAAATCGCCGTTGGCGTTGCGACGCATCGAGATAATCTCAGCCACTAACTTATTACTTTCCGCGTGAGTGCACTTGATTCTAACGGCCAGGTTTGTCGGAGAGGAATGATCAACCACGATCCGTTTATAGGCTCGAACGTTCCTCACAGCCGAAACAACACACGCGGGAAACCGAGCCGCTGCTGCCTCAGCCAATATCTCAAGAGTCACCATTAGAGGTACCAGATAAACTCTTCCGCGTGAACTCGATCTGGTGATTCCACCAATGGCATGATCCAGGAGAAACAGATCTTTTGAAAGATCCAACGAAAAAGGATATAACGATAAACTCTCGATCCAGTTGTCGCCGATAAAAGCGCGCCGCGTTGTGAACGCAGTTAAGTCGGCGGTGGTCACCTCCGTTCCAGATCGGGGCAGGGGCTGATGGAGCCCCCTTGTTGACAGCGGTAGCCTTTCGGAAGCGGGGCCGAGCGGTGAGTCTTCCAACGATGAATTCTCGCCCGGGTAATCGGCATCGCCGTGCCGTGCGTTTTGAAAGAAATCGCTACGGTGTTTCCGGTGTCGGTGGCTGATAGACGACTCGCAAGGTGCTGCTGGAGATGCATCACGAAAGAAATTTTCGCGAACGTTGTTTAAAGAGTGCTCGGGATATCCCTGGATTCCCTTCGATTGCTGAGTCGGGTCGGTCAAATTCCTTCCATCGTTGTCGAAGTCAGTCTCGCCAAGCGATACAGACACAGGACCTTCACCACCCCGATTCCTGCTCGATTGAACTTGCGCAATGTCATCACCATTCAATTCATGATTCGGGTGACCATGGCGCTGGAGGTTCTGACCTTCTGTTATCTGATGAGACTCGTACAGGTTTGCCTCGTCGTCGAAATTGTCGGGCTGTTCCGTTGTGCGGGTATTGTGTCTATTCTGTTCGAGATATTCTAGCAATACACTCTCTTGGGTTGCCAGGAACTGAGAATTGAACTCTGCCATTGATTTCAGAAACGACCTGAGAACAACAGCTTTCTCTTCTCTGCCCCCTGGAAGCTCCTCGCACTCACGCATGTCTTGGTGATGTTCACCGAGGGAATCATCCACGTCAAAATATGGCATTTCTTCGTTGAAAGAATGCGTATCAGCTGCGTACTCCTGATCGTAGTGATAGTTAGTTTGCCCGGGTCTGCCTTCCTCTGGAGAATCCCACTGGTGGACAGATTCAAAATTGGAATACGTTTCGTTGACGGCCGATTCGTCCTGCATCGTCTGCTGCGAGCATTCCCCGTCAAAGCATTGCTCGATGGAACTTTGCAAGGTGCTCAGGCATTCATTTTGCACTTCAATATCTCGATGCGTATACAACGAATCCAGATTTACATTCACTCCGGTGCAAAAGAGTGACGCGAGTAGATGATGGATCTGCGTAATACCAGAACGATTAGCAACGTTTACAGGAACAGCAAGGTGAGGGCGGCCGGAGAGAATGTCCGAAATCAGTGGTACCAACGAACCCTTCGGACCGACCTCGACGAAGATCTGCACACCCTCTTGATGCATTTTTTCGATGGTCGACCTGAAGAGAATCGGTTTCTCAAACAGCCATGTCGTCCATCGACGCAACTCATCCACGTCTTCAGCAAGCAGTCCACCACCTGAACAAGTTCATGTCGGTATGTCGGGCAGCTGTAACCTCAGTTGTTGCACATCATCTTGATCCGGATTTACTTTCCCCGCCACCAGCGGAGTGTGATACGGAATTGCCACCGGCAGCGGGTAAAAATCCAGAGACCTTGACTCCAGTTCCAGGCCCAGTTCGTCCATGGATTTGCGAGGCCCGGAGATAATCGAATATGTCAGACTCATCTCTGCGCTCAGGTACACTGGCTCGCTCAAATTCTGCGCCAGTGGTGCAATTTCGTTCCATGCGGCAGCAACGCAAATCGATCGCAAATTTGACAAACTGGCCAGTGGTACAGACCGTGCAACCGTGGTGCTTAGCCGATAGAATGCCTCAGCGGCCTCAAGTATGTCGATGCAGCCATTCATGGCAAGTGAAGCGAATTCGCCCGTGCTACAACCCAAGATGCAGTCTGGAGTGACGCCGAAATTGCAGAGAAGACGAAAAAGCGCCCATTCTGCCAAGATTACGGAGATTACGGCTGAGTCCATCGTTGCCAGGATTGCTACGTTCGACGATCGACCCGACTTAGAAACCGGGAAGAAAAGTTTGCTTGGCGTAGATCGATCGCCTGACTTGAGAGCCAATCTATCGACAAAATCAAATGCCTCACGAACTTCAGGAAAGTGAAAGCACAAATCTATCAACATGTCCGGGTATGCAGCACCAAGACCTGGAAGAATAAACGCCAGCTTGCTCCCGCCAGAGTCAAATTGCGCAGACTGTAATGCCAATTGGCCGGTATTGCCACCGAAATAAATGCCACGGGTTTTCAAACTTTCCAATTGCTTGCTTCTTGCACCAGTTAGATCTTCATTTCCGTACTCGTGCGGTGATTCCAGTGCCTCAGTCAATGTCAACTCTGCCAGAGAGATTTTCTCTACTAAATGGCTTGCGCTCTCTGCTACCACTGCCACTCTTACACCACAAGACACCATATCTTGTTTGGAAAATCGACTGACGCTGGCTGCCAGATCCGCCAGATCTGCATCGGTGGAATCGAGGAACAGTCTAAATGTTGACAGAACAGAGCAAAGCTTATCGAGCGTATCAGAACAGAAGACAAATAATTCGGAATCCCTTTTCTTCAGAAAAGAGCGATACTCGGCATGTCGTCCTTGATCGACCTCTTCCAATACGAACCCTGCACCGTGTTCGTTCAAGAGCAGAGCTCGTCTCGGTTGCTGCGGTTCTACAGGTGACACCGGATGGATCCAGGGGCGTGCCGAAGAATTCGCGCAGAACGTGGTTTTAGCCCCTGGCGAAGAAAGCGGCTGCTCCCGACAAAGCGCCGGGGGCTGTATCTTCTGGTGCAATGTTAATGCAGCACATATCATAGCCGTAATCGAATTGACGGCGGCGGAGTTAGTTGTAAACGGGTTGGTCAGGAGGGACATTTCCAGGTGTCCGAAAGAAAACGGCATGCCAGTTGAGATGGCATAGCGTTCCTCAGCTACAATATCGCTCTGTATAGTTTGAATGATATCTTCGATGATAGCGGCCGGTATTATGTTCGATGCCACCACCTGCGCTACCGCCCGCCAGGGGTAATCCGGCTCTTTGCAGAGTAACGATTGTACAGGTTGCCGAGAATTGAGCCCGCCGGTTGCTCGATCCGTTTCATGAAGGTTGGCCAGCTCTTCCAGCACTAACGGCGTCAGGACTGCCAATCCGGCCTGATTTGGTTCGTTCGGGGCTTTGGAATTTAGTGCGATGTAAGCGAAATGGAAATTAGCGAATTGATCGCTATCAGCCCCGTCGGTGATCTCTTGCGAGATCTTCGCTGTCGCCGGAGGTTCTCCTTCGACGCCCACGGAGCTGCACACCCTCGTCGCGCTCAGCAATACCACTGTATCGCCGGCATTGAACTCACCATTGGCCAAAACCGACAACGACCGATGAAAAGCGCCAGACCCGCTAAAGCGCTTAACTTCGGGAATGAATTGCAACTGCAGGGTTGCGAGAAAGAGTAACTCTCGGACCGCTTCTTGACCTTCGTCATCATCAGAGCAGCAGAGCACAGTTGGTCGGTTCGATGCACCTAGAACCCTGGACAACCCCTTAAGCGAAGTCGAATCATAGGCAAATTGAGCTGGCGCATTATGTTGCAGGCGGAATTTCCGCGTTTCCGGGGCTGACGTCCGCGCTCCAGAGGCGGAATCGGTGGATGACCCGGTGCTTGTAAAAAGCAAATTGGCCAGGCTATCCACACTGGTGACCGAGGGCAGCAAACAATCCATTCCAGTAAGCAGCCAACGACACCCCTGGAAAATTCGGTCTCTCCCTGGTTTCACCAGGGTCTCTTCTGACATAGCTCCAGGTGTCATGTTGTTCTTCACCGCGTTGTTTTCAGATACCAGTCATCCATCTCAGATGGATTCACCGCGCCCGATCTCACGGAATCGACCGCAAAGGCTTTCCTTGCTGCTGACTGGCGAGGCGATTGAGATCTTTGTTGCCAACTCCGGTCAATCCCTCCATCAAGAGAACCATAGTGCCTGTATGGTCATACACCGCCAGATCACAGATGAGTTCATTGCCTCCCAGTCCGGCCGGAATTCTCACTATTACATTGAAGGTCTCGCCCTCGCGGGGAGCCAGGTTCCATAAAGCCCGGAAGCCTGTAGGCAAAGCTGTTATACCAAAATACTGCCGGGACCAGATCCCGCCCATCTGCATTGCACTGTCCAACAAAATGGGATCGAGCGTCCAGGGCAACACGCCTTCTATCTTAAGACAATCGGATATCGGACTGGTGCCAAGCCTTCCGACCACCAGATCTCGTCCCATGGTGTCTACTGTTTCAATGCCCTGAAACAATTTTCCATGAAACATCCAGTTGCGGTAGATGTATTCAGCGTCTGGCAATTGCGAAAGAGGATCCTTTGCGACGGGAACTTCAAAATGTGCAGGAAAAACTGCCGGAGGACGCAATTGGGTCTCACTGCCATCACGGACCATGACAGCCCGGCACTTGAAGCAAGTTCTATTCTTGTTCTTTGCTGATGACAAGGTAAGTTGAAGCACAGCGCCGTCAGCCGTCGTGTGATCTTCAACTGCACGTAAGATCACTTCCTGAGCTCCCGTGTCGAAAACTATTCCACATGGAATTTGCAGTTGTTCGAGCTTAAGTAGCCTCATTCCCGGCCTGAAAATGCATGCCGCCTCTGCAAACAGCTCGGCGGAGATAGCCATCGGAAGTACAGCGATACCGTCTATGGTGTGATCCTTTAAGTACACGTCGACTTCGGAATCAAGTGTCAAATTCATTTCCAGCGAGCTTGTAGAACATTGAACAATGCGGCCGCTCTGCAACCGAGCACCGCTCAGAGCAGGAACATCCCTGGTAACCGCCTTCACAAGTGAACGAATTACTTGCTGCGGTTCGGCTGCATTGTTCGACGTGGAATTGGAGCTGGTCCTCGTTACAGTACCACCGGCGGTATCGGGAGCGGGCTCACTTGGAGTCACGGGTTTGCCGACCAACAAGATTTCCACGTCTCCTGGTGAGCCGTAGGCAAATTCTTGACGAAAATTGGTGACTCCATCGGCGACTTCGATCATCGCCCATCCGTATTTTGCAAACATGGTTTCCAGTTCCGGTCGGGCCATTCCTGCACGCCATGGTCCCCAGCCGATAGAAACCACCCGTCCGGCACACTTTTGCTGCAGGGTGCCAGCAAGCTTATTGAGCACTTCATTAGCAGCGACGTAGTCGGCTTGCCCCGCGTTTCCTGTTCGACCCACTACTGAAGAGAACAGCACGAAGTACTTCAATGACTCCAGCTGCAATTTTCTCGACAGTACCAGAGCGCTATCGACCTTGGTCCGGAAAACACGGTCGAACGATTCCAGCGATTTGTCTTTAATGAAAGCGTCTTCAATTACTCCCGCGCCATGTATAACTGCATCTATTTTTCCGAACATGTCATACAGTCGATCGATTAATCCTGCTAGCTCGTTGCCTTTTCGCACGTCCAGCGCGTAATACTGCACGGTGGCTCCGGCCTTTTCAAGCCGCTCCAAGTTATGACGAATTTCTCGGTCTTTCAACAGGTCGCGGTAGACGGCCTCAACGGCAGGAACGTTAACCGGTTTTCCAGAGCGCTTGAACTCTCCCATGATTGCCGACTTCAGCTCAGCGGCACCAGTCAACCCCTCTGCCCAGACCGGATCCGCAGTGCGCGGGCGTTCGCCTCGTCCAAGAATTACCAGAGTTGGCTTATAGTCCTTCGCCAGTGAATACGTGAGGTCGGCAGTGATACCACGGGCCCCGCCGGTGACGAGAACTACCGATGAGCGATCCAGATCCATCTTAAGAGGATCACCACCATTGGTGTAGAGCGGAGCCGGTACCACTTCTAATCCCCGGCGCACACCATCGCGGTACCCTATCTCCACTCGATTGTCTTCCGCGCATAGTTCCGCTTCGATCAAGCGGACCAGTTCAGACGCGGGTTCACTTGGACAAACCTGAACAACTTTGCTCTTTACGGCGGGCCACTCACGCGCAACAGTCTTTGCCAGTCCACCAATGCCCGCCAATATGGGCTGAGCAAATGGTTCTTCAACTCCGTAGGTTCCATCTCCGGTTGTAACGGCTAACCATCTCCAGGAGCTTTCGGCTGGCAGCACCGCATGCAGTGCTTTGCTGCTTACAAAAAGCCCATATACCGAGCGGCGTGCGGCTTCCTCAACTCGAGGATCGAATGAGAAAAGAGGGCTGGTCTCATGTTGTGTTTGTTCCAGTTTGTGTTCTGCTGAGAAATGCAAAAATGCCACTGAATTTTCGCCGGCACTGGTGATTTCAGCAAGGGCTGTCTTCGTTTTCTCAAAGTTGCACAGATCAACGTGAATGGAATGACCATCATGCGTAATCTCTGCTTGAGGTGTGTCGATCAGTCTAAGTGTGCGAAATCCTCCCTTGCGGAGATTTGCGCACACGAGATCGGCCAGCTCGCTTTCTTGCCCTGCTACAACATAAAACGAATTGGCAAGTTTTGCCGCTGGCAGCGCAGGGAGTTCCACAGAGCGCAGCACCGCACGAGCAACATAAGAGGTTTTCGGCGGCGGCGAGACTTTGTCTGGAACAGACGGAGAAAGTCTTTCCGGCATTTTCTCAAGCGGTGCGGCCCCCGCACCGCTTGGGGATGCCTCAACGACTGGTCTAGACGTGCTTAGCAAGTCATTCCGAATCCATTCCATAATTCCCTGGAGTGTCTTGGTGCCTGCCAGTTTCTCGATACCTTCCTCCAGATTCTTTTGGCGATCATCCGGCAAAATCTTTCTGAAATTATTCAGTATCTCCACGCGTTTAATGGAATCAATTCCAAGATCGGCTTCCAGGTCTAGTTCCGGGTCCAGCATTTCGGGCGGATATCCAGTGCGTTCGCTGACAATGGTTATTAAAGTACCAATCAACGCTTCGGCGTCGACAGTCGAGGCTACAGAAAATGGTGAGTTGGACTTCGATACCCCGCCATTTCCCGAACCTGCGGGTACTTCGAAGGAAGTTTGAATGCTTCCGGTTGTTGAAGATGACGAATTCGAATGTTGCAATATCGAGGGAGAGACTGTGTGTGTGGTCGCTGGAGCGGCGGGTCCGGTACCGGGCGCATGAGCTTTCAATCCCGGTGCTTGCTTACCCTCATTTCGTCCAGAGGCCGTTTGTCCACTGTTTCTTGCAGGGACGGTTTCATGGCGGCCATTTCCGTTGGTGTTAACAACCACGTCGACTACATCGCCTGATCCGTTGCTGTGGTAATGGGAGTTACTACGTATCTTCGCTTCTTCCATGTGTCGGGCACTGAAAGAACCAGATTCGCGAGAATCACCACTTGCCCCCAGAAATGCCAACATTACTCGTTCCTGGGTTCCGAGGAAGTTAGCCGTCATTTCCAACATGTTCTGTTGAAACTCAACCATGACTTGATCTCTATCAGTCAACGACGAATTTGATCTGGCAGCAGGAGTTCTTGAAATTACCGAGTGCACTCCCTCTTTTCGGCTGAGCGAATGGCCCCCATTGGGAGCGACGTTTAGTCGATTATCATCGGACTTCGCCTCATTTTTTTGCTCCTTTTGAAGCTGTGGCGCACCGTTGTTATGCCCGTTTAGAGGCGGTGGCACGTTTGCTGTTCCTGGAGCGTGGTCAGGGTTCTTCCGTGTGGCAGGGCTCACTCCAGGGGCTCCCTTCGAATTGACTCCGCTAATAGCTTCGCTAGTCGATTGTTGCAAATTACCAGCAGGACCGGTGTCCATTTTTTGCAATTCCTTCTTGCCATTGCCGCCGGCTCTGGAGGTGGTCGCCGCGGTTTTCGACGGGACGAACAGGGGCTGCTTTGCTTCGGAATGTCCGGCAGGGGAACTGACTGAGCGGGAGTTGCCGTCGCCAAGGTTAGTGTCGGTAGTCGGTGCGAAATTCTGCAACGCAGTGCCAGGGGATACACCGGTACTCGGTGCTTCTATCGATGAACCGGTTGGAGTCAGGGCGATGCGCGAACGCATGGCGACTTCCTGGTCGTTCGGCGTTCTAACCGGTGCAGCATGAATATGCCCGCTATCTGGATCGAATCGTCTTATTTGAGCGCTGTTGACGATGTAGTGTAGCCTTTTTCTGGCACCAGATGAGGTGGCAGGCTCGGAAGAATTGAACCGACCATCGAAACGATGCGCATATAAACGTTGCTGATCAATCTCAATACCTTGTACGGCCAGCAAGGCCAGCAGGTGCAGCAACTGGGTGATGCCGTTTCGACCGTTACGGTCAAGTGACACCGCCAGGTGAGGACGATCGGACAAAGTATCGTTAACCAAACCGGTGAGAATAGTTCCCGGTCCACACTCGACAAACACCTCGATACCTGAAGCGTAAATCTGTTCGATTTCCTTTTTGAAAGCTACGGGTTCAACCAGGTGACGAGCCAACAGTTCTGCGTATTCCTCAACATCATCAGGATACGGTTCGGCGGTAGTGTTTGAGAACACCTTCGCCTGCGGTTTGCGAAAGTCAAGCAGGCTAAGAGCTGCATGCAGTTGATCCCGCGCAGGTTGCATGAGCGGGGAGTGGAATGCTGCCGAGACGGCAATCGCACGAGTCTTGATGCCCAGCGAATTAAGTCTGGAAATTGCACTCTCTATCGCATCGACCTCTCCTGAAATGATGCACTGGTTGGGAGAATTGATATTGGCCAGATTGATTCCCGCCAGCAACGGAAGAAGTTTGGCGACCTGCTCTTCTCCACCGGCCACAGCGGCCATTGCGCCTTTGCATTCACCATTGGTGCGGCCCAGAATCTCTCCGCGAGTTTCAGCAATACTGAAGAGATCCGTTTCGCTCATGCTGCCGGCAGCGGCTAAGGCGACATACTCGCCGAAACTATGCCCGCCGACGACCTCCGGTCGAATACCGAAACCCTTCAATAATCGATAAGCGGCCAATCCGGCCGCAGCAACTGCAGGCTGGGCCAAACGAGTATCAGTAAGTTCATTGTGTTGCAATTGGCGTTCATCGTCAGTAAACGCCGGTGGCGGGAATACGTAAGCACTGAGTCGGCGGGGTAAACGGCTGCGCAGCACGTCATCGGCTTGTTCGAACGTCTCACGAACCTCTTTGAAAACAAGAGAGAGATCGCGTAGCATGTTGACTTGCTGCGCGCCTTGTCCCGGGAAGAGGAACGCCACGCGCGGTGCCTGCTCGGTTTCTCTTTCGGTAAAGTAAATTCCGCGCGGATCACGAAGATTCTTTTTCTTCGTATCAGCAGCGACCTGTTTTGCCTGGCTGAGTTTCAAGGCCAAGTCATCCAGTGTATGTGCCACTATACTGAGCATCATTTTTGGTGCCGAATGTACGTTCTGGTTCTTTATGAAGGTCTTGTACGCCAGTTCCGCTAAAGTTACGCGCGTAGCGTCAGGAACTGGACTCACCGGTCGGATCGATGCTTTGATAGCAGCTTCAGTCAGGCTTTCCAGAGCAGTAATATACTTGATGAGCGCGTCACGCGAAGAAGCGCGCAACACGAACAGTTCGCAGGGAAGCTTGAGGTAGGCAGATTCCTGTTTGCGCAAAGCCTGTCCCGAGTATTCCTCTAGAATCGCATGAAAATTGGTGCCACCGAAGCCGAAGGCGCTTACGCCCGCACGTCTTGGCGCTGCTGCACTAGTTGATGAATGTATCCACGGGCGGGCTTCGGAATTTATGTAGAACGGGCTAGTTGCGAATTTACACGCAGGGTTGGGGTTCTCTACGCCGATGGTTGGAGGCAACACCTTGTGAAACAAGGACTTAGCAACCTTGATCATAGATGCCAAGCCGGCGCTGCATTTTGTATGACCAATCATGGTCTTCACCGAACCAATCGCACAAGATTGCGGCTCAGCACCAGCGGCAGCAAATACATTACTGAGAGCCTCTACCTCGGCTTTGTCACCAGCCACGGTGCCCGTGCCATGAGCTTCCACCAACTCCACTGAATCAGGTGAAATTCCGGCGTCGCGATAGGCCCGGGTAAGCGCCAGCATTTGCCCTGCCGGTCTCGGTGCCGTAAGGCTGAGATCCCTTCCATCACTTGATCCACCGATACCTCTAACGAGGGCGTAGATCCGATCGCCATCTCGTTCAGCATCAGTGAGACGTTTTAGCACCAGAACCGCAAGACCTTCACTGATAACGATACCGTCTGCAGTGGCGTCAAAGGTTCGACAACGGCCTCTGGGAGAGAGCGCATGAGTCTTACTAAAGCTCAAGAAATCTCCGGGCTGATTGTGAGTGTCCGTAGAGGCGAGCAGCACACAGTCGCTTCCACCGGCTCTCAATTCTCTAACTGCGGCATGCAAGGCCGCAAGAGAGGAGGCACAAGCGGCATCTATGCAAAAATTGACTCCACCGAGATCAAATCTGTTCGCTACGCGGCCGGCAATTACATTCCCGAGATATCCGGGAAACGAATCTTCAGTCCATTCCGGTAAACGTTTTTCAACAATCTTGCGATACTCTTCGGGCATATCAGCCAGTGTCCAATCGAGCATCGATCGCAAGGAATAGAAAGCGGTGATTGGTCCATGTCCGGCGTTAGCCAGGAACACTGAAGTTCGTTCCTTGTTAAATCCGCGAGTATCGAACCCGGCATCGGCCAATGCTGCCCTGGTTACTTCCAGAATTAGCAGCTGCAATGGATCAATCGAGGCCAGACTGGCAGGTGGAATGCCGTAAATCGACGGATCAAAGGGAATGTCTTGCAAGAATCCGCCCCACTTGGAGGAGATCTTGTCTCGGGCGAGGGGATCCGGATGGTACAGACGATTGGCGTCCCACTGATACTGAGGCACTTCCTCAATAGTGTCGACTTTATTCAGGATATTTTCCCAAAAAGACTCCAAGTCATTGGCCTTGGGAAAGAGACACGACATACCGACAATGGCTATAGGTTCACCGACCGATCTTTCCACCGCTGCCACTTTAACCGGTTCATCGGCAAGGGCTCGCAATAATTCACTACCGCCCTGGCACACTAGTTCGTGCAGTTCAGCCATGGTTGTGCGTTTTTCACGTAAGGCTGCGACCTGGCCAATCATATACATTCCGTCATTCCACTGTTTCTCTTCAGAGACAGGAACGATGCCGGCACCTTGTTCAGCCCGTGCGATGCCTTTACTTGCCGTGCGAAGTCGTCCCAAGTTCATCAACTCAAGTTCCTGACGAACTTCGTTCTTGGCGCGACCGGACTCTTCCAGTTTTCGCCTGGTTTGATCAAATGTATCTTTGTAAGGAGAGGTGAGACACCGAATAGCGTGCCCCGGACCGGTTTCGAACAACACCGTCTCCGTGCATTCGATGGCTGCCTTCTGAAACTTCTCGCAGATGGCACCATTGACCACGGCTTCTTCAGTAAACAAATACGCAGTTCCCATTAGCAATCCCAGCTTGACTCCCTGTTGAGCAAGCGGAGCTGCCAATCCTGCCACCATTGCCGCAGACAAATCGTCGTGAATACCCCCGGCAAAGACAACGTCGAATGAAGCCGCATCGTTGGTCTTTTTCACAGCTTTGAGGAGCACGTCAATCATTTGCTCCCAGAGGACGAAGCTTGATCTTGGCCCCACGTGGCCGCCACACTCGCGTCCTTCGAAAATGAATCGACGGCAACCTGACTCAATAAATGATTCAAGCAATAAAGGAGATGGAACATGCAAATAGGTACGAATACCTAACTGCTCCAATTCTGCAGACTGATCGGGCCGACCGCCGGCAATTAGAGCAAAGGGAGGCCGGAATTTTTCAATTACTGCCATCTGTTCCTGTCGCAGTTGATGAGGAACGAATCCCAGGATACCGACTCCCCAAGATGAGCCCTCAAGCGCTTTGGATGTTTTCTTCAGTAATTGTTCAACTTCTTCTCCCCGCATGAGAGCCAGCGCGAGAAATGGCAGGGCACCATTGGTAAAAACGGCTCGGGCAAATTCAGCCGTGTCGCTTACTCGAGTCATCGCCCCTTGAAGGAGAGGATATCGAGTTGCGTTTGCCACCGCCAGCGGTGCCCCTGCGGAGAATGGTTGCAGCCGAGCTGCGCTGCGACAGTGTTCTTCCACCGCGACACGCATACTTGAAAATACACCGGCCACAGAGACATATTTTTCCGCAAATCGAGCGGCAAAGGCGCCTTCTTGTCCAAGTGGCAACACATCTGCCGATGCACCGGTTTGATAATTCTGTTGAGAAATGGTGGAATAAACAAATTCTCTATTATCGATTCCTGAAGAAGTCTCGCTTTGACCTGCTGTATCCATCCGCGTTTGGAACGCCAGCGCTCGGGGAGATCCTGTGCGCAGACGAACACGATATTGCTCACGTGTTCCGATATGAAGACAAACGGTTTCTGTTCCATCAAGCCGGGCGACAAACTCACGGTCGACGGGGCCAAGTGGTGACTCGCGGGTAAGCAGCAACTGGGCATCAAGGACAACACCGCGTGCGCCGCCAACATATGCGGCAGCGGCAGTATGAACACCGATGCCACCGCGCAACCAGATTGGAATCTGCAGCTCACGCTTGCAGCGCTGCAGAAGTATTGCGCTGGTCTCTTCACCGACTCTACCGCCGGCTTCGTTTCCTTTCACAATAACAACATCCGCCCCTGCTGCCTCGGCCATAGTTGCTTCGGCCACGGAGATAACCTCACAAAATACGGCAACATTGTGAAGATGCAATAATGAGACCGCCCGCTGCAACGAATCGAGAGCGAATTCTTTTCTGCCGGCGCAAAGCACACCGACATTACTTGCTGGAGCTAGCTTATTGCTGGCGAGTAGTTCGAATATCGACGTCAATTCGTCTATCTGGTCGATACCACATCTAATACCGCAGCGTCCACCGGCGCTCTGCCTGAGCATTTTTCGGGAGCCGGCTACCGCCGACGCCTGATCCAGGAATTCGACATCGTAAACACCGATGCCGTTGGCTCGTGCCGCCGCAATGGCTATGGTCGGATTCTCAGCCGCATCAATCCCGAAAATCGGGTGGAGCGCCATAATCCCAAATTCAGCGATCTCCACGAATTCCTTTCCCCCTTCTGCTCAATCGGGACAACCGATCTCACAGCTAACGAACAATCTCACACATTCGACGTGTGGCAACACCCTGGGATGCCTGTAGTAATCAGCCTAATTATATAGCTCAAAAAGCGCGAAACCCTTTGAAGGCTCTCACCAATCCGAGAGATAGCCAACGGCAATATTGTTTAATGACAACTTTAAACCACGACGGTTTCGGTGGGGCTGCGCAACTCATACGTGACCCCTCGCCACTGAATACGGTTGGTGCACGTGGAATACAGCGTCATCCACGGCAATGCTATATGCGCCAGAGGTATAGCCATGCAAAATTTCCAAAAAGCGCCCGCAATTTGCTGACTGCGGTCGCTTAGGACTCTCTCCCATAAGGATTGTCCCTGCAACAGAAAGAAGAATTCCACCGGAAAGACTGTGAGTCCTGCCAAGACAGATTGAAGATGAATGTTTTCTCTCGTTACAAGATATCCTGCAATTGAAACAAACATACAAACTAGCCAGAACCCCATGATGCCGGCGCGAAAGATCGCACGACGCCAAAGGGCGGGATAATAAACCTTAGTTAAGATTAGTTGTCTGTTCATCCACTCGGTGACTTCCGCCCAATCACCATCGCCATAGTGCGCGACCAGACACTGCGGCACAAAGTGCACCTTCAGCCCTATGTCTTTTATCGCCGTGGTTAACGAAAGATCATCATCTGCGGCTCTGTCCCAGTGATTGAGGACACCTGCCCGTTCAAACACGTCTCGTTTGATTGCCATCGCTCCCCCCCATGCAAATGCATGAGTCGGGCTGGCCAATTCCCAGGCTGACATTCGGTTCCAGAGAGAGCGCAAGAGACTAGCGGCACCTCCCTTCTCCGGGATATAGAAACGATATCCGGTGGTTACTCCCACTGACGGGTTATCCAATCTTCCTACTAGATAACGTATGAAATCACGTCGAGCAATTACATCTGAGTCCACAAAAGCGATCGCTTCGCTGTCGGGTGATAATTGCTTGAGCGCTGCAAGTTGGTTGTTGAGTTTCTGTGCGCGAACCGGGTTTATTCCCGCTATCACCACTTGTGTTGAAATGCGGTGTTCTTCCTCTGAAATCCTCTTCAATATAGGAAATGCCGGATCCGTTTCTGAGGCCACCGCGAATAGAACCTCAAAACCTGGCTGCCCTTCAATGTCGTAATCTTGATCGAGCAATTTTTTCACGTTATCGACGAAGCCATGATCGATTCCCTTGCAGGGAAGAATCACCGAAAGCCTTGGTCGATATAGCGGCTCGCCCACAGCCATTTCTTTTTGAACATATCGATACATGCGATTGAAGGCAACGAACTGCGACAAGCAAACTGCCACCGTAATGAACGCCAGGCTGGCAACAATGAACATCGCGCTTGCTCCGTTTCCGCTGGGCATCCGGTGCAGTGCTCAGGATGCTTCAAAGAGGACTAAGAGTATAATGCAGGGGCGGGCGTGTCTAGCCGTGTGGCGAGAAAGTCCCGGTAAGATTAAGCGAACATAACACCATTGTTTATCGTACTGGCAGGTATTCTACAATCACTTGTAATCTACCGGTGGTTCTTCCAAGACGCAGGTGCCTCACCTGCCTGACTTCAGAATCCTTAAGTTCCGTAACCGTCGCAGTCTGGTCTAATGCGTTTTTTAGCCGTCATTTCGCGTCAAATCACCACAATGATACGTCAACTAATCTATAAAGCTTTTAGCCATCTTGGTTCTTCCGAGATTCGGGCGCTAGAGCGCGATACACTCGATCCCGAAGGTGCGCAGCGGCGAAAACTCAAAGACATTTTGCAACGAAATGCGCGGACGAAATATGGAATCGATAGAGACTTTGCGCACATAGATGATCCCGAAACATATAGACATCGTGTTCCAATCAATGACTATGATAGCTTGAGCCCCTGGATCAACCGTATGCTTTGTGGCGAACAGAACGTGCTGACGGCGCGTGAGCCCTTTATGTACGCGACTACAAGCGGCACCACCGGTTCGCAAAAATTCATCCCGGTGAACGAAGACTATATAAAGGAATTTCGTCACGCTTCCGTGGCTTCTGGATATTTCACGCTACAACACCACCCTCGCATCGATCGAGGAGTGACTCTCACAGTATTCTCTCCCGCTGTTGAAGGCACCACTGCCGGTGGTACGCCATTTGGCGCCATTTCCGGGGGGCTTTACTTGCGTGAGCCTTCTCTCGTAAAAAAATTCATTGCGCCGATACCATATTCGATCTATCTCATTCGTGACTATGAAAGTAAGTACTACGCATTGCTGCGAGTAGCATTAATGCTCCCGATTACGTGTTTCTATACGCTTAATCCCAGTACCATAACCATACTAGTAAGACGACTACATAAGTATGCCCCGCAGCTTATCGCAGACATTGAAAGGGGAAGTATATCGACGCCGACGGCGCTTGACGCTGAGACCCTGAAGGAGCTCGCTCCATTCATTCGTCCGGATAGGAAACGGGCGGAGCAGCTCCAAAGGTTATTGGATACAGGGGCTTTTCAGCCTTATCGGCTATGGCCGGACCTTCAGGTGGTGTGCTGCTGGACCAAAGCTGCGGCTGCGTTTTACCTTTCTGACTTTAATGAGTTCTTTGCTCAGACTCCGGTGTGTGATATCAGTTACGGAGCCAGCGAGGGAAGGGGCAGTATCTCACTTGGAGATGGAAGGCAACTACTTTCCCTGCGTTCGCATTTCTTTGAATTCATTCCCGAAGATGAAATCGATCTGGCCGAACCCACTGTGCTTCTAGCGCATGAGCTTGAGGTCGGTCGTAACTACTATATTTTGTTCACTACATCAGCAGGATTGTACAGATACCACATCAACGATGTAATTCGCGTAACAGGCAAGTACAATCGCACGCCATTGATTGAGTTTCAATATAAAGGCGGGAATGTCTGTTCATTCACAGGCGAGAAACTGACCGAGTTGCATGTGACAAACGCAATGTCTGCAACGCTATCCCAGTTGGGTTTGCGGTGCCGCTATTTCACGTTATTGCCAGAGTTTCGACCTTTGCCACACTACAGATTGCTCTTTGAGGCAGAGGAATCGACGGCTGCAGAGACGTTGCACAATCGCCTTGCTGAGACTTTCGATAGTGCATTGTGCAGGGCTAACATCGAGTATGCAGCAAAGAGGGAATCGCAACGTCTTGCACCGATTGAGCTTGCCATGGTTCGCACTGGAACTTACGACGCCTTGCGGCGCAAAGTCTCCGCTTCGGGTGTGGCGGACGCGCAGTTCAAACCAAGCCATCTCAATCCCAAGGACGATATTCGTGAGTTTTTTGAGCAGAATGTGGTTGAGTCGAAGTTCAGCGCTTCTCCTATCGACGCCCCTTGCTCCGCCTCCTAACTGGCGTTCACCGTGAACGCCATCCGCCGAATGACCACATTCGATCCTGCACCCGCGAATCACAATCAGCTGTACATCCTTTCACAATCAAAAGTTGAGAGGTAGGCGCTCAGTGAGCCTTGGCTCTTCGTTGCCAATCGAGCCGTTCCTGCAACGAATAGGTCACTAACGGATGATAATCCGCATCCAATAGGCTAACACTGCCATTCGCGCCAGAGCGAACTACTTTATTTTGTTCCGGATCAAACCAGCTTACGGTGCCATCTGGATCAGCCGCAACCCTGCTAACGGTTTTCTTGTAATCACCAGGATCCCAACTGGCGCCCGCTGAGACCTGTGCATTAAACGTTGCAGCGCCACCGCCGACACCACCGCTCAATCCAGTAAGACCAAAGGGTCGAAAGTCTTTTTTCTGTAGCTGGCCATTGATGTAAACTTCGTAGTCATCTCCGACTCGCACAAGCTTCATATTCGAGCCGCCTTCGGCCGTCGTATTGACTACTTTGATCTTGCCCTCTTGATCATAATCTATGAATGTATCCTGCCCGGACGCATCTCGTATGTGGCGGGGTCTTGGTTCGACGTTAGTCGAGGAACCGTTATCACACTCAATCAGGCTGCCATTTCGAAGAACGCTCTTGCCGTGATACTTGTTTTCGTATGTTAAACTCGAGGTCTGTGGATTGAAGCAGACGTTTCTTGCCTCATTGGTGCTTCCGTCAGGCCAGGTAAGCTTGTAGTTATCCCCTTCACCTGTCTTGTTCATGGAGAGTTTTTGACCATTCGGCCACTCGTACTCAGCCTTGATCGGAAATGAAGTTGTCTTGTCGTCGCGTGAATCCCACCCGTCGTATGTAACCTTCACGGGATAGTGTCCATCGCCTGTTTTGAATTGGAACTTCGACTCTGCCCCTGGTATCCTCTCATAAACCTTGTCTCCAGCGACGCCAATTTCCAATTTCTTGTGTTGACCGTCTTCGGTTACAAGATAGCGGTATGTTGCAGATGGACCATTCTTGAACAGATTCGGATGTTCCTGTGAATCAACTCCAGTTATTTCAAGTCCGGGTAAAAGACCATCTTTATGCAGTTTTTCGCTCAGCTTATGAAGTTCATTCTTATGATTGCCATCGCTCAGCTTTCCGATCTCGTTTATTACCTGGTCGAACGCTTTGTTATCGTTAATCTTGATAGCGTCTTCAAACTGTTTTGCCAGTTGATCGGTTGTTGTTTCCATCATCGTTGCTCCTGTTGTTTAGTCCATCGCTTGGACGTAACACTTAAACAACGGCGCTGATTTTTTTAATCGTGACAAATTTGGGTCATGAGTTAAATAAATTCGCTGTAGTCCCAACGGTTTCTCCCCGTCGGATTTGCAGAGAGACAGACTCTACGAAACAGACATTGAGAAATTGAACTGTATAAAGAAGTCTAGAACTAAGACATCAATAAGAGAGCCGAGCACCGGAGAAGATGGGCTTGGCTCTCTTGAGTTGACCTTCTTGCGGATAGTAGCTCTAGAGTCATGACACTATCAGTTAGATATGACACCAGTGCGAACACCTTGGTCGTCGAATGTTTCTGCACTTTTAAGAGATCCACTTTCATTTAAGTGAATGTCATATCTTTTGACGCCATTTATGTAGTAGCCGACTGCTTCCTCGAGATATTTGCCGTTTTTACCTTCTGCAAATGTGAGATTCTTGGGGGTTGCATCTCCACCATAGCCATAAACCATACCGAGAGCATTATAAAATGGGGTTTCACGCCCCTCACGGTTCAACATATCGCCGTTAGCATTTACTTCGACTTGCCATGTTGGAAGTTGAGGATATTCTTTTACGAACAATTCTACATTACCGCTTTTGGGTAAGCCTGTTTCCTTGTCTGTCACTGCGGTAGTCTGGGAAGATACAAATCCGTAGTTATCCATGAAAGACTTGGCTAACTTATCGAGTTTATTGTTGAATGCATCCCAGCTCGCTGCAGTTTTGTCAGCTGCAGTTTTGTCGGCAGCAGCTTTGTCGGCAGCAGCTTTGTCGGCAGCAGCTTTGTCAGCAGCAGTTTTGTCGGCAGCAGCTTTGTCAGCAGCAGCTTTGTCAGCAGCAGTTTTGTCAGCGGCAGCTTTGTCAGCGGCAGCTTTGTCAGCATTGGCTTTGGCCAGAGCA
>JAKFUT010000004.1 GCA_021732565.1 Candidatus Obscuribacterales bacterium
GGAATCTCCTGCTGCTGAAGAAGCATCCGAAGAAGCTCCGGCCGCTGAAGAAACTGCAGAGGAATCTCCTGCTGCTGAAGAAGCATCCGAAGAAGCTCCGGCCGCTGAAGAAACTGCAGAGGAATCTCCTGCTGCTGAAGAAGCATCCGAAGAAGCTCCGGCCGCTGAAGAAACTGCGGAAGAATCTCCTGCTGCTGAAGAAGCATCCGAAGAAGCTCCTGTCTCCGAAGAAACAGAAGAACCTCCTTCAGCAGAAGGAACCGAAGAATCTCCTGTCGCTGAAGAGGCGCCCATAGCCGTAGCGGAAACAGTGGCGATAGCGCAGCTTGATGAAAAGGCTGCGGAGGAAACCCTTAAGGAGATGGTGGCAGACGCTGGTACATCTGCTCCCCCCGCTTCTGAAGAACAAACAGCATAGTAACTGATTTCAGTACCACCTAAAGCAAGGGCTCAACCAACAGTTGAGTCCTTGTTTTTTGGAAGTACTGACAGTTGGCTAGTCCACGGAATAACACTTCTGCACTGCCGCATACTTACAACATTTATCCACCTACATGCCTTTCGCTCGAAGAAGGATTCATTGGCAACGAGTGAAGCAACTGGTCTAACATGGATGAAAACAACGGCAGTCTCTCCAGGACGTTTACATTTTCAAAATCGAACAAATCGTACATCTGTCCACACAAATCCCGTCGTCGGACAGAGTCACACTTCCACTTGCTCAGTCCGCACCGAATGCGGTACCATATACCGATCGAGAATCCAAACAAGAAATCAAAACAGCAGCACTAACCGAAGTGCGCACCGCCGTCGATTAGTACCACGAGCAGTGGCACCCAAACGCACATCCATTTGCACCATTCTCAAATAACGGTAGTTTTCCGGTCACCGTCACAACGAAAAAGAAACTCAGGTCAGATAGGCACCAGTCCCAGTCCAGTTGCTGAACTCTGTAGATCGAAACTGGCAGCTCGCGGCCATGCAAGGCAATAACGTTCCATAAGATGACATTTCTCAGGGTCACATCACCTACCGCTATCGAGTGTATTCTCCCAAATCACCTCGACTTCGACCACAACCTTCGCCGAAGCACAGCGAAGGAAAACACTGTTCTAAATTCCGAAAGAAACAGGTCCGTTTACTCTCCAAAGGTGTCGGGGTTACCCTGGATCGCGGTATGCGCAACATCCTTCCATTCAACAAAGCGCTATCCGGAGAATGATCCGTTAATCGCTCGGTGACGGACTACAGCACCCCGGCACCGAAGAGAAGAGGATCACTCGCTATCCACACCTAACATCTTTCAAACAAATGACTCTTACTATAGGGGCCGATGAAGAGATCCCCCGATTATTCACCGATACACATGAATAAATCGAAGATCCCCGGTTGCCGGAATCGTCAGCAGCCATGTTTCTATTATCGTCAGGAGAAAATATGCCAGAATTTGATTTGCCAAATGAGCGAAGCTCAAGTGATACCAGACAAAAAAATGCTGCGATGTCTCAAGAGCAAGATCTTCCCCTAATAAAATGCTTTCTTCGCGAGCAGGAAATGCATTCACGTGGCAGCTCTAAAACGGAATTGAGTAGTTTCGTAATTGCTGGAGGAGTCACCGGTGCGGTGGCCGAATCACTAAAGTTACAATCTGACAAGGCGCTTCTGAATATGCACGCCAGCGGCTTTATGGACGTTCCAAACCTGGCGTCGCTGAAACCAAGTAGCAGCCCGCCCCTTAATCATATAGTCGGCTTGCATGACACGTACAGAGAATTAGATCGTCAAGTAATCAAGTCCCTAGACGTCATTGATATAGCGGAAGAATCGCTCCGTGGAGTACGCAGACAAGTTTTTTCGCACGGCCAGGAGCTGGCCTCGCGAGGTAAACTCGCGTCCTTTGTAAGAAGTGGTGAGTGGATTTCTCCCGGGAAACTGGAGTTGGCAACTGGAGAGGCACTTGAGGTGGCCAACGGGTCGAAGTTGTTGCTCCGTGGGAGCTCTCTTGAAGTGGCCATGAAAAATCTCGCCCATCAACGTTGGAATCCGCCTCCCTTCGCGGAAAGAGCGCAGTTGTGGAGCAAGATTCTCTCAAGTGCACAAAGCCTGGAACAAGACGTCCACACTGGCAAGTTTCTACACAGCGGAGAATGGCAGGGCCGACCGCTCAAAACGATCGTTGGCACAACCGAAGAAGTGGCAAATCGCTCCAGGTTCATAGTGAGCGGTGGTGCCGAACACCGAGTGGTCCAAGCCTTCTACGATCAGGAAGCATTGCTGATTAAATCACAGCGAGACTTTCTCAAGGTGGTAGAAAAAGCCTCCACAGCGGAAGTAGCGCTCGCGACGGCAACATCGCAATTGTCTTCCAGGACAGCCACGGGCGCAGCTCTCAAGGGGCTTGGCAAAGGAGTCCTGATCTCCGGCGCCACAATCGGCGCGGGAATGGCGGTGGATGGTATGCTCAGCCGTGCATTGGGGACTGAGTCGCAGCAGAATTCATCAAAACTCTTGCTGGATGGATTGGCTACTCCTGGCATCCTACTCTCACGACTACCGATTCAACACAAACTTACACTTGCCGCAGTTTCATTCGCGACTGCCCGTGCTGTGGACTATTTCTCTTCAAGTTCAACCTCGGCCGTGAGTCCCGTCTTTCGCGGGAACGCAGTGGATGTTACTGGCACAAAAGCAAACAACATTCCCCGCCAATTGAACCGTTTTGAGTAAGACAGGAAGAGGGAATAAAGAGAAGCCGACCAGTCTCACATGATTATTCTCTGTTGGAGCACTATGCCTGACAATGTATTCATAGAACTCCTCACCTGCGCCCGCCTTCATTCCAGGGACGAACTCAATCGCCTGCTTATGGCTTTGGAAAACTCTGTGGATGGTCCGCCAACACATTGGGGGCATGAGGACCGTGCCGACGTTGTTTATCAACACAATAACTTGCTCGACGAGATTACGAGCCTTACTGGTGATGCACTAGTACCAACTCTTCACCGGCGTAAATCGCCACGGTATGAAACATCGTTCTCTATCCGCAGGCACGACTTCAATTTCGTCTCCGTTGAGTTTGCATCAGGCGTTCCCGATGAGAAATTAGTTGATGTCTTTTCGCTGGGCAATGCATTGGCTGATGCACTGCAAGTGGAATTCGGCATCGTACATCCAGTTTGGCAGCTGGGCGAGCGAAGTCAACCATATACTGAGTCAGGAGTATTCTCTCCTTCTGAGCTCAATGAGTATGGACCGAGAGCGATCTGTGCCCGCACCTGGCTTGGTCCATCAATCGCGCGAATGATCGGACGCAAAAGACTTATTGACGCTGGTTGTTTTGTCACCGACACGGCATGGGGCGGGCTGCAAATCGACCTGCTCTCTCCACCATGGGACGCAACATTCGACTTAGTTAGCGCGCAACAGACGACTGTTATGAGCCGGCTAGCATCAACGGAAGTTTTTGGCAACTACTGCCGCGGTTCGCACCCCACCAAGCCAGGAACTCGGTGGATACCATTGTCCGTTCCTGCAAATAACGATAGAACCGCGCAAAACCCTGCGCCTCCCAAACAAGTGCGGAGGCAAGACCGACGAACGGAGGACATTGTACTCAGTCGCTTGCACAAGGCCATTGGAGATGGGCAGTTTGTCACAACCGTAAACCTGTCTGGTCTCGCGCTCAATGGTGCCGATCTCACAGGTCTGGCCGCCCGTGAATTTGAGGCGCCATTCGCACAGCTTCAAGGAGCATTGCTAACCCAAGCTGAACTGCTGGAAGCCAACCTCAAGGGTGCAAATCTCAAAGGCGCAAATATGGCCGAGTCGAACCTCTCCCTTGCAATATTGGATAAGGCAATGCTGCAGGAAGTAAACTTGCAAAATGCGATTCTCACGAATGCTTCTTGTTGTGACGCTGATCTGACCGATGCCGATCTATCCGGAACGGATCTACAGGGCACCGTTTTTCTGCGTAGCCGATTGGAACGCACCAGCCTCAAACGGGCCAATGCTCAGTGCGCCGTCTTTGCCGAAGCGATTCTTGCTGATGCAACCCTTTGCGAAGGAAATTTCACAAGGGCTACTTTTCAAAAATGTGACCTCTCGCGAGCAGATCTCACGGCTGGAATATTCTGCGGGGCTGATTTTCGCGGAGCCAATCTAACAGGCGTGAACTGGAGCGGTGCAAACATGGAAGGCGCCAGATTCGATCTGGACACAGAACTGCTGAGCCAATAGCCCCGAAAACGCTCCAGCGCACACTCAGTTCAGCCGAATATGGACCCGCCGCACGCCCGCAAATCTAGCCCGACTACCGATGTAGCAACTCTCCAATTCACTCACACCACCGAATGAAAGAATCAAGATATTCCCGATTGGAATATTATCTACTCCCAAAATACTCCAAATGGGAATAGTATTCCCGATTGGAATATTTTAGCGCTCAAAAGTATTCCTAAATGGAATATTTCCTGGTATGCAGATTCGGGCATATCGAACACAGTCCAAATTCTGATCGAAGCGGGCTCACCAGCGGCCTTGCAGATTTACTCTAAGGCAGAAACGGAAACCTCAAGGGTCTCTACTTAGCGTCAACCATCTTAGTGACACTGAATTGGCTGCGGCTGATCGAAATGTTCCCTCAACATATGGTAGAGCTTTTCAAAAGCCGGAAGCCGCCGTGCATAGTAGGAAACTTCTTCATCACTTCCACTGGTGGAATGAAGAATTTTTATCATTGCATCGCAGGCTTCTTCGACGCTCGAATATGCTCCCGCCCCTACCGCAGCAAGTATGGCACTGCCATAGGATGGGCCTTGCTCTGCATGAATTGATACCACGCCTTGACCAAATGCACCGGCTTGAATCTGCCTCCATAAAGGGCTGCGGGAACCGCCGCCGGATGCTCGAATTTCAGCGACGGGAACATCGAGGCTGCGAATGATGTTCAGTGTTCCCGTCATATTGAACGCTACCCCCTCCATTATCGAACGCATCAGATGGCCTCGCGTATGTGCAAGTGTTAGTCCGATGAAACACGCACGGGCATTCGCGTCAAAATGCGGTGTTCGCTCTCCTGAAAGATAGGGAAGAAAAATCAATCCATCACTGCCTGCCGGCACTACGGCAGCTTCTGCATCCAGCAATTGATAAAGGCTTTCGCTGGAGAGAGTAGCGCGCTGTGCTGCGCAATTTTGAAGCGCGTTGAGCACGTGTGGCGCGAACCGAGCGGCTAATGCGAAGGAGTCAACTGAGGAGCCGAGAGGAGCGCTGACAAGTTGATCCCGGAACCACTGAACACAACCGCCACCAGACAAATTAACTCCCATCATAAGCCACTTTCCCGGAACCGCATGGCAAATGGTGTGAATTCTCCCGTGCGGATCTACCTTACAGTTATCGCTGTGCACCATCATAACGCTAGACGTGCCTATTGAAGTAGAGAGCACGCCACCGCGGACGATACCGGTTCCAATGGCACCGGCAGGGCAGTCTCCCGCGCCGGCAACGACCACACACTCTTCGGTTAGCCCGAGGAGTGTGGCGGTCTGTCTGGTCAGATGCCCTGTAACCTCAGTTGATTCATAACAACGAGGCATCAGCGCGATATCCAGATCCAACAGGTTAAGTAGCTCGTCGGACCACCGTCGCCTGGCGACATCAAACAACAATGTTCCGCTGGCATCCGAGACATCTGTCGCGTACTCCCCGGTAAGCCTGCGCCGGATCTCGTCTTTTGGCAAAAGTATTTTGCGAGTCATTTCGAAGTTTCGCGGTTCCTGATTGCGGAGCCACAGAATCTTCGGTGCGGTAAAGCCCGTAATAGCACGGTTCGCCACCATGCGAACAAGTTCTTGTCGGCCGTTGCAGACTAGCTCCAACTCGTCGCACTCCGCAGTTGTGCGCTGATCATTCCATAAGATCGCCGGTCGAATTACGCGATCGGCCTCGTCAAGAAAGACCGCCCCGTGCATTTGCCCTGTTAACCCGATTGCTCGCACTTCCCCCGGTTTAACACCGGATCGCTCCATACATTGACGAACAGATTGCACTGTTGCCAACCACCAATCTTCCGGATCCTGCTCGCTCCACGTCGGCTTGGGCTGACGTGCGCCATAGGAACTACTCGCTTCGGACAATACCGTGCCTTGGTCGTTAATTGCCAGAACTTTGGTCGCGGAAGTGCCAACATCTATGCCGAGAAATACTGCCATAGGGATCCGCCCAAAGTAGAAACGGCTCTATTCTAGCGCACCGTTATCTCTCAACGATCTAGCACTACCCGCTACTGAATGCTCCGTTCAAACATCATTAACATGAGACTTCGTTTTGCAATTGCCCGGCACCTGATAAACTTGCGGCATTCCGTTGCTGTTGTAACGGCGCTGGTAAGTTCCACTTAACCAACACTGGCACCGGTGGTTTCTATCGGTTCTATTCTCGATCAATTGACTACCAATTCTGTAGACTGCCCTGTTCACAAATGACAACCAATATGCGAATTGATACTTTATCGCAGGCCTGGTGATAGTGGCGCTTAACTTGAAACACAAGCGATAACACGGCGACTTCTTGCAACTTGAGGAACAAATCTGATGCCATCCAGCGCTAACACACTTGCAGATCCCTTTGTCCACATAAGCAAAGAATTCATGGACGATCCATATCCAATTTTTCACCGACTGCGTGCAGAAGCACCTGTATTTTGGAGTGAGAAGGGAAGATACTGGTTGGTTACCCGCTATGCCGATGCACATCACATCTTGCGCGATGGAAACTATGAAAAAGGAATTCCACATGCAGGCCCCGTCAAAAATTTTATAGTTCACATGACAGGCGGTGATGAACTCAAGGAATCAGTGGCGAACTGGGTTGCATTGAAGAATCCTCCCGAACATACGCGAATTAGATCAACGGCTAACAAGGCCTTTACGCCAACCATGATCACTCGGATGCGGCCATCTATTCAAGACATAGCCAACCACTTGATAGATGAACTGGAAAAGAAGCAGGAGTTCGACCTCGTGTCCGAATACGCTTTTGAGCTTCCGGTCAGAGTTATAGCAAAAATGTTGGGTGTACCGGCTGACGATATCGATAAGCTACACCAATGGTCGAATATTCTCACGGGCTTATTAGAACCGCGACAGGGTTTCAACCCCGGGCGAATGCACAAAATGGTCGGTGCCAATAGAGAGTTCATAGACTACTTGAGGCCGTTGGTGGAAGAGAGAAAGAAAAATCCGCAAGAAGATCTGATCAGCGATCTGCTCGCGGCACAAGATTCCGCCAATAAATTAACGGAAGAGGAACTGCTCGCCAATTGTGTATTCATGCTCATCGCCGGTCATGAGACTACTGTAAATCTCATCGGAAACGGTGTGCATGCTCTGGTAACAAATCCCGAGCAACTTGCGCTAATCAAAGAGAATCCCGACCTGACACCGCAAGCAGTAGAAGAAGCGCTTAGATACCAGTGCCCTGTGCAAATGGTGCGACGAATCGCACACCAGGATTTGGAACTCGGCGGGCATAAAATCGCGAAAGAAGACTTGGTCATTATTTCACTGGGCGCTTGCAATAGAGACCCCGCGGTGTTTCCCAACCCCGACAAGTTCGATATCAGCAGAAAAGACGCGAGGCATCTTGCCTTTGGCGAAGGTGTCCACTTCTGCCTCGGCGCGTCGCTAGCGCGAGCTGAAGCGGACATTGCATTTCGCACCCTGTTTGATCGACTGCCCGGATTAAAGCTGAAAACAACATCTCTTGAATACAAGGATCCCTTTGGTCTACGAGGGTTCAAAGAGATTCCTGTCACCGTCAAGTAATTGCAGATTCGGCGAATATCATAGTCGGGGCGCAGGAGAAGTTCCACAGCCGACGCCAAGACTGTGGCATTTCCCTCGATCAGCACCGGTGCCTACAGATATCCCGTTCGGCAAGCTGCAGCAGTTGCACTGGCAACCGTAGCTGCTTTTTGTCGGGAAAATTCATTGCTTTCAGAGATTCGATTCGTTCTCTTTGATGACACCACATATGATGCATACGCTCGGCTATTGGAGACATTGTAGCAACGCTCTTAGAGACCGCCATCAGCCTCAGCAAACATTTGTGATTTCTCTGGAAGCGCGCAGACCGGCAGACTTTCAATTCGTAGCGGTCGATTGTCCGCCATGAATGCGCTGTCTTCGGCAATCTAATGACAAAATACGACCACGAAATCGGGGCTTTACTACCAGCCAATCCTAAGTCCTTTTGCACAGAGCCGGATTTCAACACTTGAAGTTGGCACCGGGGGAGTCGCACCGTGCCTAAGCCGGATTCGCCCGATTCCCTCAAGAGTTCAACCCAATTCTCAGATGAATCTGATAGTTCCTCCTGAATTTCTGGATTCCGGCGGGCTCAATGTGCGAGAATTTGTAACTGCGATCTTATTCGGAGCGATGATGACTGACGATCTTTCGGATCTATCCGACGTTGCAGCATTCTACGATGAACTTGGTAAAAAGACTCTATCTGCTTGGGAAGATGAGTATAAAACGCATGATGATGTTCAGACGGCTTGCCACATCGTGGGGCACACCAATTGCGTCTTAGATCTCGCTTGTGGCTATGGCCGCGTCTCATTGGCACTGGCAGAACTTGGTTGCGAAGTGTATGGTTTAGATATTAGTCCTGTGCTCATCGCCGACGCAAAAGCAGATAGCAATCATCTGAAGAATCTCCACTACAGCGTTGGCGATATGCGCGAACTGCCATACGAAGAATCTTTTTTTGACAAGGTCCTTTGTTTTTGGGCCAGCTTTGCTCATCTCATAAAAGAAGGCGATCAACTCGCTTGTTTGAACGAGATTTATCGAGTACTCAAGCCGGAGGGATATTGCTTTATGGTTTTGATGGACCCTTCCCATGAATTTTGGCAGACTCTCCTTTCACAAAGCGACAGCCGGGTAGTTTTTCCACAGTACTACAAGGCCCATCCGCCCATCTTTGTTCACAACGAGGAGACGCTGAAGGACCTGGTCGGCAAAACTTCATTTGAGAAGTTTGAGCTTGAGCGAAGAACAATGAATCATTCCAAACGATTGGTAATGCATCTGTATAAGCGATGATCTAACCGCCCCCCGGTGCTATCATCCTTATGCTAGGCAGATTCAGAGAGGGCAGGGAATTGAATACAGACCGATTTACCCCTGAGAAGAAAGATCATTTCACCTTCGGCTTATGGACGGTGGGCAACCGCGGCCGAGACCCGTTTGGTGACGCAGTGCGTCCTCATCTTAGTCCTATTCGCATTGTCGAAAAGCTGTCTCAAATCGGTGCGTGGGGCGTCAATCTGCACGATAACGATCTCGTGCCTTTTGGTGCCAGTGCGACCGAACGAGACAAAATTGTCAACGAATTCAAGAAAGCCTTAGATACCTTCGGAATGGTTGTTCCGATGGCCACCGTAAATCTCTTCTTTCATCCGGTCTTCCGCGACGGGGCCTTTACTGCCAATGACGCAGACGTTAGACGTTTTGCTATCCAAAAAACGATGGGCGCCATAGATCTTGGCGTCGAACTCGGTGCAAAAATATTCGTACTGTGGGGCGGCAGAGAAGGCGTCGAAGTCGACGCTTCTAAGGATGCGCTTGAGGCACTAAAACACTATCGAGAATCACTCAATTATTTATGCGAATATGTGCTCGATCAAGAGTATGACATCAGATTTGCATTAGAGGCTAAGCCTAACGAACCCAGGGGTGATATTTATCTACCCACAACCGGTCATATGCTCGCCTTCATTAACACTCTCGACCATGCCAACATTGTCGGCGTAAATCCGGAGGTGGCCCATGAACACATGAGCGGCCTCAATTTCTACCACGGCATAGCACAAGCTATAGACGCGGGAAAACTGTTCCACATCGATCTAAATGATCAAAAACCGGGACGCTACGATCAAGACTTACGATTTGCCAGCGAAAACCTCAAACCGATGTTCTATCTTGTCAAACTGCTGGAAGAATCGGGATACCAGGGTCCTCGACACTTCGATGCCCATGCATATCGAACCGAAGACGAAGACGGAGTGTGGTCCTTTGCGCTGGGGTGCATGCGAACCTATAATATCCTCAAAGAGAAGGCAAGGCAATTCACTGAAGACAAAGAAATCCAGGCTTTGCTGGAGCAGATCAAGAAACGCAGCCAAACAGACACGCCAGTTTTGCGAAACTACAACCGGCACAATGCGTTAGCCCTCAAAGAAGAAACGTTCAATGTGGACGAACTAGCAAGCCCGGGACTCCAATATGAAAAGTTAGATCAGCTTGTGACTGAGCTGCTACTGGGAGTAAGGACTTCAGATGCCACCAGACTCGGTGCCACAGAAGCAGTAGCCAGCGCCTAAAAAATGCGCTCCAATGATTTAAAGCGATTGAAGCCTTCATCAAGTCCAAGCCATCGCCAGGATAAAGAGCCTCAGTCAGAAATCCAACAAGCAAACACGCAGCGGTGTTTGACTACTTCAGATATTCAAAAGCTTCATTCAATTTCTTCTGAATGGCTGGATTGGTCGCTTCATTCATCCTTGAAACAGCTTCGAAGAGTGCCCGCAAAGCACTTTCTGCCTTAGACAATCGCTTCGATATTTCATTATCGGTCTTGTTTAGTTGCTCGATATGATACTTGGTATCAAATTCGTCTGACATAGAACCTCCTGAGGTTAAGGGCTGGACCGGTTTTAGAACGACGAGAGTCACAAAGTATATCTTCTTTGGATCTTCAAGGGATAGAAGTTTGTGTTTCCGTCCTCCAGAATGTCCCCGCACTATGCTACGTGGACTTTGGGCCGCTTTTCGGGATCCGGCTCGGCCACACGCAGAATCTCCCTGGTAAGCGGAGCCGTTTCGCCTTCGCCGAACAAAACGTACTTAGCCAACTTAGCCAGTGGATTCCCCTCAGTCCATCCCAGATATGCGTGGGGAATTTTGTTAGTAGTATCGCGAATATGCAGCAATAATGCAGCAATCGCGTTCGGAACGCTAGGCCCGGAGCAGCGCAAAATCTGATGTTCACCATCCTGTTGGCCCGTCACCGCGAGTCTATCAGTTTTAAACTCTGAGACATCAGCCGGAATAATTTCTAGAAGAATGAAATTTCCTTCTGCCGTTTGAATGCTGTGATCGCGACGTGATTGTGCTTCCTTCAGTCCAAAATCTCTGTCATCCGGTCTATGTGCAAGAAGCCGCACTTCGCCCCAGTGCTCCGTACAGGCCTTGTCGATAAAGCTCCGCGCAACCTCATCCATTTCAACCTTTGTTATTCTCAACTCCGTAGATCGCACAGCCCTTGATGTAAATGATGCTGCAACTATGGTCACGGTAAATGCGAGCGAAATCTGCAATCCGTCTGGTCTCTGCACCATAATTGCAATGGAAGCATATACAAACACGGCAGAAATTAATGCGAAATACCAACGCAAGAATGGATGATTTCTCCATATAGAACAAGTGACTGAGACCACCGCTGACGTAATTAATACCAGGAGCCCTGTAGCAAATGCACCCGCTTGCGAATCAACGTCTGCCCGAAATACAACGGTTATGAAAAGAGAAACCGCCGTAAAGAATAACACTAAGGGGCGTACTGCTCGCGCCCAATCGGGAGCCATTCCATAACGCGGCAGATATTGCGGCACGAGGCTCAACAAAGCGGCCATCCCCGACGCACCGGCAAACCAAAGAATTGCTACGGTTGAAATGTCATAGACTGTGCCAAACGTATCACCAAGATATTTGTGCGTAAGGTATGCAAGCGCGCGTCCATTGGCAGCACCATGTTCAGCAAAGAGTTCAGGCGGGATCAGAACAGTTGCCACCAAATTTCCCAGAAGAAGGAATACACTCATAATAATCGCAACACAAACAAGAAGTTTTCGTGTATTGCGCACTCGCATTTCCAGATCGTTCGGTTTGTCGGTTTTGATATGCGTCATTACCGCAACACCCGTTTCAAACCCCGACAGACCGAGAGCGAGCTGGGGAAATGCAGTGAAGGAAAGAACAAACATTTTCCATGGAGAAGGGTATTGGACCGATAGCTTACTCAACCATTCAGTTATGAGTCGTGGCTCTGTCACCAATGCCGAGAGGGTCGCAAAGAGAGTCACCACATTAACAGCCAGATAAAGGACCACAAGCCAAAAAGAAAGCGTCATCGCCTCGCCAAATCCGAAAAGAAAAACACCGCCCAAAGTTCCAATCAGCCCGGATGTGATAGCAAGCCTATCTCCCGGAAACCGGTGCATCCAAGGATTCTCCACGATGTGCGCGCTGGCGTCTGCCGCACACATTGTGATAGTAAAAATAAAATCTGTTGCCGCAAATCCGAGAAGAATGAGTACTAGCGTTTTCCCTTTCCACCCTGCCAACAAACCTTCCAGAATTCGAAAACTACCCTGCCCGTGGGGGCTCGACTTTGCCACAAACCAGTATGCAGGCAGCGCTCCGATGAGGGTAAGTACAACCAGGTTCAAGGTGGCAAGTGGTGCTAGCAAACCCGCCGCAAGGTAGGAAATGCCAGGTTGGAATCCCATGGACGAGAAATAGTCCACTCCGGTCAGGCACATAACTTTCCACCATGGATCTTTTCGATCGCTTGAATGATCCGTGGTATCGGTTCCGTGAAACAACCACTCCTCAACGGGTCCTTTTGGTATCGCCACAGCATCTCCTGAATATCGTTGAACGAGGCGTTTGTATTCCGGTAAGATTACCACGAGCAAAATATTGCGCCATTCTCAAGACTTGAGGAGGGCAAACCACCGAAAAATCGGGAACCCGTGAGCACGTGATACGATCATGCTTGCGTCCGGCAGCCCGCCGAGCCGCAATGTGAGAGATTGCTCAGGCGTTGCAGAACTCATTGCTGCACATCACATTTAAAGTGCCGTTGAAATGTGAGCTTGTTCCACAGCCACAGCTCCTCGAGTACAAAGCGCCCCAAGGAGGACAAATGACCACCGCCCAACTGAAACAGACCCCACTTGCATCTGCTCATACGCAACTTGGTGCTCGCATGGTCGATTTTGCAGGCTGGTTCATGCCTGTTCAATACAGGTCCATCGTCACTGAGCACAACGCAGTGCGAACAAAAGTTGGAATCTTTGATGTTTCTCACATGGGCGAATTCTGGATTCAAGGCTCTGGTGCCACGGAATTTTTACAACAAATGGTTGCCAATGATGTCACAAGACTTACCGCACCAAATACGGCACTTTACACTCAGATGTGTAACGACGAGGGTGGAACAGTCGACGACTTAATTGTTTACAGACTCGACAGCGGCTATATGCTGGTGGTGAATGCATCGAACATTGAGAAAGATTGGAAGTGGTTGTCATCACATGCGACTAGATCCACCAACGTTAAGATGACGAATATTTCCGACCAGACAGCTCTCTTGGCACTACAGGGACCGGCAGCAGTGAATCTGCTTGCCAGCCTCGCAGGCGACCACATAAAGGATATTCCTTCGTTTCACTACGGCGACGGTCTCATAGACGGAATCAAGGCAGCGTGGGGACGCACGGGATACACAGGCGAGGACGGCTTTGAGATCTTTGTAGATATAGATAAGGTTGAGGCACTGTGGAATACATTACTGGAAAAAGGTCAACCGGCAGGCATAGAGCCATGCGGACTTGGTGCCCGCGACACATTGAGACTGGAAGCAACACTCCCTTTATACGGGCACGAGTTAGATGACACCACCGGGCCGCTGGAAGCAGGTCTCGGTTGGAGTGTAAAACTCGATAAAGGCGATTTTATAGGATCCACCGTATTGCGAAACCAAAAAGAGAACGGTCTTCCCAAGCAGATGGTTTGCCTTCGTACCGACGGCCGAGCACTTCCCAGACAGGGATATTCGGTCTATAACGGCGACACTAAAATAGGCACCGTAACTAGTGGCTCTCAAGGAATTTTTGTCGGCTACCCAATCGCCTGCGCCTTTGTGCCGCCAGAATTTGCAAAGGTGGGAACCAAGCTTGCAGTGGAAATCCGCGAATCTAAGGTAGCCGCCGAAGTAGTTAAGCGTCCATTCTATAAACGCCCATAACCAAACCATATTCGAGGTTGCCACTGATTTGAATCAAACGGACGGTGAGATGCTCGTTGCCAAGGAGCCTGGAACGAAGACATTAGCGCCCGCCCTGTCCACACATCTGGTATAAATACACTCATTTCATAAATTACCAACAAAGAGGATTCTGTAATGGCTGATACGGCAGGTAAGACGCTCCTGTATCCGGAGGACCTCAAGTATGTCAAGTCTCATGAATATATACGCGTTGAGGGTGACTCGGTAGTTATTGGAGTTACGTCGTTTGCAGCAGACCAACTCGGTGACGTAACCTATGTCGAACTGCCCAAGGTTGGCGCCAATTTCAAGAAAGAGGATAAGTTCGGAGTGATCGAATCCGTAAAATCCGTATCGGACTTGTATATGCCAGTCAGTGGACTGGTCACCGCAGTTAACGACCGTCTGTCATCGGAACCGGAACTGGTAAACCTTGATTGTTACACCGAAGGATGGATGATTAAGGTCACACTGGCCAACCCTTCCGAACTTGAAGCGGCTTTGAGCGCAGAACAATACAAGCAACTCGCCAGCGAATAGCTTGCCCCTACCAGCACCACAGCTCAAGAAGAAGTTACTCCTCGCTCTGGAGTGCCTTCTCGTAGGCGGATTTCTTTTCGACTACGGGAGCAGTTTCAATATGCTCAGTCCCTCCCTCTAAAAGCATTTCGGCTTGCTCAGTGTTTTCGTCTATCACATGCTGAGCGACAGCAAAGAATTTAGACCCGGGTTTTATAAGTCGCAACTGCTCCAAACCGTACTCAACGCTGCCATCCTTCACTTTTTCGACGGAATCGAGGTAAAGAGCCTGACTGAGTAGTTCTTCGGGTTCCGAGCCCGGCATGGCGAAAACCCCGGACATCGGGGCGCCACGCAAAATGGCAATAGCAGCCTCGTAATTCGCCTTATTAATGCTCTCGGTGGCAGCATGAACCAAATACATGTTGAAGAGCCCGATAGTGAACCCGCCCACAGACACAAGCAATCCTAGCCCAAGGATCAAGTCTAGAGCCATGGGGTATCGCAGACGTTTCTTAACGTCGTCTGGAAGCGCCTCTTCTTCTGCTTTGTTCTCCAATACCTCTTCTAGAATGTGCGACGATTTTATCTTAGTGAAAGTTCTTCGCCCTGGTTCCGGCTCGCCAACCGCTCCCGCCGAGCCTTCCCCCGGACTCTCCGTACCAACTGCTGGTACCTCTAATGCATCATCTTTGCGGACAGCGCTTCCCTCGATAGAATCCTGGTTAGCCTCTGCCCCCTCACTGCCTTCAGTCGTTGTTGCAGACGGTTCATTCGCTTCACCAGAAGCAGTTTTTGCCGCCTCACCGGGATCGGTGGAAGCCTCGACAGCACCACCTGCGACTGCGGCATTTTTATCCTCGGACTCTTCGTTCAATTGAGCTTTTGATGCTGGCTCGATCGTCGACGAGGGGGACTCACTCGATGGAGCGGACTCACTTGATATTTCATGAGTTGAATCGCTGGTAGCAGAGTCGAGAAAAGTCTTGAAGGTATCCCCTACCAAGTCCGGAGAACTCGCTTCGGTCTCGGCAGATTTCTCAGCCGCGGGTGGCTGAGTGGATTCAGCTTTTTCATCAGCCTTGCTATCCCGACCAGTTTCGATCGCAGGTTCAATCACAATTTCAGAACCGGTTGTATTTTCGGCTTTATCAGAAGTCGACGATGTGTCTGATACACCATGATCGCCATTGTGTTCTACCCCTGAGCCGTTTTTCTCGACTGGCGCCTTCTCTTCGGCCGCCTGTATCTCGGCTTCTTTATCGGTTATGCCCGGCTCTGGATTACTCATAAAATTGTCCCTGAATGAGTCTAACTGCCCAAGGTTCCCTCGGATACTACCTTAGCACGCGGCCACACAACGAGGAAGTTGGAAATTGAGTGCGGTGGACGCGGAACTTGCATTGGCAGCTTCCGATTCTTTATACCCGTGCGATTCATTCGCTAAATACACATATTCCGCGTATATCCAAGCAGGCAACTGCATACGTCTGCTCTCGTCGGCGATGAAAATACCCGGAACGTAGTCAATCGGCAGTACCTAATCGTGCTTCGCACACTCAATCCACGCCCCGACCGAACTCAATTGACCTGGAACCGCTGTTCAAGCCGGTTCAACTTCAACGATCCCACCACCTATTGACCTGGAACACTGTTCAACAGGGCCAACTTCAACGCTCCCGCCAAACTCTAATTCAACCCGCCGTGTTCAAACAGCTCCAACTTCCACGCTCCTGATTGCCCGGAACCTCTGTTCAAGCCGGAGGTGGAATGGCGGGACCTCGCCTGGAAAAGTTTGGACCGGATTCACTCAGCGATTCAGCGATTTGGCATGTGTCAATTTTCCCCGCATCTTTTGCTTTCGTTGGTTATTTTGGCGCGTAGACACAACAGAATAAATAACAGAACGAATCCTTAACTGTTGTTCCTTCGCTAAACGCCGAAATTATAGTGGGAAACTGAATAGCAAGAGCAGAGACCGAACACCGCAGCTCTCTGGGGGTAAAATGTCAAAACGAGTATTGATACTTTCAGCATCCGCCGGGGCTGGGCATGTCCGTGCGGCGCAAGCTCTCGAGCGAGCATTTGCAGCACGCTCCGATGTGCAAGACGTTCGCCACGAAGACGCATTGCAATTTACTAGCCCTGCCTTTCGGAGCGTTTACTCGAAGACCTACATAGATATGGTCAACAAAGCACCGGGCGTACTTGGATGGCTTTATGACTATGCCGACAAACCATGGAAGGATGAAAATCGCCGATTGATCTTTGATCGAATGAACGCTATTCCGCTAATCAATGCTTTGAGAAATTATCGCCCTGATATTGTGATTTGCACGCACTTCTTGCCCGCCGAAATCATGTCCTGGTTGATTTGTCGCCGCGCAATTCAAGCCCGTCACGCAGTGGTGATAACAGACTTCGACGTGCACGCCATGTGGTTATGCCGCCACGTTTCCCGCTATTTTGTCGCCATGGATGAAACGAAGGTGCATCTAGAACAACTTGGTTTCGCTCCGGAAAGAATATCGGTTACAGGAATTCCAGTCGACCCGGTTTTCTCAATTCAGAAAGATAAAACTGAAATGCGAAAGAAACTCGGAATTGACCTTGAGCGGCCAACCATTATGCTTTCAGCCGGCGGATTCGGCGTCGGACCGATGGAGCACATCCTTCGCTATGTGCGCGAAATTAAGCACCCTTCGCAAGTTCTGGCGATGTGTGGCAAGAATGACGAATTACGAGAGAGATTGAATAGTTGGAACGAAAACAACCCAGCCACAAAGGTTCTTCTAAAGGCCGTGGGCTATACCACAGAGATGGATGAATATATGGCAGCGTCCGACATCGTACTGGGAAAACCGGGCGGACTAACCACTTCCGAGGCTCTTACCAAAGGGCTCGTATTTGTGGTCGTCAATCCTATTCCTGGCCAGGAAGAAAGAAATGCCGACCATCTTTTGGAAGAGGGCGCGGCAATCCGTTGTAACAACCTACCAACCCTCGGCTACAAAATCGACAAACTGTTATCAGATCCGGCGAAGCTGCTCACTATGAAAACCAACGCTCTTCGCCTGGCACATCCATTTGCATCGCGAGATATTGCCGAATCAATGATAGTAGAAAAGACTCCTGACCCGCGTTTTATCGCTACTCTCAACTCAAAGCATTCTTGCGACACCATGCCTGAACGCGTTATAAGAGCAACAAGAAAAACGGCCAGAAGAATCGGCAGTAGACCGATCAAGCTGCGATTGGAAGGACGAGACCACGCCAATTGAAGCGAGTTGAGCGGGCTCTGGCGCGGACGAGACGACGCAGGAACCGCAGGGAGCGCTGATTGCTAGTTTGTCAGCAACGAAACAAGCTGATCCAATTTTGCAGAACGCGAGCCCTTTATCAGGACGCAAGAGTCGGCATCAAGAAGATCACGCAATTGTAGTTCGGACTCTGGAATCGTGCCGCAGGCAATGACATCATAACCGGCTCCGCTCGCTCCATCGGCAATATATCGCGCCAGTGATCCGACGGTAATTAATGCAGCGAGCGGCTTGTCCTTAAGCCATATCCCGAGATCTTGCAATAAGGGCTCCGTGTGCTCCCCCAATTCAGCGAGATCTCCCAGCACAACAATTTTCTTCGGCTGGGATACAGAAGATAGCATTCCGGTCACCGCAGCGCGAACCGAATCAGGATTGCCGTTATACGATTCATCCAGAACCAGCGCGCCGCTTGCTGTTACGACTTTATTTCCTCGGCCTGTCAGCGGTCGAAATCTGCGAAGTCCGTCGGCGATAAGATCATCATCTAATCCTAGCTCTCGAGCCGCCATAACAATGCACCATGCATCTTGAATCAGGGGCAGGCCGCTAACGCATATGAAAAACTGACGCTCGCCACCAGCGACCGTAAACGTTGTTCCTTCGGCGGTGGATTGCAATATTTGCACACTGTTTTCATCAAATGCCAAAATCTTGCCCGAGAACACTTCGCGAACGCGGTTCATCAATAACTCGCAGGGATTGCCAATGATCGCTATTCCCCGACCCGGTTTAAGATGTTCCAGTAACTCGCACTTGGCTCGAGCGATGTTTTCCAACGAGCCGAGCAGCTCGATGTGCGCCGTACCTGCGTTAGTGATTATGCCAATGTCAGGGACCGCACAGCGCGCCAGGAGTTCTATTTGCTTCAAACCACGCATCGCCATCTCAACTACGGCCACCTGCGTATCATCAGGCATAGACAACAAAGTTGCCGGCACGCCGTACTCATTGTTTTCGTTGCGCGCCGAATAGTGGCACCGTCTGGCGTGTCCAAATACTGCAGCACCCATTTCTTTGGTTGTGGTTTTTCCTGACGAACCTGTTACTGCCACCACTCGCGGTGCAATGCGTTTACGCCAATTTCGAGCCAACGAGTGATAAGCCGTTAGCGTATCCCCCACTGCAAGCAACGGGAAGTTAGGATTAGAAATCGGATAATGAGACCTTTCCGCAACAATGGCTCCCAGTGCACCAACTGCAAAGGCATCACCGAGAAAATCATGCCCGTCGAATTTCTCCCCTGAAAGGGCCAAGTACCACTGCCCCTCCTTCAGGTTGCGGGTATCGGTACAGACGACTCCGGCTTCGTCGGGCATCATTCCTGCGCACAACCGACCGTCACAAATTTCAAGAATCTCCTCACAGGTAAATTCGGCGGCCATTAACTAACCCTCCACAACCAAGTAACTCTGCAGTCCGCGCCATCATTCCGTGAGCCTATAGCCTGCCCCAGCCGTGCTTCCCTGACAGTTGTACAGGTTAGCAACCTTGGCATTCCTAATTCAAGACCTGCTGTCGCCACTTTGAAGCATCATTACTTGGAGTGACTGGGGCAAAGGGCGATGGCCGCTTAGTTCCACCAGTTTCGTTGAGCGATAAAAGCAAACGGCGTTTGGACTGCCTCTTCTATCGGTAGCGCTGTCGGTAGCGCTTCCTGTCCGTGAAAATAGTCGCCATGGCTATGCCAATCAGCCCAATCCGTATAACGTCAGAGCACGGCTTGCGCACGCGTCACCGGCAATAGTGCCACCAACGGACAGCGGGGAGATGACAGGACTACTAATGACAACAACACAACTTCCTGCATCAGGCAAAGCCGCGGATGGCTCTCGATCGCAATAAATCCAATATTGCCTGGTCGCTCATTCCTTGCACCCCGGCCAACCGTCTGACATTTTTGAGAACATTTTTTCGATGTCTGGAAGTGATGAATTTCTGTTCGGCCTTCAGGATCAACAACAATTGTTCGAGCGCTTCATCTTCTCTTCCAGTTACCTCCAAGAAGATGCTGTACTCCTCGGAAGCCAAGCCGCAATACCTGTTCTTTGGAGCAAGGTCAAAAAACACCTGAGCACGAGCCGGCTTTCCCGCGCGCTCATAACAATCGCCTGTATCCTCATAAAGGGGAGAGAGCATGAGCCTGTTGGAAGGCATAGTCTGCCCCGCCCTCATTTCCGTCTCTATCGCTTCCTTGAGAAATTTCTCCAGAGCTTGTTCTCGAGCTTCGCCAGCTTCAAGGAATCGTTCACTATGTTCTAATTCGTCAATTTCATCGAAGTAGTCACGCGGAGAGTAGGAGGCTTCGTAAAGTTCGTCATTTTGATCATCAAAGTGTACGACCAAGGTAGTTGACTCGGCAACTCTGTACTTGTAGAAGATGATGGAGAAGGGATCGTTTGCACTGCTTTCCAAGAATTCTGCAACGGCGACTTCATCAGAAAAATCTGGACAAGGTCTCTCGGACTGCATTCTTCCAATCGATTGCGGAGGACCAAGATGCTGCTCCACAGTCGTGCGCTTATCTCCGATCCGGATGTTTTTTGCCACCTCTCCTGAAAACGATTTGGATCCCTTGAAGCTAGTGGTCATCGATACAGAGTCAACCTTGCAATTTGAAATACCCACCACGAATCCATAATCCATGAATATGAACAAATCATAGAATTGCCTTGGATCACCGCATTTATTCACTAGAGAAATCCATTCTTCGCTTGAGGTATCTTTGCCCAACAACTTGAAAAGTTCTAAGTAGATCACCGCCATCTGCTCATCCTCTGCCCTTACCTGGTCTAAACAACGGGTCTAAACAACGGGTCAATCACAACTTTGACCTGAAGTGTTCTTCATGAAGTTGCTCCATCTGCTCTTGATTGCTGTTCACGATTGAGGCCTAACTGCAACGGCTATCTTAAGCAGAATCGTGGAATAACTGCAGAACGGGCTCAGCGAATTGCGAGGCATTTGATCTTAACGTTGACTTGATCACCGTTAAGATCACCCGCCGCCATGCATTTTGGTGTCCGTGGCGAATTCGTTCTTGTGAAATCCATTCTTGAAATTTAGGGCGTGAGTCGGAGGCTTCCATGTCGGGAGAGAATGCAGTTGCATTTTCAAAGATCTCACCTCAAAGCCAACAACTCCCATCAAGCCCCTGTGCAAGCACATTCTTGATGGAAGTATTTGTTTGCTCTTTGAGCCGGCGAAACCCTCAAACGCAGGTTTCAGCTGCACACGGAAGGAATAAGCCAGAAGTTACTTGCCCGCGGCAACTGTCTCTTTCGTGGCTTCTACTTTTTCTGCAGCGGCAAATTTGGCTGCATCAGCTGGCGTCAATTTGTTCAGCTGAAGCGTTGTTTTTTTTGTACGATCAGTCAACTCTTTATTGAGTAGTCTGCTCGCAAAATTGCTTCTGGTACTTCCGAGGTTTTCTGTATTTGACATATGAAGGAGTCCTCCCGTCAGGTGAACGGAACCGGGGCTCGCAAACGCAACTCAAAGGGCCTTTGCCCGCCATCGAACTCATCGATGGTAAGTGAAAGCCCCTAGCTTGGCAACCACGAAATGGCGTAATGAAGCGCAATTAACCGAAAACGCCACTATACTAGAGGACCTGATCGCTGAGAAATGCGACCAGGATGAGTTCACACCGCGTATCGCGCAAGTGAAGGGTAAAATAATGTCGGAACAAACGGTTACAGCGGAAGCATCGGCAAGTCGGTTAGAAGCCTTTACCAGGGCATTCAATCGTGGTCGCCAGCACTGGCGGACCCGGCAACATTTGCTCGATACAGACGACCTGACTCCAGGGGAGCTAGCGAGCATCACTGATGTGGCCACTGAAGCGAAAAAGATATTGAAGGCTGGTGATGCACCGCTTTCGGTGCTTCACACAAGAACGATTGCCACCGCTTTTTACGAAAACTCGACACGCACCCGCAGTAGTTTCGAACTAGCGGCGCGTCGATTGGGAGCTACCCTACTGAATTTAGACGTGGCGTCTTCATCCGTAGTTAAGGGTGAAACCATAATCGATACCAGCAAAACACTTTTGTCCATGGGCGTACAAGCACTGATTCAGCGACATAGTGCATCGGGGAGTGCCCGACAGATGGCGCGCGAATTGGGAGACAGGCTACACCTGATTAATGCCGGCGACGGATGGAACGCGCATCCTACACAGGCTCTACTGGATTACTTTACAATGTCGGAAGTTCGCGGCAGTCTCAATGGCGCAAAAATCGCCATTGTTGGAGACCTGAAACATAGTAGAGTCGCTCGCTCAAACATACGCCTTCTCACCAGATGTGGTGCCATGGTACACACCGCCGGGCCACCAACACTAACGCCAATCGATCTCGGAAAGATGGGAGTGATTGTTCACAGCAAAGTGGAGCCCGCAATCGAAAACGCCGATTTCGTAATGGTTCTACGTATTCAACTAGAGCGCCAGAAGCAGGGTTTGATACCGAGTATTGGTGAGTATCGGCGCTTATACAGAATAGACTCCGCCCGCATGCGCCTGGCAAAACCGGAAGCGCGAGTTCTACATCCCGGTCCGATGAACAGGGACGTTGAAATCTCAGACGAATTGGCCGAATGTTCCGAGAAATCACTTATCACAACGCAGGTAACTAACGGCGTTGCCGTCCGCATGGCTGTGCTCTACTTGTTACTGGGGGAATAATGACACTCGTACAGGGAATGCTTTTAAAAAATGTTCTTCTTATAGATCCCTCACGCCAGCTCGAATATCAAGGCGACCTGCGAGTACAGGGAAACACGATAGTGGAGGAAGGCAAATCACTTTCGTCACAATCAAACGAAGACTTGATTGACGGCACCGGTATGTGGGTGGTGCCCGGTCTCATCGACATGCACACTCACATGCGCGACCTCGGTCAAAGAGACAAAGAAGATTTGCATTCAGGAACAAAAGCTGCGGCCGCCGGAGGTTTTACCACTGTTATTGCCATGGCCAATACGGAGCCGCCTCTGGATGGCGGCGCCATTTTCGCAATGTACCTGCAGCGGATTCGCGAGCGTGCCGTCGTTGATGTACTTCCAGTTGCTTGCGTAACAAAAGGTATGCGCGGGGAAGAACTCACCAACATGGTGGAACTTTCGGAGGCCGGTGCTATCGCATTCTCCGACGACGGCGTGACAATACAGAATATGGCTGTTCTGCGTCGCGCATTGGAGTATGTTCAACTCACCGGGAAGTTGATAATCAGTCATGCTGAAGACCAGGACATGGTTGAAGGCGGAGTGATCAACGAGGGCTTCGTCTCAACTCGAATGGGTCTGCCAGGCAGACCAGCTGCAGCGGAGGCAATTGCAGTTGCTCGCGAATTAGAGTTGGTGCGGATGACTAACAGTCCATATCATTTCACACACCTGTCGACTGCACGTGCCGTCGAATTGATCAGGCAAGCAAAGCGTGACGGTTTGCCAGTGACAGCGGATGCAACCCCACATCACCTTTCTTTGAGCACTGACGCCATCGTGGAGTTCGATACACATCTGAAGATGAACCCTCCTCTGCGAGATGAGCAAGATAAGCAAGCAATCATCGCCGGTCTTATTGACGGAACAATCGACGCCATAGCTACAGACCATGCGCCGCATACCAGGCTCGACAAATCGGGCATGTTCGCGGAATGCCCTGTTGGAATTATTGGTTTGGAGACTGCCTTTGCCATATCCAGCAAAGCGCTGTTAAACAAGCTGGGGCGGTTGAAGTTCTTCGCGCTGTTCACGATCAATCCGGCGCGTATTCTTGATCTGCCGGAGCCATCATTGCAGCGTAACAGTCCGGCAAGTTTTGCCGTGATAGACCCTGAGCGAATCTGGACATATGATCCACTGGAGGGATTTTCTCGTTCACGGAATACTCCATATGCCCGAGAACAGTTCAAAGGCAAAGTGGTGATGACGGTTCACAAAGGTAATCGAGTATATGAGGACAGCGCATTTAAAGAGAGAAGAGAGCGCGTAGGCACTCACGAGGGTTGATTTTGCAGGCGAATCGACAAGAACTCAAACAGACGGGTATAAGGTAAGGCAAGTGAACCGAACCTAACTCCAGCTGAATGACCACTCGTCAGATAAATTACTGCGGTAATTGCCATTGTTGTCCACTAGCCCAAATTCAATGGCGACTGCACTGGCACCAATGCACTGGCACCAAGCTTGGTCTATTGCAACGGTGGATATTTGCCGAATGCTGGAAGATTGGCTCAGGTCTGGACTTTGAACAACCTCCATACGGTAAGTCAACTCATAATATCCTCAATACCAAAAAGCCATAAAGGAGCATTTTCATGCTCCTCCAGGCGAGTCACCGCAGTCTAACTCCGAGGTAAATCTTGATTGTATTGAGGTGGAGACGGGGCGCTGAGCGCCCCGTCTTCGTAAGTCATGTTAGCGACGCAGTTTGCGTAGCATGTCCTCGAGTTGGCTGGAGCTTCCTGGTTTGACTGGCTTGAGGTCACGAACCTCGCCGCCTGCTGCAGGATTGCTTCCACCTTCCGGCTTCACTGGCTTGAGTTCACGAATCTCGCCGCCTGCTGCAGGATTGCTTCCGCCTTCCGGCTTCACTGGCTTGAGTTCACGAATCTCGCCGCCTGCTGCAGGATTGCTTCCGCCTTCCGGCTTCACTGGCTTGAGTTCACGAATCTCGCCGTTCGGCTTGAGTTGGTCAACAGCGTTCGGCTTGAGTTGGTCAACAGCGTTCGGCTTGAGTCGGTCGATAGCGTTCGGCTTGAGTTGGTCGATAGCGTTCGGCTTGAGTTGGTCGATAGCGTTCGGCTTGAGTCCCTCAATTATGTTCGGCTTATTTTGCATCTCGTTCATTCTGCCGAAACTTACGCCGGTCTTACCACGATGAATGTCACGAACGCCCTGGTTGTCGAACGAGATAGAGTGACCATTTTCGTAAACGATTTTGGTTACGCCATTTTCGCTTGACACCTTAACGTTAGACTTGGTTTCGAGGTTGTAGTTAGGACCTGCTTTGCCGGGGGTAATCTCGAGGCGATCACCATTAGGCATGAATACATGCTGTGTTTTGCCATCTCTTACCAAAGTGTCGCCTGTATCGAGCTTGGTGACAACATCTTGCTTCTTGTTCATTTCCTGAAGCTTGCCGAAGATTTCCTTGCCATCCTTGGCATCCATGGCTTCCTTGATGCCCTTCATTTCCTTTTCAGTGACGCCTTTGACGTCCTTCATTTCCTTTTCGGTGACGCCGCCAGCGACCTTCTCGGCCTTCGATACTCCGGAACCGTCCTTCTCAATCTTCGAACTTGCGGAACCTTCCTTTTCTGCCTTCGAACTTGCGGAGCCTTCCTTTTCCATCTTGGAGGAAGAACCTTCCTTCTCTGCCTTCGAACTTCCGGAACCTTCCTTTTCCATCTTAGAGGAAGATTCTTCCTTCTCTGCCTTCGAACTTCCGGAACCTTCCTTCTCCATCTTGGATGTGGAACCTTCCTTCTCTGCCTTCGAACTTCCGGAACCTTCCTTCTCCATCTTGGATGTGGAACCTTCCTTCTCTACCTTCGAACCGCCCTTGCCATTGCCCTTAGAGCCAGCTTCGCCGAAGGCTTCAGCAGCCATCGCAGCAGCAGCAGACTCGGCGCCGGAATCCTCGCCCTTTTCTCCCTTCTCGGTAGCTTCGGTCTTCTTGGTAAAATCTTCGTCCATGTGATTGTCTCTCCATCTCTCGTGGTAATGCATGGTCCGGTGCTCAAAGCGCGAGTCCCGAATTAGCATTTGGTGTGGTGTTAGTGGTGTTGGTGGTGTTGGTGGTGTTCGCAGTGGTGTCATCTGCTTGTGAGGTAATAATGCGATAAATCCATGCCCTAAATAATGTGGAACGCACTATTCACGTCTGCATATTTGTACAGTTGTTCTATACTGATTTAAGCAACAGCATCCAAGACGCGCTCACTCTGCCGACTTTGAGCAGGTCGTTCAATTTCAAGAGATTGATGCTCAATGAAACTTGCTCTGTATATGGATGCCTGGTGTGAGCTGTTGTTTTATAAAACACCAATAATCTGCTTGCAAAAGGATCTCAAATTGATTTTTTGCATCCTCAGCCAATTCAAATAGTGCTCGCCGATTCCACTTGCGCAGGCACGCCAAGTGCTTGAACTAACGTGCCAGGTGAACCTCGGGGCAAGAAGGTTCGGTGAAATATTGATCGTGGAGGATTCACAGCCTCAAGAATGTCCAGAATCGTCGCTTCTGTTCGTTACTTGTGCGCTGGTGTCACCGGCACCACTCCCTTCGTTGGCGCTGATTATGCGTTTCTAGAGCCATCAGATTCCCGCAGATGCTCCAAAAGCGAAAGGAGCGCTTATCACGCTCCCTCGCGGGGTCACGGAAAAAAACTTTCGGGTCAGGTGATATAGATTATTCCACCTGTTGTCCGACTCGCCGCCCGCAGGAAGAGGCACGGTTCATGCCCCTTCCGATACGTTTGGTTCGACGACTTACGCTATTATCATGCAGCAACAGGCCATTTGGTTTAATGTGCATAGCTACGGTTTCTAGATGCACATTTGCGCAAACATTATCCATTAGGACGAAGGAGCATTGAAGGTAGTCTATTGTGGCGCAGAACGAAAACCAGGTTTCCTTAGCCAGGCGGCGAAGCGACGAAGAAGCCCCGAGGAGTGATCACCATTGAAAGGTTTAGAACTGGAGAAAATGACATGGCAGGAAGCCGAACCCGTGTTGAATTCCGAAACGATAATAGTGATTCCTCTTGGCTCCGCCGCTAAAGAGCACGGACCTCATTTACCGCTCAACAACGACTGGTTGACGGCACAGTTCCTGAAACAAGAGTTATTACTGCGCTCAGAAATTGTAGTGGTACCAACAGTAAGCTACTTCTATTATCCAGCCTTCGTTGAGTACCCCGGTTCAATCACCTTATCACTTGAAACATCGGCTGCGATGATATCCGAAATCTGTACCTCGTTAGCTAAATTTGGTCCGCGCAAGTTCTACGTCCTGAACAATGGTATTTCAACGGCCAAGGCATTGGCGATGGCACAAGAGAATCTTGCTCAACGAGGACTTCTGCTCTCCTTTACAGACTTGCATGAGGCCTATGCACAACTACCAGCTGACTTGGGAGAGCAGGAAGGCGGGTCCCACGCAGACGAGCTGGAAACCTCCCTTATGCTGGCGATTTCACCGCAGACCGTAAACATGGACCTGGCTTGCAAAGATTATCACGACAATGCCACCGGCCGTCTCACACGCGATCGGGATGCCGGCCTCAGTTATTCTCCTAGCGGAGTTTGGGGCGATGCACGTCTAGCTTCGAAGGAGAAGGGAATCAAGATAGTAGAATGTCTTGTCGACTACCTGTTGAAAGACATAGAGAGACTTCGCCTGACGCCCCCCCGAGTATAAGTTAAAGCTATGCGTCACATACGCCATTTGGAACTGGTACTCATTGCAATGATCATTGCTGTTGTGGCGCGTAATTTTCCACTGCAACATTACATGCCACTTTCCAGATACCAACATTGGTCCATAGCTCTGTACATATGGGCATTAGGATTCTTCATTCAAGCTGCATGGTCATGGCGCAAACTAACCACCAACGGAAAGATTGCACTGATAGCGGCAGGCACTTACGTTTCTGGAGCAGCAATGGCTCTATACACCAACCCCTGGTTAGACACCACCGTTTCATTACAAACCACTGAACAGGCCGAAACCAGATATCTCCTCAGTGCGGTCTGGGCTGTAGGAGGAGTGCTAGTTGGGATTGTGTGGATGCGCTGGGGCTTGGTGGAACTTGACTATCTAAAACGGAAAGAAGAACAGATGGACTCCCATGCATGCGAGGTGGGGGGAGGCGATTGAAAAAGTTGGTGCTTCTAGCAGGCATACCCGGTTCTGGTAAAACAACTTTGTCACAGCGCCTTCTGGACAAAGGTTTTGTTTGCCTGAATGCCGACTTGATTAGACATGAATTGTTGGGCGATGCTGGTGATCAACGAGATAAAGAGAAGGTCTTCGAAGTCTTCTTTGAGCGCCTTGATGAAGGGCTAAAGAGAGGCTGGGACATAGTTATCGACAATACGAATATCAACGCAAAACATCGAGAACCAATTATCGAGAGAGCAAAGCAGGCGGGTTACAGCGACATTCAAATATGGGTTGTGGATACGCCCCTTGAAATATGTCTGGAACGGAACAAACAAAGGGAGCGCAATGTTCCTGACGATATAGTGGAGAACATGTACAGAGGACTTCATGGTTCAGGAAAGCCCCAGAAACACGAAGGGCGAATCATTGTGGTTCGCCCTGGTCTCAAAGATGGTGATTTTCGGTTCTTTGTTGTTTCTTGATTTGATTATCGATTCTGCACAGCGCCAAACAGAGCTTTCAATTCTTCAACTGCATCGAAAGCGGCGGTGGAGTCTTCGCCAGGAGCGATAGGAGCGGCGGGAGTGATGTCGGAAACCTCTTCCACGGTATCAAAGAGTACAAATTCCGGTAACGAACCAAGAATGCCACCACTGCTGGCAGCGCCTGAATGGGCTACTGATCCGGTAGCCGTAACGAACTCCAGGGAAAATCGCTCTCTGACGCTCATTTGCTTCGACATCGTCCGCTAGGTCTCCGTGGGTTATCAAGAATTAAAGAATACTCATAACCAAAGGATAAGTCCATGGAGGTCTCGTGGCAAAATTGTGGAATTTTCGTGAAACGTCTATGGTGGAATCACCATTCTGAACGCGTAATTGCCCCCACCACTTTTCCGGATCTGCTTGCCAAGCGGGAATTCTACGAAAGAGTCCCTCTCGACAGGGCTACCCCAAAACAAACGGATGCTGCCAAGAGTTTGCCAAATAATTTAATCTTGAGATCTGTCTAATTTCAGGATTATTTCGAATCAAGCTGACGGCCTTCGTTCCCGGCCATATCTCCAGCCGTTCGCCCAATCATTCCTCTCAAAAGAGCGCGGCTTTCCTGCAGGTCGGGAGGCGGCAACGCTCCAACCTTCGCGTGGCATCCAGTGGGAATTACTCGTGTTGGTGACCATAACCATAACCGAAGCCAAGCCGTGGAGACCAATGCTCGACGATTCATCTATATTCGCGCACGGATGCTGCGGTGGCTCGACGATGGATTGCTTTTCAGATTTCGAATCAGCGCTTGCTTCATATCACAACGCTCGCTTGGCGATAATCCAGAAGTGTAGTGAACTATCGCTGATATAACTCCAGAGCAATTTTCTGCGTAAAAGAGCATGTTGTTTCCGTGCTCACTACTATTCAGGCAGTCTTTCAGGTAGTGCGATTCATCAACTTCAAGCAGCTCGATTTCGTCGTTCGATACGCAGACGATACAAAAGATTCCCGGCAAAGGTAGAATTTCGTCACTACTAAAGAATGGTCCCTCGAATTCAACATCGCAAATTATGATCGTATTCCGGTTGGCTTTGTTCGAAGACGCCCAAGCGCTCGCTGAGCCCGGGACCTTAGAATCTGGGTTTACCTGTCGCATCTACGAGGCACTCCTGAAACAATTAGCTCACAGTTTCGCTAACCAAGTCCGGGTCAATTCTTTCAGCCTCAGGCTAAGGTGGAGTTAAGGCGAGCGCAACACCAAGGTAAGAAATTCCGAGACGACTCGATTGAGTTGGGAAGATCCCGGGATACTTTTCCATAAGTCCAGACGAGTTGAATCCGTGCCCCCCGCCGTATTTTCATGAGTTACATCGTTTTGCAAAGTAACGCCGAACCACGGGCCGCTCTAGCAATCGAGTAGATGTTGGGACCGTCGAATGCCACGCCCACCGAAATCTCCGGAACGGTCTTGAAGACTGACGCTACTTCAGCAAATTCTTCGACAAACCGCAAAACAGAACGCTGATACGAACTCTTGTCGGCATATCGCACCAACAACGAAAGCTCCGAGCCGCTCCATCGACCGCGCAGTGCATCCGGTCTAAAACGGCTGTTCAGCAAAGAGGCCAGTGCTGCTAGAACCACATCCCCTTCAGCAGGACCACAAACTTCATTTATTTCCTTGAGGTTGGTGATTTTGAAAAGTGTAAAACCGAGCGCCACATTCATAGACAGCATCCGGGTCGATTGTTCCGCAAACACCGAGTGAACCATTAGATCGGTAACCGGATCAAACCGCACAGATCGTCGCCTGGATCTTTCAATCCAGGCCTTGCATTTCACTACTAATTCGGCGTTGACAATCGGTTTGGAGAGGTAATCATCAGCGCCACTTTCATAAGCAGCCAATCGAGTCTCCCAGTCTTGTCTGGCCGTAACCATTACGATGGGTAATTCGCGCAGCTTCGGATTAGTTCTGATTCGCCGGCAAACTTCAAACCCGCTAAGTTTCGGCATATCCACATCTAAAAGCACCAAATTTGGTGCAGCATGCTCCAGCACTGCATCCACCTGCGATGTATCAGTGAAACCGACAACACAGAGTCCGTCGCAATTAAGAGCCATTTCCACACGTCGAACAAAGTTTCGATCATCATCGAACATAACTACTTTCGGAAATGTCGAACGACGTGCCACCACAAGCTCATTCATTCGCACGAGAATTTTCTGCGGATCGAGCGGTCTGTAAATAATGTCGACGGCTCCAAAGTAATTGCATGTGGCGTCGCAGTCTGCAGTCAGATCGTCTGCGCTGATAAATACAATCGGGACATCGGCATATCCTGGCTGACTTCGCAAAGCCTTGCATAATTCGCCCGCTGCATGGAGAGTGCTTTGAGCGACCTCCATAAAAACGAGATCACTGGCAGACAACCCTGCACTTCTTAATAGCTCGTGCTCGTCGGAGCAAAGAGTCAAAGCCGTATCAACTCGTGATGATACAAATGAGTCAAAAAGCTTGGTTATTCCAGAATCTCCAGCCAGCAATAAAATCTGAGAAATGCCAATGCCGTCTGCAATGTTAGCGGTATCACCTCGGGTACGTGCAATGTGATCTGCTAGCGACTTGCAATCGGCCATGAACGTCAATAATTTCTTGCCATTTTCTTCATCGGCAAGTGTCTGCGCATCTTTTAACAGCGCGTGAAGGAGGTCTTCCACAGTCTCCATGGCTGCGCTCATACCCGTAAATCCGTAGGATCCAGAGCTACCCTTAATCTTGTGAGCCTTTCGGCTGGCATCCAGCAAATAGTCTCTTTGCTTGTTTCCAACACCCAGACGAAGATCGCGGCACAGATCCAAGATCATATCGGGTAAATCCAGCGCATACTGCGCAGCCAATTGCTCCAGGACGGAGCGCACCTTCTCTTCTTTTGCCGATAGCAATACCGCGCCAGTGACCTTTTCGATATGATCTGCAAGAACAGCGGGGGGCACCGGTTTATGCAGTATTTGTGCAACCTTCAACTCTTCTGTCAACAACCTGTAGGAATCTGTGTCTTTCCAGGCTCCCGACACAAATATAACCGGGGTTTCGTCGCCGAGAGCGCGCATATTTCTGATCAAAGTGACACCATCGAAATCAGGCAACTGCCCGTCAACTATTAGCAAATCAAATTTGCTAACGCGCATCTCCAGCTCTGCATCATTTCCCGACGGAGCCTGCACAATTTCAAAGCCCCGCCCCTGCAAGAAAGCAAGCACAACTTCCCGGAATCTACAATCGTCATCTACAAATAAAAGACGTTTAGACATTTTCGGCTCCGGCAACAAATTTTTCGCAGATTTCCCATTTATCGATCGATACGACCCGGGATATGCTTGGCAATTGACAAACCTCTGAGGCTCGCCTTCATGCTACATCATGCAATCTTGGTCGATGCCTTCGGTGCAAAGGTAAGCGCAACTTGGGAGACAGAGGAATATCCGGATGACTGTAACAATAATTTCGCCACCTGAACTCAAACTACTGCTGCGAGCCACCCCTCCTATTACTGTAATCGACGCCAGGGGAACAGAAGACCACTTGAAGGGTCATGTTCCCTTTTCCATTCCCATGAATTGGGAATGCTGGTCGGCTCGCCCACCGGCGGGAGCCAGCCTGGATTTGAGTGAGCCGGGATACTGGGGTGAACTTGCTGCCCCCGGGGCTTTGGACTACGAACGACGGTTCACCGCCGCCGGCATTAGCAACGATATTCCGGTAGTTGTTTATGCCGATGGTCGAGTTTCAAAGGGAAGAGAAGGACGAATTGCCTGGATGCTCCTCTATCTGGGAGTCCGACACGTCTGCATTTTGAACGGAGGCTGGTCGGCATGGGTTAACAGTGGCGGAGAAATTGAAGAGGGCGAAAACCGAGTTCGTCCCGGAGAATTCAAGATCCGCACCCAACCCGCGCGGCGAGTCACTTTCCACCAGCTTCGTCACCACTATTTACGGGGCACAATGCCATGTTCGGTAGACACGAGATTGCTCACTGAGTTTCAGGGACTGTCTTACGACTACCAACCCAGACCGGGACATCTTCCTGGTGCAAGTCCACTCACATTCGAAAGCCTTTTCGAAGAAAACGGACAGTTTGTGAGCAAATCACGCTTCTTTACGCTCACCCCTCCTGATGTGTTGCTGGCAGAAAACCTGTTCACGTACTGCGAGGTGGGAGTAAGGGCGTCCACTTATGCCATGTTGTACGAAGCTTATACAGGGCGAGTGCTGCCAGTATATGACGGCTCGATTATGGAATGGGGACTTTACAAGGAATTACCAGTACTGGCAGGTAATTGAAGCGAGCTAGAGCGCGTCTGGCGCGAATCGAGCGCAAACAAGACCACAGGCTCGCTTCAGGCAGCGACGCCCCCATGGGAGGACGAGATCCAGATCCTCGGTGACAGACCAATCGCAAAAGAAGATCGATCTAAGCCACCATATTTGGTGCGCGGTCCAATTCCACTGCAGACGCTGCCAGCCTGCGATGGCTCTGGAATCCGGAAGCACCTGCCATTAGGAACCGATTCGACCGGGCGGTCAAGATCCATGACCTTGATGGCGATGCCCGCCTCTTGCAGAACGATGACGGCGACCGCCAGAGCGAACCCGCCCGCCCACAGCAGCCAGCACGAGAATCTCATTTAAGACTCTGGCCGGGTTAGGCTCGACAGCCATTCTCCAGGTCCGTTCTCATTTTGATAAGTGCACGCGTCAAACATGCAAAATGCAAGTTAAAGCTGCTCAATGGCACTGTAATGACAAGATAGTCACAAAAATCCCGTGCGTTGACATGAAAAGATCTAAAGTGTTTCTCCAAAATCGGCTTCTCTTCAGGTGTTTGTTTCGTTCTCAGGTGTGAGGTTTAGTCGCATTCCATTGAACTTCGACAGGATTCGTTCCGTTAAAGCCGCCATTGGTTATGATGTGCTCTTACCTAATCAGGAGCAGGTTGCTGAGTGGAAACGGTCCAGGGCAAATCCGACTTTCGGATTGATAAAACTCTTCTCTTGCTGCTCGGGCTCGGACTGATCGGGTCGGCTTGTTTCTTTTGGAAACTCGACGACGTTTTCCCTGCCGCCTCCATCGACTTGCGCCTTCGTGCCGAACAGATTGAAGAACGGGCTCAAAAATCACTGCTTTCCACGGGAAATTCCGATAAGGGTTTCATTAGAGCAACCACATTCTCCGCTCAGGATTATCAAGAGATTTTCCTGGAGCATGAATATGATGTGAGCGAAGCAAATACCCTCATGCGTTCGGAAATTCCCGTTTGGTTGTGGAGTAGTCGCTTTTGTAAACCGCTTTCGCTAGAAGAATTCAGGTTATGGTTGACCACCGATGGTCGGTTAAATTCATTCAGACATACCATCGAGGCAGAACGGGCACTGCCCTTGATGTCACATTTGGAAGCGCTGAAACTTGCTATCAAGTTTGCGCATGAACAAGCGGGCATCGATCTGCCTCTGCCGGAGAACAAACCGCGCGCTGACTTCCATTCGGGAAAGGGCTCGGAGGCAAAAGAGGTCCGCGATGCTACCAGTGTAGATACAGGAAAAGAAAATTCCTATAACGCAATTTCTCACTCCAAGACGGATGGGCAGCCTGAGGAAAAGAAACCAGAGGCTGACAGCAAGCATCCCGCGGAAGACAATCAGCCACGCAAAATTGAAAACTTGAGCAAGGTAAAGGAACAAAGCAAAGACGAAAAACCGGGAGCAGATGTAGCACGCGACACTAAAGACCAGGAAAAGCTCCCCGCCGGAGACAAGGGTCTCAAACTAATCATTGACGGTACGGCAAAACAATCGCGGCGCCTCGATCATTATTTCACCTGGGAGAACCAGGGCAAAGATTACAAAGGCGGACGTATGCGAACCTACGTCTATGTCTCCGGCAACATCGTTACCGAATTCAGCAATTCATTACATGTTCCCGATAGTTTTGAGCGGAAGTACAACCACATCCGTTCGTATAACGAACTGCTATCTTCCATCGCCGAAGTAGTGTTTGCCTGCCTGATGGGTGCATTGCTCTTTGTATTTGTATGGGCTCTCTCTACGCACCAGGTCAGATGGAAGCTTTCACTAACGTTTGCGTTTTTCGCCTTTGTCGGCACGTGCCTTTCTACTGTCAATAATTGGCCGGTCATTATGAAAGGCTACGAAACCAGCAAGACATTTCAGGCCTATCTAACCGAAACCGGTATTGCAACGCTGCTTGGTGCGCTTAGCGCCGCGTTGAGTACAGTAGTCTTGATTGGCGGCACAGAAGCGCTCTACCGTCGTGCATTTCCTGATAAATTGATGGCGGATTCATTCTTGAAGCCGATATCCCTCAAGACCAGGCAGCTATTCCAGGGATTGTTCGCGGGCATTTGCATGTTCGGCGTGCAGTTGGGGTGGATAACCTTTTACTACCTGGTTGGCAGAATGTGCGGAGTTTGGTCTCCACTGCAAATGAGGGAAGGAGCGGTACTGAGCAGCCTCGTACCGGCATATTCATCTTTTTCCATGGCAGTGGAAGCTTCTGTCTTCGAAGAACTTTTATGTCGTGTGTTGTGCCTTGTGCTGGTGCAGAAACTCACTAAGAACTTCTGGATTGCCAACTTCGTTCAGGCTGTGGGTTGGGCGTTTATGCACAGCAACTATCCACAGGAACCTGCGTATGTACGCGGAGTAGAACTGAGTTTCGTCGGATTCACATTTGGCCTGCTTGTTCGTCGTTTTGGCATAATCCCCTCGGTCATCTCTCACTTCACATACAATTGTCTTCTCGGCGTTTTGTCGCTACTTTCGCCAAACACGCCGGGGCTTCTTATATCCGGCTTGGTGGCTATTTCACCGGCGTTCATCTGGCTCACGCTTTCAGTTTTGCGCGTTAAGTCATCAGGCTTCGTTGACGAAACACCGTTATTGAATAGCAGTGTAGCGCCCACCGCCGCGCGGTCCACTGAGCCTGATCCGCAGCTCGATTATCACTGTTCTTCACTGGGGGCAAAAACACGCGGGGGCTTGTTTGTTGCAGGAGCCGTGGCTCTGGCACTCTCCTTCTTGCCGCTGAGACAGATCGGACAAGATACCCGCCTGCTCGTAACCAGAGAACAAGCAGTGGCAGCCGCCCGACAGTATCTGGTATCACGTGGTATCGCTGATGAAGGATGGCAAACCAGCTCTTACACTCGGGAGAACCTCGATGGAGAAGAGATTCAATACGGCTTCGAGAAAGAAGGCCTTGAAAAGGTAACTTCCATAATGAAGCAGGCCAGGTACCCGTTGATCTGGTATGTGCGTTTCTTCAAACCGGAGCAGCCTGTATATTACGAAGTGATGCTCAGTCCCTCAGGCAAACCGATCGGAATGGACATCGAAAAGCCAGATGATGCTCCAGGCAAGACGGTTCCGGAAGAAGAAGCTCGGCGCGCAGTGGAAGACTATCTGGAAAAAGATCGGCCCGAATTCCTCTCACTCAAGCTGGGATCATCAAGTCAAACCAAACGAGATAACCGGATAGACCACACCTTCATTTATGAAGCACCGCAGTATCGCATGGGTGATGCACGCCTGAGGGTAACAGTAACTACAGTCGGTGCGGAAGTAGATCGACCGTTCATAAACTGGGATATTCCAAGTGCATGGAGTTTTGAGCGACGAAAGAAGACTTTTAAAGATGAACTGGCTACCTACGCCAGTTACGGGCTTTGGGTTGCAGCCGCTGGTGCGTTTATAACCTGGCTCGTGGGGTTGCTTCGTTCCCAGTCCGTACACTGGAGGCCAGCACTGGTGGTTACCGTTTTATACGGCATCACTTCATTGGTCCAGACAGTCAATGAGTTTCCGGCAATGATCACCCGCTACAGCACCGATGTTCCAATGGCAAGTTTTTGGACCCAGACAATCATGGGCAAACTCAAGGACTTCTTGATGTTCGATTCCGCGATGGCGTTTCTTGCGGTAATTTCATTTGCTGCGTTTCGATTGCTCAGGCCTAAAGAATCATTGACGGCATTTTTCCGCAAGTCTTTTCTACCAGCTTCCACCGAAGAACGGCAATTCGCAAAACATGTCTGGCTAGACGCCATCATATTCGGTTACACCGGAACAGCCCTGATGACAGGACTCGATCGAATAACAGAATCAGCGCGAGCATTCTTCTCGCCCTCTGCACCGATTGCACAGTTCTCCACGGTTAGTGATGCCTCAGGCGTTGTGAGCCCCGCCATAGATTTCACGGTACAATCACTTTCTCTTACGCTTATAGAAGTGTTGCTTGTGCCTGTATGCGTAGGACTATTCGCTCGGTTTTTCAGAACGTGGCCTCGTTATCTCATCGCCGTTCTCGTGGTATCGCTCATCAATTACGCGAGCAACAGGTACTGGCAGAATTACATCGTAGACGTTGCAGGCGTTTCCGCCACCTTGATCATGTTCTACTTCGTCATCCGACATGTCGCCAAAGGAAATGTTCTCAGCTACGCACTATTTGCCTTTGTCTCATTAATGACGGGCAAGATTATTGAGCTAGCAAAATATGGTGGGCAGGTCTACCCTGTCGACATAGGCGTGGCAATCGCGATCACATTGTTGCCGCTGGCATTCGGCATGATGCACATTCTTTCTCCTGCCACCAAGAGCGAGTCTGCCGGAACCGAAACATGAAGGCTGCACGAACCATAGTCTCCATTCAGCTGCGTGCGGCCTCGGTTGCAAGAATGACTTTTGCTTTCGTGTTGTCCCTTTTCTGCACCACTGCCGGTGCATGCGAAAGCGACGAAGTCGGATGGTTTCCTGACAATCATGGAGTAAAGAGAAAGTACCTCTTACATATTCCCCCGGACTGCACGCGAGATCAGTTGCCCTTAGTGGTCGTGTTACATGGCGGCGGGCAGAGCGGCCGGCTCGTACGCTATGTCACGTCAATGAATGAAGTAGCAGACAAAGAGAAATTCGCTGTGCTGTACCCGGATGGAAGCGGACGTTATAAACGATTTTTGTTAACATGGAACGCTGGTGATTGTTGCGGATATTCCTCGCACCGGCGCGTAGACGACGTAGCCTTTGTCGACTCAGTAATTGATGGCTTACTGAGCAGAGGAATATTCGATCGAAACAGAATCTATCTGGCTGGCTATTCCAACGGCGCGATGATGGCATATAAGGCAGGCTGCGAAAAGCCGGAAAGATTCGCCGCAATAGCCAGTATCGGGGGCTCCATGACAGGACGCGAACACCTTCCCGAGATTCCACTCAGCGTAATGATCATTCACGGCACGGCAGACAAACATGTGCCCTATACAGGTGGTGCCGGCAAGTTGGCAAAATGGGGATATCCGGTCAACAAGCAATCCGTTGAGTTCGCTAAGTCTTTCTGGATTAAAGCAAACGGTTGTACTCAGAAATCCCTCGATCAACAAAATGGAGTGGTTAAACTTGAGCGCTTTTCCAGCGAACGAGGAACAGCAGAGGTAGAGCTTTTCACAATAAACGGCGGCCGGCATTCGTGGCCGGGGGGAAAGAGACTGGCCCGCCATGGCGATAAACCCTTTGCCGGGTTAGACGCAAGCAGTGAATGCTGGAAATTTTTCTCGCGACATTCAAAAGAAAATGCGCCCCAACCCAGACTTGCGCATCCAAGAACTGATGCTGTGGTGGGAACAGTAAAGGAGCACAGGGAGGAGCGCGGTGGATAAGAACGACGGAACCATGTTAGTTGCCATAGGCGGGCGCATTCTTGAAGAGCTCCCCGGCTACGCCAGAGGCGTACTGCCGCTCTCAGAAGGAGTTATGCAACCCACTGGCGTTTTCCATGCAGGCGCAATTGTCACGTTGGCAGACGAGGTTGCCTCGCGTGCCATATATGGCTCAAAGCGAGAGCCTGGCAGCAGTCATCCACAGAAATTTCCATACTCGGTACAGCTCAGCGTGAATCTCTTGACCAATGATCCTGTGGGACCACTGACTGCAGAGTCTACCGTTACTCGTGAGGGTGGTCTGACCCTGGTGGACACAGTGGTAACCACTCATGACGGCAAAGTGGCGGCACTGATGCGAAGTGTCCACAAAATGGTTGATGCATCCAGAGTCGGCCCGCACATCAAAGCCTGATTCACGATCATGCACAGATAACAAGCCTGAGATACAACGAACGCGGTCAACTAAAAGAAGTCGCCTACCCGAACGGCACGGGTAATCGCATTCGACGGCGGAGGTTGGATAGATAAATCGACTGGTCCACAATTTCGTCTGACTCTGGTTTCATTTTACGCCGGCGATACCTTATCACAGTCAGGGTTGACAACCCGGCACTTTCCGTACCGCTTCCAGAGGACTTGAAAGCCGGAACTCAAGTTTTCGTACCGATCAATGCAATCAAATTCGGACATGTTGATGGAGGAGGCAATCGGACGTTGACGGTCTCAACCTCTGGACTGTTGGAGCAGGCGGAAGATTCTAATATGCAGCCGACCAGAGACGCCGAGGGAACTTATATGTGAACTTGCAAATGAGAAGTTTGTTGTCCGCTCGAGAAGGGGACAAGCTGGACGTAAGAATTGGAATTGGTAAAGACGGAAACGTCAACATGAAACCAGGCGAGATTCTCGAAATAATCACGCGGGTAACTTCGCAGGCTCCCGATTATTCTCCCGAGATTAGCGCTGTTAAGTATGGTTTGTCCATCGGCACCCAAGTTGCCGCGTCGCTCGCCAGGTGGTTCGGTCATTAATTCCTAAAACAACTCAAACACTCAGAAGCGATGCTGAACACTTTCTGCTTGTGGTGCGTGGCGAGATGACAGTTAATAAAGTGTTCGGAGATTTTGCCAGGCCGTGCCGCCATCTGTTTTACTTAATCGGGTAGTTATTTTTTGGCGAAAGTCTATGACTGGTTTTCTCGATAGGCAACTAGAACGTGAGCCCCCGAATCGTCCCGCGAAGCGCCGTGTTGTCAATGCGAAAAAGATCATGGTAATGATCACTGGAATCGTCGGAGCCGGGCTAGCCGCGGCCTACGTGCTGCTTAGTCCGTTCTTCGCCATGCCTCTGTATAACAACTTCCTCTTCTACCCAAGGCTCTATGATGAGGACCGCTACGGTGAAACCGTGTTGGAAGGCGTAACCAGGAAAGAAGTTTTCTTCACTACCTCTGATCAAAAGAAGTTGCACGGTTGGTTGTTCCGATTGCCACGGAGCAGCGAAGTTGTGCTCGTTCATCACGGTAATGCGGGCAATCTCTCAAGCAGGCTCTCGCTTGCTGCAACTTTGCTACGCAACGGAGCCTCTGTATTCCTCTACGATTATCGGGGTTATGGTCGCAGTTGCGATGCCTCGCCCGATATTGAAGGTATTTGCCAGGACGGCATTAGCGCGTACGATTATCTGGTAAAACAAGAGGCCTTTCAACCTGCCAAGGTTGTGCAGTATGGCGAATCAATTGGTACCGGTGTCGCTTGCCACGTTCTTCAGCGTAGAGAATCTGGCGGTCTCATTCTCCAATCAGGATTTAGCTCATTGCCTGCAATCTCAAAAGAGAGGCTCGGGTTTCTCAATATTTATCCAACATTTCTCTTTCCCTCGAACTGCCTGGACAATGTGGCTGCATTGCGCAAAACACACCCCCCGCTATTGATTTTGCATGGCAGTGAAGATGCCACTATCCCCTGCTGGCATTCGCAGGTGATGTATAAAGAGGCACTGGAGCCCAAAAAACTTGTGTTGCTTGGTGGTACGGATCACAACAACGTCGGACAAGTAGATCCCGATATATTCGGCAATGCGTTGGCGGAGTTCTTTAAGAATCTTCCAAATTCGTAGTGTTTGGATAAAGTCGATTGTGATTGCGAAAGACATTTGTTTGACATTGCCTTCATATTCGCATCTGCTTCCAGCGGGGCTCAAAGACGAACGATCTCAACACTTGTGTGTCTGTGCGGCGACTAAATCCCCCGGACAGACACACAAGCGTTGGGCCAATGATGAATCCGAAATAATATAACGGTAACCAACAGCCTGGTCGGCTCCAAGCCACCTGTAGACCAAGTCTGCAATCCAGCGCCTTAAGCAAGTGCCCTAAACAAAGAGTGCACACAGCCTGCAAATTTGCGAAAATAACGGCATAACTGTAGTGTTATAGGGTAATACCCACCGCTACCGCCTGGAGCGTCGGCTTCTTATGTCCACACAAACCATTGTCACGGTAAAAATCCGATACTTCGCCATCCTTCGCGATGAACGCGGGCTCGCATCTGAAGAGTATTCCACGGGTGCCTCATCGCTACGCGAACTCTACAATGAGCTGGCTGCAAAATATCGATTTTCACTCCCCGCCGATCGCCTTCGTGTCTCCGTGAATGCCGATTTTGTAGAATGGAACGCAACGCCTCGAGAATCTGATGCTATTGTGTTTATTCCGCCTGTGGCAGGGGGCTGATATGTTCTCTATGCTCGATATTCCAATTGATACCGATTCATTGAGGCAACGCATGGAGAATGCACAGGCCGGTGCGTTTGTCTGTTTTGAGGGCCGCGTAAGAAACCACAACGAAGGTCGGCAGGTTGGGCTGCTGGAATATGAGGCATTCGAGGAACTAGCCTTGAAAGAAGGAGAACGTGTTCTTGCGGAAGCAAGCAATCGTTTCCCTGTTCTCAAATGTATAGCGGTTCATCGCACCGGCAAGTTGAAGATCGGAGATGTCGCGGTTTGGGTCGGAATACTTACAGCACATCGAGCAGAAGCTTTCGAAGCGTGCCGCTACGTCATCGATGAAATTAAACATCGACTACCGGTTTGGAAACGAGAACATTATCTCGATGGCTCGACTGAGTGGGTGAATTGCGCTGCCTGTGCTCCGGTTTCGGCGGATTGTCATCATTCGCTTGCACAGGAAACACCACCACCGGATCAGTCTCAATTGAGTTCCTCTGCAAAACAAGTCGTTCGAGCAGAGGTGATAGACGGGCGCAGTGCGATTAAAATGCACGATCATGACGCCTCCTGCACCACAAAGTCCGAACCGACTAAATCGTGCTCGCCAGATACACGGGTAAGAAATTGCGATGAATAAGCTCATAGATAGATTCGGCCGCAAGCATACCTATTTGAGAATCTCCGTAACCGACAGATGCAATCTTCGATGCGTTTACTGCATGCCCCCCGAAGGCATCACGGTGAAAAAGAAAGCAGAGATACTGTCTTTCGAAGAAATTTTTCGAATCAGCCGAATCTTCGTCGAAATGGGCGTAACAAAGATTCGAATAACTGGTGGCGAACCGCTGGTGCGCAAAGACCTCGATCATTTGTTCGAAATGCTCAAGCCACTAGTTGGTTTAGAGACCCTGGCCATCACCACCAATGGTGTGCTGTTGCCCGGAAAAATAGACGCACTTAAGAAGGCCGGGTTGAAGTGCGTGAACATCAGTCTTGATACTCTAAAAGCAGAGCGATTCAAGCAAATGACGCTACGTGATGAGTGGCATCCTGTAATGAACGGAATTCTCGCGGCCGAAGCCGCTCAATTTGAATCGCTCAAACTGAACGTGGTTGTAATAAAAGATCAAAACGGCGACGAGCTAGTCGATTTCGTTGACTTTGTAAAAGACCGGCGCATGAATGTTCGTTTTATCGAATACATGCCGTTTAAAGACAACAGCTGGAACAGCACCGGGGTTTTGTCGTACAACGACATGAAAGCCGCCATTGAAAGATACTACGCTCTAGATTCTATTAATGCAAAGCCTGGTGATGTTGCCAAAGACTTCAGCATCCGGGGACACAAGGGTACAGTCAGCTTCATTTCTTCCATGACCGACAGTTTTTGCGCCTCGTGCAACAGGCTACGGTTGACTGCAGACGGTTCGATCAAATCATGCCTCTTTTACGAGCCGGAACTCAACTTCAGAGAACAGTTGAGAAGTGGTTGCTCAGACGAAGACTTGCGTAGCATGATCCTCTATGCTTTGCAGATGAAACCGGAAGCCCATCCACCGATGGAGGAACTCGCTGGAATGGCGAACAGGGCAATGGTAGAGATAGGTGGATAATTGATGATTTCATTTGAGGAAGCGCGCGCCATTGTCCTCGACAATGTTCAGGTTGCGCCGAAAACCCGCGTCAAGCTGGAGAAACTGCAGGGAAGTGTTCTTGGCGAGCCAGTTCTGGCGAGTTATGATCTTCCCCACTTTGACAATTCCGCAGTAGACGGGTTTGCGGTATGCCTCCCGGATGTATTGAATGCCGCTGAGAGCTCCCCCGTCGAGATGCCTATAGCTGGAGAGATTCGCGCTGGTGACGCAATTTCGGGGCCGATGCCATCTGGTTCCGTGTACAAGATCTTCACTGGAGCACCGCTACCCGAAGGCGCAGACGCTGTAGTTATGAGGGAGTATTGCGTCGAAAACGGACAGTCTGTAAAGATTGGTCGTTGCCCCCGCTCGGGAGACAACGTTCGCAGAAGAGGCGAAGAGTTTCTTCGCGGCAAACAAATTTTGCCCGACGGCATAAGAGTGACGCCTTCAGTGATCGGATTGCTGGCGTCACTGGGTCAGGCCTCATTTATGGTCCACAAGAAACCAACGGTAGCCATTGTAAGCACCGGAAACGAACTATTGAAACCCGGAAAGAATCTGACATCAGGCAAAATTTACGACTCAAACTCATTTGCGTTGACAGCTGCACTGGAAGCACTGGGTCTCGACGAATTTCTGCCTCTTCATTGCCGCGAAGATGTGAATGAAACCCGGAAAGTTCTCGGTCTAGCGCTCGATTTTGCAGATGTAGTCATCACCGCCGGTGGTGTCTCGGTCGGTGATCACGATTATGTAAAACCCGTATTGGAAGAATTAGGCGTGAAAACACTTGTGTATAAAGTCGCCATGAAGCCCGGCAAACCCCTCTATTTTGGATTATCGTCGCTCAACAAGAAAGGCAAGCGTCAATACATCTTCGGCTTACCGGGAAATCCCGTTTCCGCGCTGGTTACTTTTCACCAAATTGTTCGACCGGCTATTCTCAAAATAATGGGAGACACCGGCGAGAACTCCGCACGGCTGCCGGATCGGTTCAAGGCGACTCTGCAATCCGACATCAAAAGACTCCCCGGAGACCGACTCGAATTTGTACGTGCGGTGGTTTCTACAAAAAACGGTGATCTGGTGGCAGATACTTGCGAAGGGCAAGATTCGCATATGATGGGTGGTCTGGCACTTGCCAATGCTTTGATTGTACTACCAGTCGGCAGCAGCGGCGCTGCCGCCAATGATCGCGTTGATGTTGTGTTGCTCAACTGGCACTCGTGAAATATTATCGGCAAAGATGTAGAACCAACCGACAAATAAAGAAGCGACAGCGTTAAACAAGAGGGCTAGCGCCCGACCATAGCTATGGCTCGCACTCCTGATTGGCACTATTGCGATCCATTAAGGAGTTTGTGTCTTTCACTACAATCCCAATCGGATTCCGGATTTCCGAAGTATAGAGCGTGATGTTTTCCTGTAGCATCGTTCACCAGAGTAACTTCTATACTCATGGGATCGCCTTCCTGAGTGTGCTTGGCTGATTCAAACAGTCCAAGAAAACTTTCTCTCTCAACTGGTGGACTCACGTACCACTCGTGAATAGCGGACAACAATGATGGGCTCGGCTCATTAGATTGACGCAGCTGCGTGCGGAAAATCTGAGCTGGTTTCCAGAGCCGAGCTGCGACAATTTCAGGCAGGTCCGTAGGGGTCGGAGCCTTCAACAATCGGGGACAAGAATGAAACTTCGGGAAACATTCAGGAGGGGTGTTGCGCGGATTGGTTGGTCCAAGCAAATCAGGTACTTCCCACGTCACATAGCCAGGGCTCAAAACACTTCCTTCCCTTTCTACCACTTCGTACCAATCGTCTTTCGAAAGCAAAAGGGGCTCAGCAGTCTCAAAACAGACAAACTTCGCCGGACCGGTGGAAGTTCGTTCTAGAATCTTAGCATTGAGAATTTTCGAAGAGCCACGATAAGCAAACGCGACTGCTTCCACAGCTTCACGTTCCGGCCGCACGGGGCATGCGACCCGGAGGCGCGGGTTCCAATTAAGGGAAGCTTGCGCCCCCCAAATTGCAACAACTATTGAGATAACTGCCACCCTTAGCAGTGGAGTGTATCGAGCTTGAAATGTCACAAGTTGTTCGCTTTGTCCGAAACTTTTCATTCGTTGCCCCCATAATGATCCGTTGAAAAAGTCCAGTCGCACCGCGCTTGCCATCGACGCCTTTGTGTCACTTACTCTTGGGTTTGATCTCCCGCACAGACAAGGGCAACCTATATGAGTAATTGGTGCTGCTAATGATGGACTTTACCGTAAATTTTCTACAGACTCGCGACAACGGCAATTGTTGCACCTGAGCAAATCGGATATCCCTAAAATTAAAAACGGTCTAAATGATATTGGTAAAGGCGGAGCACCAGATAGAACCAGCCTTAAGTATGGCTGGCAAGTATACGGTCCGCTGCCACTACTGGAAGAGCTATAGACGTCTAGCTGTCGAGAGTCTGTAGAAAGTTTTTGCTATTTTAGTTTCACAGACTGACAGAGGAAGTGACGATGAGGGAGCCCGACCTTGAACATCTCCACGAAGAAGGAGATGTTGATCTAGCCGAATCACTATGGTGTGAGATTGAGTTCGACAAACACACTGCGTCCCTCCTTGAAGCCGCCAGTATAGGGCCGGTGTCAGTTCCTTCGCTAGAGATAACAAATACTAAGCCTTCGGCATCGGTGCCTATCGAGCATGGTGGCCCGCCTGCTCCCCTGGAGAATCTTGTTCCCTCAGGTAACCCGATGGACCTTGCACTGATGTTGACAGAGCTGACTGCATTGATGAAAAATTTTTGCGATGCACTGAGCTTGCGGTCAGACGCTCCAAGCAGTGATCAAACACCAGGCAAACCGGAGAAGTAGCGTGTTCGACAATTGAAAGCGGTTTCCCGTTTGTGCCATTTGCTTCTGCAAGGACGCCTACCAGGTGCTCACGAGATGCAAATCGATCTCACGCGAGCCCGAGAGCTCTTGACTATGGCTCGCTTCGGTTTCTCCCCGGGGCAGACTGATTCGAGCCGGCCAGATCAATCCCGAATTCCCTAGCCAAGTCGGTGATCATGGCTGGATTCGGCTTGCGGCACAGGCACTTGACCGACTTCGAATGCAGGCATTTCGATCCCATTTGATGATCCGACCTGACTGCTTCATGCCTGGCGTTCGGAGATTTCTCCGGACAGTTTGATGTTGTATTCAATCGGGTAGAATGAGAGCCTCCTGGTAGGTATCCACAGTGAAGATTCTAGTAGTAGAAGATAACAACGATCTTGCCGTTGAAATCAAAACTCTGCTGCTCGCAAAGAGAATGGTAGTCGAACGAGTAGCGACTATTGAGGATGCCGAAGAATACCTGCGTAGCTCAAAATATGATGTCATCATTTTGGATTGGAACCTGCCCGATGGAATAGGATTGGATTTACTCCACAACATTAGGACAAGCGGAATCCACACGCCCGTTCTGATGCTAACAGAACGAAGTTCGATCAAAGATAAGGAACAGGGGTTCAATGCCGGCACTGATGATTACCTTACCAAACCTTTTCACCCGACCGAGCTCATTTGCCGAATCCATGCCCTAGTGAAACGTCCACCACAGCGAATGGAAGAGATAATCAAGTCCGGTCCCCTCTCTCTTGAGCCGGCGTCGGGGCGGGTGACAAAGGAAGGCCGGGAGATAAGTTTGTCCCCCAAGGAATTTGCGCTACTCGAATTTTTCATGCGCAATCCAAATCAGATTTTTAAAGCTGAAACTTTGCAAGAGCGAGTATGGGAGACCGATAATGAAGCTACAAGTCAAACTGTAGTGGCCACAATTCTCAGATTGAGAAAGAAGATTGACACTCCGGGTTCCCCAACCAGAATCAAAAATCAGTTTGCGCTCGGTTACATGTTCGACGACTAGTCGAATTGCCGGGAGATTATCTCAGCAATAGGTGCAGACCTGTAGAAGGTCTGTCGAAAATTTCAGCTAGAGTCGTTACATAGGAAAGGGGAGCCGAGGTAACCGGCAGGAGGCATCTATGATTGGGAGCGAATTCGAGGATTTCGAAGAAACTAATACCGACGCGGAAGTAGCGGAGGTATCACGGTGGTCTGATGATGAGTTGAAACACTGTAGTCGGGCTGATCTTAAGCCCATGGCAAAAGATTCGCTCAACTCGTGGTTACCATCGTTGGCTATTGAAGAAAACACTGGAACCGCCGACCGACAATATCATGACGAAGACTCTGCTAAACAGCAGACCGCGGGAGTAATGCAGCTCAGGAACAGTGTCGAAGCAATTGCTCATAGCACCGATAAGCAACTACGCCCGGCAACAGAAGTACCGGATGGCGGAGTTGGTAGCCCGGAACAGGTGTTAAGTTCTGGACGAAGACCGCAGAACGGGCGTATCGATTATAGTCGAGTTGATCGACTTCAATTGGAAAGTACACAACACGCTGCAGC
>JAKFUT010000182.1 GCA_021732565.1 Candidatus Obscuribacterales bacterium
TTACAGCTTTGCCCACTCCAAGGGATCGGCCCGGAGAAGGAAGTGATTGGTGAATGCAGATCACCCATTGCATTGGCCACCGGAATCTTGAGCATCTATGAACGCTCTCTTACACAGTGCCGCCTTGGGCTTTAAATGGCAGAGGAGATTGCAACTCCGCCCCAGTATGGTTTTGTGACACAAGGGGCGGATTTGCTTAATTTCTATCGAACGTTGCCTACGCGAAACAGTGATGGGAGAATGCTTAGAAATGCCAACGATGTCTAGGTTCCCAGCGGTCCCAGCCCCATCGATGATCCATCCTGTTGAAGAAACCAGGTCGGTCATAATTCCAGCCGCTTCTATAGTTGTGCCAACGCCAACCGTTATTTAGTCGAACATTGTTGTTCCAATTCCAATCTTGGTCCCAGTGACGAGCTTGTGCTGGCGGTGCAACAGTACTGATTAAGATTAGACCGGCTGCAAACAATAACGAAAGTCTCTTAAACATAATTTGGTGCCTCCACTGCGAATCAAACTACTGCGTGGAAAGAAGCCAGGCCGGCGCTTTAAGTTCCAATCGATTCAAATTACTGAGTGTGCTCACAGTTCCAGCGATCGAGATAGTTCCCTATTATCACTGAGTGGAGCGGCTTTCAACAGGACCCGAAATTGTATCCGAATCTGAAACACAAAATTGTGACAGAGAGAGTTCGCGGACGAAATTTGGTCAGTCAATGAAAGGGTCGAGTACAGCAAAGAAATTTTTCGTTTGCTGTACTCGACCCTTTGTCGCGTTGCCCACGGTAGAACTGTGCAGGGGCTGATAGCCTGCAACTGCTCCCCCGACACGAACATAGTAATGACGATTTCGTGAGATCGAAAATGAATGGTTCTTTAGTCTTGCAAAATGTGCACAAAAGATTGTGTGCATTCGCCAATCAAAGCCTCGTCACCAATTTCTGCAGCGTAATTTAGGACCGCCGCGTTGTGATTTACAGCCCGAAAACGAGCCAGAATTCTAGTTTCTTCATCTAAGTTTGAGTTGTATCCGTCGAGAAACAACCGTCTGGCTGGTGCTGGAAGTATGGTGTACATCACCCCAAGGTCTATAGCGCGATGACCGATGTTAATATCACCCCAATCTATAATGCCACTCAGTCTGAATGAAGGACAAGGCTGCCGCCCGACCACGATGTGTCGTGCATACAGGTCTCCATGAACCAGACTCTTCCGATCTCCCGGGATGATGTCCTGAGCTTCGTTAACAATTATCATTAGCTTTCTGCGAGTTCGCGCATCGATCAGCTGATGATTTTCCAAATTTACGAACCATTGATTGAGCTTTTCCATTCGGCCAGATACGTCCATTCTACCGAGAGGATCAGGCTTTGCACCAAGTGCCTCTGCCTCTGAAACAGGAAAATCATGCAAAGCTCGCAAGAATCGGCCAAGGTCCGCTGCAATCACCAGGCGGTCTTGATGGCGAAGATTCGCACCACAAGCGGTAACTCCCTCAATCAGGCGGTAACCGCCAAAAGGCCAGTCATATCCCTCACCGCCCTCAGCGTAGAAAAACGGCACAGGAACAGCCGCAGGCAGACCAGGGGCAATCGCGTGCAAAATCAAATTTTCCATTCGCATCAAAGGCACGGCCACTTCTCGCCGGGGGAACCGAAATATCCATTCGTCGTTCACCAGATAAGCTATGTTGTCCCATCCCTCGCCCATCAATGTAACCGACACAAGAGAGAGTTCCGGAAAATTTTCCAAGATCAGCAGCCGAGCATGGTCCACACTAACCAATCTTTCTGCCAACCATGGCTGCTGTGAAGTCATTTTATGTTACCCCATATACTGCAGCTTGAATTTGAATTCGTGGTTCTTCGCCTCTCGGCATCCACTTACCGTAATCTTGAAATTGTAAGAATTACCCCGGCATCCCCTTCGTTCGGATTCAGCCATCAGTCAGAATCTGAACGCTGATCGCGCGCGGAACCATCGAGCAGCAGATGCTTGAACGAACGAAGAACTACACAGAACTCGACTGCGAATATTATGCATACCAACTCGGTTAAGAATGATGGACAATGGAGACAGTGAAGCACTGTCCGGTCATGAATAAGGACATCTGCAGCCCGCGGGCAAATGTCCCTGGCTTATCGCTCTATCTCTTTTGATCTCGTGTATCGGTTCGCCTGGTGCTTTCGGCCGACAGCATCATATGTTTACGATAGAGTGCGTTGTTTGTCGCACGCATTGACGAGGCGGGGTCATCGCCACCGGAGGTTTTCGCCGCCCCGTTGTCTGGATGTTCACTTACCGTTTCCCAACCGTGCTTTGCCAGGTGGTCCTCAATTAAGTCTGCTTCGCCGTTGGAAGTGGCGATGCATCCTTCAAGAAATCCGGTGCGATAGCTAAGTTCTTCCACCCTGCGAATTAGCTTATTGATAAGCCTCACTTGATGTTTTGCTGCTCCGCTTGGTTCTTTAGGCGGTAATGAAGACTGCAATTCAGCCATTGCCAGTAGTGCGGAATCAGCTTCATTGAGTCGTCTGCGCTTGCCCTTTTGAAGACTGCGTTGTGATAACTTCTTCTTCCTATTTTTTATCTCTTTTCGCACCGACTGTTGTAATGCAGTAAGGTATTGGTCAATGTTATACGTGGCTTCGGCGGCAGTACCGTCGTCATCTGCATACGCTTGATCCTCTTCTTCTTCCGCTTGATCCTCTGAACCATCGGCGTTGTCATCATGTGCTCGGAGAAAATCAAGATTCAGTTCCGATACTGCAGCATTTAGGGATGCAGCTTCGAGTTCCTCTTCATCGCCTTTGTCACTGCACCCGAACAGACCGAGCAGCTGCTGTCTCACTTGGGGCGAAGCGGCAATGGCATCTTTCAGTATGGCGTCTCTCAATAGCGCGAGATACGGTTCCGCTGCCGCATCGCGCAGCTGCTTTGAGTGCGATGACTCGCCGGCGTCGCTGCCAAGCAACTCATCATGCTCGCTTCCAGATTTCGAAGACGCTGAAGCGGTCGATGCATCTTTCTTTGTTAAGGGCAACACGAATTTCTTCTGCTCGGGTGAAGATTTTCTCTTCTCTGGCGCCACAGACTTCTTCTCCGCGCTTGAGGACTTCTTCTGTTCGCCTGCAGCCGCCGTTGTTTTCGACCCTTGCGCTTTATCTTTTCCTATCAATTGATCACAGGTCATCAATCCGAGGAGCTTGGCCCGTACTTCTGGCGAAGCCTTAATCTCGTGCACAGCTTCATCAACAGTCATATTAGTCGCCACGATTCTACGCAGGGCCTCCGCGGCCTCCCGCGGCTCGATCAAATTCTTGGTGCTGAGTTTCTGAAGCTCAAGTGCGCATTCCAATAAATCCTTAGGTAATTTGCCTGTATGAACGAAGGTTTCTCCGATGTATTCCTCGTAATTGAGACTTCTCTCAACATTCTCTAGCAATTCCGCTTCCGTTGTAAGTCCCGCAAGAACCAGGAGCTCTCCAAGACGGATAGTATTTTGCGGATACAGTTGAAGATATCCGTGTATGGAGAGCGATTCTTCTATCGTCGTCTCGTTCGCAGCCGCCGACCGTAGAGCATCAATGGCCTGTTCGCGACTGATAAGTCCGTCACGTACAAGCTTCTGAGCAGTGAGGGCCGAAAATGCTATGTTGTTATTGATAACTCCTTGTATTACTAGCACCCGCGCCAGCGGCAATCCCGCGGTGTAGAATCCCTCTAAGCCTGACGCAAGCTCCTGCTCAGTGATAATTTCAGCATCGAGAAACAGTTGCCCCAAGCGATTCGTCAACTCATAGGCCTCCGAACGCCAGCCCAGCTTGGCCAGTGCTTCTTCAAGCGTAATTTGCTTTGTATGTAGCAAATTCAATGCCTGGGCGGCAATATCTTCGGACAGAAGACAGTCTCGAACTAAAGATTGGGCAAAAAGTGCCGCCTGCAACGTCTGCTCTTTCAAACTTCCATTGCTAATCAGTATCCGCCCTACAGGGAGAGCAGTCTTCAAGGAAATTGGAAGTGCATCGGCCAGATCGCTTCGTTCTATCACACCTGCTTTGACAAGCAGATCACCAACGAGGATCTCAGGATTCTTTTTCGCCATGCAAACAGTCCTCTTATCTTTTATCCGTCTGTGTTATGCCCGGCTACGTGTTTTGTAAGCGGCTGGTGCTTGACCATGCCAGACAGCCAAGAGCGCCGGGAACTTAACCGGAGGGCAAGGTCCGTCTGCCTGCAACACAACGTGGTTTGTCGTCATCTTGTTACAGTGATACTCCAAGACTACCGGTGAGTCGCTTTCAAGTTGGTCTATTATCCCCGAAAACGGTTGAAAACCCGTCACCGTTCTCGAACTGTGGCGGTTTCTATCCTGTTGCCAATAATTCCGTCTTGAAAGCAACTCAAACTACCACCAATGCATTAACTAAGGTACGCGGAAAGTAACGGTAGATACCGGTGCATGGTAGTATGCAGCGAATGACTTACGGCCACGAGTTTATAAGGAGCAATCCAGTGCAAATTGGAGCCAGAAACAAAATTGTAGGAAAAGTTACGACTGTCAAGAGCGACGAAATCATGTCGCTTATCAAGGTGCAAGTTGGCGGACCGGTCCAGATGTCATCGGTTCTAACTACTGAATCTCTACAAGAAATGGGATTGAAAGAAGGCGACGAAGTTGAGTTGGTAATCAAAGCAATTCATGTGTTGCCCATAAAGAATTAGGTAGCATCCGACCGAAACTGCCCCACGCAAGACTGCTGAAGCGCGAACGGTCATATCATCACGAACTCAACGGAACCGCACTAATGCGGTTCCGTTCTTGGTTATGGACTATGATTTATTTGCGCTTGATCTACTTCGGACCCATTACACATCCCGCTATGCAAAGAACGACGCCAATGGTTTGTACGAGAAACGGTTTCCAGACTTTGAAGAAATGCATGCTCATGAATACAAGCCATGCCAATGGCAACAACAGGGTCGCGAATCCCCACAAAACATTCTGCCGAAAAGCAATTCCTAAATACCAAAGCCATCCGATAGCGGCCAACAGAATGCCCGACCAAATCGATATACAGCCGACTGTTTCGCCGGGCGTTTTGGGCTTGAACCATTTTTCTGACAGTGCTTTATAGTGTGCGCTATTAGTAGCTTTAGCTTTGTCTGTATTAAACTTCAACGAATTGGTCGATTTTTTCATTGCAGACTTTATTGCATCGCCGTCGCCAACGTAAAGAATGCACATGGCCTCGCTGTTGGAATTGTCGATAGCGACTAACAATTGTGCTGGATTGTCATTCATCTGCGTGTCCACAATCTGACCAGTCCAACCGTCCCCCTTGGTGTTTTGCCCCTTACCAAATGTCATTTTTGGACTGGTACGCAAGCCCTCCTCTTCCTGCTTTACAGCTTTTTCCAGAGGAACGGGGAAAAGCATCGGTTCGAGAGAAATCACACATCCGCCGCCGGAAAAAAGTCTGGTACCATCCTTGATGTCTTGCGCTTGCTCTTCGGCTGTGCGCTTCGCTTTTTGCAGCTCAGCCGGGACAAGCACTGAAAAGTCTCCTTCCGGCGAGATGAACGGCTTCCACTTGATGCGGTCTTCCTGTGCACGACACGGGCCCCAGGCAAGCCCGATAAATGCCAGCAAGGCTACTATCAAACCTGTGTGTAACGTGTTCATGTGTTACTCCGCGGCTCACCATCGATCATATACCCAAAGTGTCGTCAAATTGATCCCCGCTGGAGAAGTGGAACTGATAAATCGTTCCGCCGCTGTTTGAAAAACAACTTCGCGCCGGAGGTTGGCATTCCCTTAAGTAATGGCTTTGCTCTTGCGGATTATTCAACGGTCATAGTACAGCCACATAGTTCGGGTCCTTCTTCTGGCCGTGGCGCCAACGCAAGAATAGATTCCCTCGACCATAAAGTACTCTGTTCTTGCGCTCATTCCGGCAGGAATTATCCGGGTGTCACTGACAGATCTTATGAGAACGATGAACAAATCGTTGTGTCTATCCTTGAATGATCTTCTAGACGTTGATCCAGAAATTATCCATCTGCAGTACACAATGCCTACAAGTCATTCAACTATTATGATGACATCGAGAACGTCATACGCTTACCGAGTTCAACAAGCGTTCGTTTTCCGAAGTCATTTTTCCCGGCGCGATAAAATATCCCCTAACCTGCTCCCTCCAGTGCTAGTTAGGGGATATCCCCTTTCTTGAGCACCTTGGATGAGTCTTCCACGAACCGGCGCGTGGATCCACCAAACTTCCACATCCATTACATCTTTTCTCCATGCGCCGCGCCTATCATGAATTCATCGGCAAAGGGCAAGCGGTGCCATACCAGAGGCTCTCCGAATAACTTTTCGCCCGGCGCGTTAATGTCCCCTCACTTGCCCCCTCCACTGCAAGTGAGGGGACATCCTTTTGTGCATCTTAACTGCAGCATTAACTATGGACCATTCAAAGACTGATCCAGAGAGGCTCCACATTGAGTACATCTTTTCTCCATGCGACCTACCTATTATGAGTTCATCGGCAACAGCAAGCGGTGTATACCAGGCACCTCTCCGAGTAAGTTTTCGCCCGGCGCGTTAATGCCTCCTCACTTGCTCCCTCCACTGCAAGTGAGGGGCATTCTCTTGTGCATCTTATCTGCAGCATTAACTCTGGACGATTCAGGATCTGTTCCACAGAGGTTCCAGATTCTGTCCATCCTTTCTCCATGCAACCAGCCTACTATGAATTCATCGGCAAAGAGCAAGCGGTGCTATACCAGAGGCCTCTCCGAGTAAGTTTTCGCCCAGCGCGTTATTGCCTCCTCGCTTGCTCCCTCCACTGCAAGTGAGGAGGCATCCTTTTGTGCATTTTATCTGCAGCATTAACTCTAGACGATTCAGGATCTGGTCCACAGATGTTCCAGATTCTGTCCATCTTTTCTCCATGTAACCCGCCTATTATGAATTCATCGGCAAAGAGCAAGCGGTGCTATACCAGAGGCCTCTCCGAGTAAGTTTTCGCCCGGCGCGTTAATGTCCCCTCACTTGCTCCCTCCACTGCAAGTGAGGGGACATCCCCCTTCAGCGTTCTCGGCGTTAGCAACTACCGAATTGAAACTCCAGTTAGCATTCTCAAACGGTTTGCTCGTTTGATAGATCAAATCAATCAATACGGCATGCTGACCTGACTTGACCATGCGCAGAGCATTGCAGGACTGCTCTAACTATCGTTCTCATTTGATACATTTCCAGGGTTTGTACGGTAGAGCTTGATCAGCGAACTAATTGTTTGTGCGCTTGCAACCAGGCAAGTGAAGGAGACAGAAATGCAAGCGATCGCAATAATTGACGACCAACCGATTGTTACTCCTCCGATGGAGAACAAAGCTGATTGACTCTGGTTACCCGAGACAATGATCTGCGACACTTGAGTCACTGACGATAATAGCAGCAGCGCGCCACTGGTCATCGCCACCGCACCCAGACAAACGATGCGAAAAATGAGTCTGTTTTTCTGGCTCTTGATCTCATCTTCCATCTTTGTATCATACCCGAATATGGATAACTTCGAGCCCTCGCACTATGCGACTCGTCATTCTAACGTCTTTCGGCCGGGTCCTTCAGCCGAAGGCGGACCTCACGTAGCTATCCGGCTGTCTCCACCGCATCTGAAAGTTTGCTCTCGCCAGCTCCACGAACTTGCAAATCGCCCCCGGTTTGCATAAACACTACTATGCGAACGTCCTTTCTTTTCCAAGATGGCGCAATGTTGACGGTTGCTTCAATACCGGAGCTATTCTCCCTGAACGATCCAATTTGGTGTAGATCGCGAACCACCGAGCTGTGAGCGAGCGTTCGCCCTGAGTTCTCGCCGCGACTGATCACGGACACCAGGTTATCCTCCACCACCGCAACATAAATGGCTGCGTCCTGCACCACCAGCTTATCTGGAACGTGTATAGCGCATTTTACCGTTACTGCTTTGTTGCCACTTTTGACAAGTTTCACATCTAATTCAGCTTTTGGCTGAGTTTCTGCCGTCTTCACATCTTTGAGGATTTTTTCATAGCTCGTAGCAGCGGTTTCAACGTGTCCATCAATTATCAGTTGCGGCGTGTAGACCGTTTTGCTGCGAAACACGGACGCATAACGATGTTGGCGTTCCGAGAAGGACTCGGCGGAGTATGGATCACGCCAGCCCAAATAATTCCAATAGGCTACGTGTTCGCCCAGTGTAATGACATGTATTCCCTTTAGTCTTTGTTCTTTCTGTAGTTGTGCCAGAACACTGTCCGCTGAGGGACAACTGGAACAACCTTCCGACGTAAACAATTCCACAAGCACACATGGGCTAGCGTTTCGGTCCTGCGCCCCGGCCCTGAGTATGAAAAATGGTAGAACACTTAGAGTAAGCAAAAGTATGGCACTAAGACCGGGCACAGAAATTCGCGACTTCATTTTGTTACCCTGATGTGTTGGTCACTAATGGTATCCGGTAGGCTCATAAGTACCTGTCCAGTTGTCGGTGGGACAGATGGCAGGTTTATACCAGCTGTCCACCCCCATTCTTGAGATGATCGGTAATCATCCTGGGCACATGGCTCCACCACTCTGATTATGAGTCATGACCCGAAAATTGTCGTAGTGTTTTAGATCGAAATGAGCCAGTGTTTTAAGTCGGTCAGGAATCTACTGCGAGGTATTTCGCAAAACGATTCGCGACCGTTTTCTAAAGTCCCAGTTCACGAGCGATAACTAGTTTCTGTATTTCGGATGTACCTTCGCCAATTTCGCCCAGTTTTACATCACGCAAGAACCGTTCTGCCGGAAAGTCTTCGGTGTATCCATATCCGCCGTGAATCTGTACGCCAAGATTACAGACCTTCGTAGCAATCTCCGACGTGAACAGCTTTGTTTGAGATCCCTCCAGTGTCACTCGCTGGCCGTGATCCTTCAACCAGGCGGTGTGATAGACCATCAGACGCGCCGCGGCCAACTGAGTTGACATATCAGCAAGATAACCCTGAATGAATTGGAACTTTCCAATTTGTTGACCGAATGCTTCTCTTTGTTTGGCATAACTCAACGCCGCATCGAATGCCGCCTGCGCGATTCCGAGAATCAGGGCACTCCCGGCAATGCGTCCGCCTTCCAAAGTCATCAATGCTTGCTTGTAGCCTTCGTTCTCTTGCCCGAGAATGTTTTCAGCCGGAATTCGGCAGTCTTCCAGCATTATGCTGCAAGTCGGCGAGCCACGAGTACCGAGTTTTTTCTCGATCTTGCTGACATACATGCCAGGTGTACCACGCTCCACAACAAACGACGAAATTCCTTTCTGTCCTTTGCTCTTATCTGTCATAGCCATGATTACGGATGTACCGGCTACAGAAGCATTAGTGATAAACTGCTTCGAACCATTCAAAACCCAGTGGTCTCCGTCTCTTACGGCGACAGTTTTCTGTGCCGCAGCGTCCGATCCTGTGCCCGGTTCAGTCAGCGCCCAACACCCTAGATACTCACCGCTTGAGAGTTTCGGAAGATACTTCTTTCGCTGCTCCTCCGACCCGAAGAGATAAATTGGCATAGTTCCTAGTGAAAGGTGCGCCATGTAGCTGAGACCAGTAGATCCGCACGCTCTGCCAATCTCTTCCAGTGCTACGGCATAGCTGCGATAGTCGCTCCCCGCTCCACCATACTCCACGGGAACGGGAATACCCAGAAGATCAAGCTGACCCATCTTCTTGAAAGTCTCTTCAGGAAAGCGATGGTCACGATCAACTTCCTTCGCCTTCGGCGCAACTTCTTCAGTGGCGAATTGACGAACCATCTCTTGAATTGCTCTGTGCTCTTCCGTCAGGAATTCTCCGTGCGGAGCTACTTCTTTCATCGCAGTTGTGCTAGACATCGCATTCCTCATTCATGGCAAACCGAACCGGAACCAATATCGCCCCGATTTCGAAGGGCGACATGCGGATTGTGCTCCGCAATTGTTTTTAATCGCTTCTTGAGCCTTGCTGCTCGTTTTCGCTCAAGATCGCTCGCGACAGCCTTTAAGTCTAACCCTTCATGCCGACTCAGTGACCTTGGCAAGCCTGTGATCACGCTCTTCTTAGTAAGGTGTAATCGAGTTTGCCCGCGTCACCGGTTGTGACAGACACTGAGGAGTGGGACAATTAGGCTGTTTCAGCCCCTTTTGAGGGTTTGCCGATGCCCGTCATTGACTCTCGCGTAGATACTAGTTCGAATGTGTTCGCCCGGAATCGAGCCGGCATGCTGGCGCTGGTCGAGGAATTCCGTTCGCTTGAGCGAACAGTACGAGATTTATCCAATAGCAAGCGCGATAGGTTTGAAAAACGCGGTCAACTGCTTCCTCGCGCGCGAATGGCGATGTTGCTGGACCGCGGCGCGCCTTTTATCGAGTTCTCCACTTTGGCTGGGCTGGGCTTGCACGACGACAATGGCAAAGATCAAGTCCTGGGTGGATGCGTTATAACTGGAATTGGCTATGTATCTGGCATTCTCAGTGTCTTTAGCGTATCTGATTCGGCAATAAAAGGTGGCAGCATTCCACCTAAGGGGCTGGCAAAGACTCTGAGATCACAAGAAATTGCGTTAGAGAACAAGCTTCCATACGTCAATCTGGTTGAATCGGGTGGCGCAAATCTTGCCTATCAGGCGGAAGTCTTTCTTGAGGGTGGAAAAGTTTTTCGTAACATGGCTGTAATGTCAGCCACCGGAATTCCTCAAATCACTGTGTGTCATGGTTCCTCCACCGCCGGTGGTGCCTATATACCGGGGCTGTCCGATTACGTAGTGATCGTTAAAGATCGCGGCAAGATTTTTCTTGCTGGTCCGCCCCTGCTCAAGGCCGCTACCGGCGAAATTGCAGATGATGAGTCACTGGGCGGGGCAGTGATGCACACGACCGTTTCCGGCGTGGCTGAATATCTTGCTGCGGATGATAGTGATGCAATCCGCATTGCGCGCGATATTGTTGGCAAACTAGGCTGGAATAAATCAACCTTGCCACAAATTGAGAGAGACTTTGCCTACAAACAACCTAGATATTCTGCTGAAGAACTTTGCGGGGTGGTGCCGGTCGATTATCGGATGCCCTATGATGCCCGCGAGGTTATAGCGCGACTAGTGGACGACTCCGATTTTCTTGATTTCAAATCAACTTGGGGAGCCGACACACTATGCGGACACGCAGCAATTGCCGGCACTCCATGCGGAATCATTGCAAACAACGGTCCGATTGACGCCAATGGTGCGGCAAAGGTGGGTCAGTTTATCCAACTCTGCTCGCAATCGCAAACTCCACTCATTTTTCTTCAGAATACTACAGGGTTCATTGTCGGCACTGAGGCGGAACGAGCGGGCATAGTGAAGCACGGATCGAAAATGATTCAGGCTGTGGCAAATGCCACTGTACCAAAGCTTACCTTGCAGATAGGTGCCAGTTTCGGCGCGGGCAATTACGGTATGTGTGGTCGCGCTTTCGGCGCCAGGTTTGTCTTTTCCTGGCCCAACAGCAAACTTGCCGTGATGGGTGGTGAACAGGCCGCCATGGTAATGCGAATTATTACCGAAGAGAAATTGAGATCACTGGGCAAACCGGTGGAAGAAAGCCGTATGCAAGCGACGAGCAAGCACATTGTCAGTCAAATCGAAAACGAATCGTCAGCTCTATTTGCCTCCGCCAGAATTTGGGACGACGGAATTATTGATCCCCGAGACACGCGCAAGGTACTGGCGATGGCGTTGAAGGTTGTCTGTGCAACCAGAGAATTGAATTCCAGCACATTCGGTGTAGCCAGACTCTAGGTGAAATTATGTCTACAAAAACAGCGTGGACTTCCATACTGACCACGATGCACCACGGGGTCTTGACGCTGACCCTTAATCGGCCTCATTTGCGAAATGCGCTCAACGCGGTGATGGTTGACGAGATTACGAAGGTCTTCCTTGAGCTTGATGGAAGAGAGGTTCGGGTAATCGTTATTCGGGGCGCCGGCGGTAATTTTTGTGCCGGTGGAGATGTAAAAGACATGTCTGCGCTTTTGGAAAAGCAAGATCTGGAGGAAGTGGTTGCTTACAGTGCAAGCGCCGGACGAATGCTTCAGACCGTTTATCAAAGTAAAATAGCCGTTATTGCCGCATGTGAAGGTGTCGTAATGGGAGGCGGATTCGGGCTTTCTTGTGTGGCAGACGTTGTAATTGCTACAGAAGATGCCAGATTCGGTCTGCCTGAGACCAGCCTGGGATTGGTGCCGGCCCAGATAGCACCATATGTGGTGAAACGGGTCGGTCGCTCATATGCCAAGTTACTGGCAGTGTGCGGCGGCTCAATCGATGCCCGCAAGGCGCAACAAATCGGTCTGGTTCACAACATTGTCCCGAACAGCGCTGTGTTAGACGAACTGATTGCGGAAATCAGCCAACGTGTTCTCGGTTGTGCACCGGGCGCGCTTTCCGTGTCGAAACAGCTGGTCATGGCACCGGAAGGGCTGGAGCCGGCAGATCCGGAACAACTGGGAAATATCTTCGCCCGAGCATTGCTCGGTGGGGAAGCCGCAGAAGGAATTGCAGCCTTCGCTGAAAAACGTAAACCACAATGGGTGCAATAAGAATATGAGTGACTCCTCAACATCGCCCGAAATCAAGAATTTCAATACCATTTTGATAGCCAACCGTGGTGAAATCGCCGTCAGAGTAATAGGAACGGCGCGCAAGCTCGGCTACACCACCGTCGCGATTTATTCCGACGCAGACAGAGATGCGCTTCATGTCAAACTTGCTGACAAAGCCGTGGCCATCGGTGGACGCAGCCCGGGAGACTCGTACCTGTCTATTCAAAAGATTCTTAATGCTTGCGTAATCAGCGGTGCTGATGCCGTTCACCCGGGATATGGTTTTCTCTCTGAGAATGCCGAGTTCGCGCGAGCATGTGCCGGGGCCGGTATCACATTTATTGGTCCTTCTGCCAGAGCTATTCACCTCATGGGAAATAAATCTCGCTCGAAGGAGCTGATGGAATCAGCCGGCGTTCCCTGCATACCGGGTTATCACGGAGCTGAACAATCAACTGACTACTTGTTCAATAAAGGTCTGGAAATTGGATTTCCGTTGATGATTAAAGCCTCAGCCGGCGGTGGCGGTCGCGGCTTACGCATTGCATACAGTGCCGATGAGCTAAGTCATCTAATAGAGCTTGCGAAGAATGAAAGCGATCGCGCATTCGGCAGCAACGAAGTTCTCCTGGAACGTGCGTTCTTCGGTGCCCGCCATGTAGAGATTCAGGTGATTGGCGATAACAATGGAAACTTAATACACCTGGGCGAGCGCGACTGCTCCATACAACGCCGTCACCAGAAGGTGTTTGAAGAGAGTCCGAGCCCTGCTGTCGACGATTCTCTAAGGGAGAGAATGGGCGAAGCTGCTGTGCTTGCAGCCCGCAGTATCAGCTACTCCGGCGTCGGAACTGTGGAGTTTCTGCTCGACGCAGAGGGAGACTTTTACTTTCTGGAAATGAACACTCGTCTGCAAGTTGAGCACCCGGTCACAGAGATGATCACGGGGATCGACCTTGTTCAGTGGCAGTTGATGGTGGCCGCAGGTCATAATCTTCCTCTCACTCAAGAGCAGGTGCGATTTAAGGGTCATGCCATCGAAGCCAGGCTCTATGCCGAAGATCCTGACAACGGCTTTGGCCCGCAGGTCGGAGACATACTGTTTTGGAAACCCTCGTCAACGGATTTTGCCCGTACCGATCACGGGCTGCACCAAATCGACTCGGTATCGCCTTATTATGACGCGATGCTGGCCAAGATAATCGCTTATGCACCTGATCGCCAGTCTGCCTGCCGGTTACTTCGCAGGGCTCTGTGCGATACAGCGATTCTGGGCATAAAGACAAATCGGGAGTTTCTAGTTAGTTGTATTGATGAAGATGAATTTGCGCAGGGCAAAACCGACACCGGCTTCATCGAACGCACGTGGCCGAGACATGCCAACCAATCTGCCGTGGAAACTGAGCTTATATTGATGGCCGGAGCACTGATGCTGCAACTTCAGCAATCGAATGATCCCGATTTGGCCGGCTGGTCCAGCAATGCAGATATGAGATCGTTTCTGCGATTGTCGGTTAACGGTGGTGTTTCCGAATCAGTGGAAGTTGCCTGCACCGAGGTTTCAACGTGGCGAATGCGAATTAAAGACGTGAAACGAACCATTCGAGTGCTGGAGGTACACGAGAACTTTGCCGTATTCCAAACCGGAGATCTCCGCCGCAGCGCCTATTTTGCTCGATCAGGAAACACCATCTTCATATCGTGCGATGAAGCTACTGCAGTAGTTACAGACACTCTATTCGATCCACCCTCCAAAGTTGAAATCGGTTGTGACGGCACCGTGGTTTCGCCCTCCAACGGATTGCTTACAAGTATTGAAGTTACCGAGGGACAGTTTCTCAACAAAGGGGATGTGGTTTGCTCAGTTGAGGCGATGAAACTGATACAGACGGTTGCAGCTCCAATTGCTGGCGTCGTCACAAAGGTCGGCGTAACCCTCGGTCAACAAGTAAAATGCGGTCAGCTTCTGGTGCAACTCGACCCCGTAACACTGGATGCAGTGCCAGGCTCAAAGGAAAGCGTGGCGGTATCGTAACTACCGATTTATGCCAACCAGCGTGCGGCATCCATTTACCGAAACAATCAATAAGCTGGCCCGTTATCAGGCATCACTGTCACCGTAGAACAAGAACACAGCCCCTTCATCAAGAAATCAATATCAGTATCACATGGTGACGTTACGCTTATAAAAATTGAACTTCAAACGATCAATAGAGCTGCACCATCTGTTCTACGGTTACTTTCGAGCCCCCTAACACAACAAGGATTTGAGTCTAAACATGTCTAACAAAGCGGTTCTAACATGTGCCCTTACGGGTGTGCTCACGGATCCCCGGCAGTTCAATGTACCGGTGACACCGGAACAAATGGCACGCTCAGCAAAAGAGGCCTATGATGCCGGTGCAACAGTAATGCACATTCATTTTCGCCAGCAAGAGCCTGGCAAACAGCATTTGCCCACATGGGATGCGCAGATCGCGTTCGAGATTATTTCAGCCGTGCGCCAGGCGTGTCCGAGCGTCATTATTAACCAATCAACGGGAGTAATTGGCTCCGACATTGACGGGCCGATTGCCTGCATGAGAAAAATCAGACCCGAGACTGCAGCCTGCAACGCTGGCACCCTCAACTATTTAAAAGCAAAAGACAACGGCACATGGGCCTGGCCTCCCATGGTTTTCGACAACCCGGTGGAAAAGGTCGATGCATTCTTGAAGGCAATGCACAGCACAAACACCACACCGGAATTCGAATGTTTCGATACGGGAATCGTACGTTCCGTTGAACTTTATCGTAAGGTGGGAATGTTCTCCGGCACAGCCCACTACAATTTTGTCATGGGTGTGGCTTCCGGCATGGCTCTTTCAACAAAGCTGCTCGCGTTGCTGGTGGAAGATCTCCCGTCGGATTCGCAATGGCAGGTAACGGCTATCGGCAGAGAAGAAGTATGGAAGATTCATCAGTGTGCGGCTAATCTCGGTGGTAACCTGCGAACCGGTCTTGAAGATACATTCTATTTACCGAACGGTGAACGAGCCCGCTCAAACGGGGAGCTGGTGCAGTGTCTGGCAAAATGCGCGAAAAGTGCCGGGCGTGAAATAGCCAATCCCAAGGAAGCGCGGCATCTGCTCGGGCTATACGATGCTGTGACCTCACTTCGATGAGACACCCATTCAGAGTTGTTTTGCACCATCAATGCGTCGGCTGACCGGTCGGCTGTATACATCCCTAAGCCGCTAGTAATCAGGCAAAAGTCATGCTCAGGATAATGCCTCAAAATCGTCAATCATCGCTTCGAAAAAACTCCAGAACGAATCAAACATCTTCTTGTGTTCATTACTGTTCCAGCCAAAGACGGGCGGATCGTCATTCTCCCGATCAATAACAAAGTAGAGATAAACCTCCCCCATTCGAGTGGCAAACACAAAGGAGTTTGCCGGTAACTCAAATTCTAGTTCTTCCAAGTCTTCAGGGGCGAGTGTCGTGCCAAATCCACTCTCCATCAGATGGTCGTAGAACGCATACCAGTGATCATTGACGAGGAAGTCTCCTGCGCCCTTTCCCATCGCTTGCAAGAATATCTTGTAGGCGGTAGGCAGATACACTCCGTGTCGCTTCTCCAATGCCGCAATTTCGTTCGCTGTGCACGGAAGCAAGTCATTCTTCTTCGCCATACCTGACCTGAGTAGCCGACGGATCAATTGCTTTGGAGTTCTGTCGGGTTTAGGTTCCTTAGAAACAATTTGGCGAAGGGGCTCGATTAACCACAAAATATCCGGATGTGCGGAGACGAATGCAGATTCCTTATAGCGAGTACGAATATTAGGATCGCCACCATGATCAAGTAGAGCCTTCACGATCTTCGCGCAGCAAAATGCATCGAAGTTTGCCCAATATCATTGGCTTGATTTGGATCGCTGCCACCAGCCAGAAGCACTTCTACCGTAAGTTCAGCACGACCCATGAGAGTCCGGTAAAGTTCAGTGGACTGATCGGACTTTGTCATAGGTTCAGACATTGCCCACTGCAACATTGTAGTCAACCGATTCTCACTCAAATAATGTATGTCGGCTCCATAATGGATTAGTACCCGCGCAACGTCGTCGAGTCCACGCTGGCAGGCGCTATCGAGGGGAATTCGTCCCCGGCTGGATTTTGAATTGACCACAGCTCCACCTTCGATCAGTTGCTGCGCAACCTTACCGTTTGCAGCGTCGTGAAGAGGTGTCATCTGAGTAATATGAATTGGAGCATTGACATTCGCTCCAAAATCGATCAAGACCTGCACGCACTCGCTGGCTCCACCCCGGGCCGCGTAATGAAGCGGAGTTTGCCCACGGAATCCTTCCACATGAACCAATTGCGGGTCTGCCTCCAGCAGCTTCTTCAACAACCCGAATTTGTTGAATTTAGCCGCACGATGAACAGCTCCGCCTGCTTTATTCATCTGACCCGCTCCCGGCATTAACAGGCCCTTCGACATGGAAGTCTGACGTATGTAACATACCATGAGAGTGGACTAACTATTCGTGCTGCGACTGCGCCAAGAAGGCGACGGAACCCTCGCTGAACAGCACTGGTATGGATTTATATTAGATTGCTCAATTTGCTTTCGTGCTCATCAATGTGAGATTCCTTTGGTTCGATCGAAAGCAAAAGCGCATCGCTAAGGCCTCAGGGATAAGGTCCGAACTCTTCGGAGCTTCTTGTAGGAAGCAATTAGCCCCACCCACGACCGGTGGACAACTTTCCGTTCCGTTCCACGCGGACCCTAAGTCTAACCGGCTGTTTCAGGGCACTTGCCAATTGTCTTGAGGGCAGCAATAGCAGCATCTTTCCTGGCATCATGATTGTCTGCCGCAAGTGCTCCAAGACAATCGAGAACACGCTCATCATCCGGAGCAATTTGTGCGAGGGCATCAAGAACCGCGGATCGTCCGTGCAGATCAGACCCACCGCAACACCCACCCAAGGCCAAGAATGGCTGTGCGCCACCATCAGAGACGATCCGCAACAAGTCAGGAATTGCCGCGATGGCATCGTTGCCGAGACTGCTCAGCTCGCTGACCGCTGCACCCGGGAAGAATTCGTCGTCCCCTGCCAACGCTTTGATCAGGTATGGAACACCTTCTTTTCCGAAACACGCAAGTGCCTTGGCATACGCAAGTGCCTGGTTATGATTATATGGATAGCTCTCCAAAAGCTGTCGCGTTAACCAATCGAAGATTTCCGGGTCATTCGATCCCAACGCCGCAAGCGCTCGGGCAATTTCTACCACGCACCATTTGGAGAGCAGCACACGCTTCAGGTGCGGTATTTCATCGGCCGCCGGTCGAATTTTTGCGATAACCTGGACTGCCGTCTGGCCAAGATCAGTATTTAGCAGCTCACGAACCCGCTTGCTGTACTTCACATCTACGAATGGGGAGTGCGTCAGCTCAATTAAAGCTTGAAACCGCACGTTTCTGTCAGCATCACTTAGAGCGGCTTGAACGTGTTCATCAAAAACTCTGTTTGCCTCTGTGTAACCATCACCCATGCTCCTCAGCGCTTTTGCGGCAGCGAAAGCTACCGAACGGTCTGGATCCCGCAATGCAGAAATCAAAGACGACTCCGCTAAATTAGCTCTGTCAAACCTACTGAGGGACTGAGCAGCATAGGCGCGAACTTCCCTATCAGAGTCTGACAAAGCTAACACCAGAGCTTGCATGATCGCTGCATCATTCGGGAGATGTTTTTCAAACCTACCGAGGGCCTTAGCAGCGCGGGCACGAACTTGCCCATCAGAGTCTGACAAAGCTAGCGCCAGCGCTTGCGTGATCACTGAATCATTCGGAAGATGACACATTCCAATTACGTACTTGCGCACAATGGGATCAGCACTCTTCATTGCAGCAACCAATTCAGGTACATAGGGTCTTGTATCCATGGGCAACAAGAACGTTACACTATGACGGATAACGTCGTTTGCTTCATGCAGAGCCGCAAACAACGCCTTGGCTGCTTGTGGCGTGGGTGGTAACTTGTAATGTAAAACTTCGCCTGCTTTTATGCGAACATCGGGATTAGTGTCCTGTTCAAACAGATCGAGCACCAAGTCCGCAATCGATAGTGCGCCAGAAGAAATTGTCGATACCGACAATCTTTCTAACGCCTTCAGTCTTTCGTGTCGTGATTTGTCTTCCAGTTGCTTTACCAGTGAAGGCAGGTCTGCTTCTGTGAGCGTGGGTGAGGGTGGTACAGGCGGTTCCATCATAAAATGCACCGCCTGCAGAGAGTTCCCGGGCCGGATATCTTCTTATGTTGATTCATTAGTTCACCCCAACGAGATGCTACCGCATCACATGGACCATTCTGGTAGCAGCTTCGCCATCATCCACAATATCACAATATTTATTCCGATTCGAAATGGATACAAACCATGGAGGGCACCCGGCAACATAGCGCAGAATGTTTTGTTGTCAGCCCGAGGACAGCAACAGACTGGTCTTTCAACCGAGCCACCTCTCACGAGCAATCGCTCACCGCTTGAAACGCTAATGATGATGCATGACCGACTTGGTAACGCGGACTTCTCTGTTTGATTTCACCACTCGTTTTCTTAACCTCAGTGATTGGATGCATTGGTTGCCTTTACTTAAATCGTGACACTTCCGAGTACGCGATCTACACATATTGGATTGCGCAATTCACTTTTGTGCTGATCAATTTGAGATTCGTTTGGCCCGATCGAAAGCAGACCGCCGCTATGCCTCACGGATAACTCCCCAACTCTTCAGAGTTTCTTGTAGAGAAGAAGGAAACCAATTAGCCCCACGCATGCGGCTCCAAACCATCCCCAATTGAGTACATCCCAATGATTTACCGCGCAAAGAACAGCTGTGCTATTGTTGAGAAAATGGAGCAACATTGCTGGAACTATTGAACGCGATCTTAACCGCAGCCATGTGAGCATAATTCCCATCAAAGTGGTAGGGACGAATCGCAAAATGCTCAGGTGAATGAAACCGAATGCCAGCCCTACAATGCTACATTTCCTCAATGTGGACAAAGTGGGATTTTCGTTCAAAGCGCCCAGCACAGCACCGCGAAAGAGAAGTTCCTCGCAAAGAGCAGGCATGAGGCCCACGGCAAGCAACACAAGCCAGACCGGTCGGTCTTTCTCTATCAGTAGTTTTTCAAGGGTCTGCATATATGTTTCACCTCCCGGGAAAAGACTTACCAGGACGCTGCTAACCAAATTCAAAACGTAGATCTCCAGCGGAAGCAGACAAAGCACCGCCAAGATAAAGCGGGTCCCCGGCCAGTTCAGAGCAAATGTGGAACGCCAGTCCAACCGCAGCCAGCGGACAAAGATCAATGCCGGAATGGCTATAACCACAATCTGCGTGCCAATAATGCCGCCGTAAACTGGCTCGAGCAGATATGCAGGCAAACCAACATACACCATTGCCAGTATCACAAGAGCAAGTAGACAACCAATCGCATAGGGGCTCCCCTGAAGCCTTCGTTGTTGAGGAGACTCATTAATACCGAATAGAATGTCCTCACGCTCAAGCAGTTTGGAAGTAAAATGCACCATAGCTGCGGCCGATATTATTGATGAAAGCCAGGCGGTGAGCATCCACGGCCATTTGAAGTTTCCTGTGACTGCATCTTGAATGCATAGTGATAGATTAATCAGAGGAATGAAAGCGAGAATCGATTCAATGGAAATGTTAGGTAGCGACCCGATTCCAATAAAAAGAGATATGACCGTAAAAAATGGCAGGAAGTAGTAGCCCCCTTGCTGATAATTTCTGGCATAGGCAGCAACACACATCGAAATCGCACACACGGTAGCAACCAATGGAATCATGAATACTGCAACCAAAATCAAAGTCGTTACAGGAAGGACCGACAGTATAGCCGTCGATCCCAAAAATACCAGAGGCAAAGCGACACTTAGCAAATTGGAGGAAAACGACATAACGGTTACTGCGGCGACAACGATGAATTTGCATAGCATTATCTCGGAGCGGTCGACACCGGCGGTCAATAACACAGACAACGTGTTCTTCTCCCGCTCGCCTGTTATGATACTTAGTGAAGCATAGTACGCAGACATCAGTGTCATCATGATAAGCCCGTATGGCACCACACCAGCGAACTGAGACGGCACATTAGTCTTTCGTTCACGATATTGAAACTCAAACTTATTCCACCAAAATTTATCAAGTTGAAGCTTCTTCAGACGAACGGACTTCAGTTCGTCCCGATAGCTCGTTAGCATGGCGTTAAGACGCAGCGAATTGCTCAATGCCATTTTTGTTCTGCTATCAAAACAAAGCTCGACCACAGGCGGCTTAGTAGTCGGGTCTTGTGCATTTCGTTCGAACTGCGCGGGAATCACCAGCACCAGGTCCACCGTATTCTTTTCAATTGCACTGTTCGGAGTGAGCTCGCGAAGATGCTGAACCTCGACTCGATCATATTTGCTCAATGCAGCTACCAATTCGGGTGCCTCACCAATAATGCCGATTTTGAGAGAACGTTGATCACCGCCTCCGGTCACGTCCTTGGCGAATAGCATAACTGCTCCAACAATCGCAGGATATAGAGTGACGGGGGCAGCTACCAACATCACGATGCAGATCCAATCACGAAAAACGTCTTTGAATTCCTTAAGCAGGTGAGCCTTGATACGTCTAGTCGTCAGGTGATCTATCATGTCGACGATCCCCTGACCACAGAGAGAAAGATATCCTCCATGGAAGTCTTTCCTGTGCGTTCCTGCAGCTCTGAAAACGTTCCAAGCGCCATAATTTTTCCATCGTGCAGCACTGCAATAACATCGCACAGCTTCTCTGCCTCAGTCATAGTATGAGTTGAGAATATCACGCACTTACCCTGTCGCTTGCAGTCCTGAACAAACTCGTGCATGGCATGCATACCCAGCACATCGAGACCGGAGGTTGGTTCGTCCAATATGATCAAATCCGGGTTGTGTACTACAGTGCGTGCAATAGATGCCTTTTGTTTCATTCCTGTTGAAAGCTTTCCGCATCGTTTATCCACAAACGCGCGCATGTCTAACATTTCTACGAGACGCTCGATGTTCTGACGGATCGCAAGCGCATCAACACCATTAATGGTGCCAAAATATTCCATCACTTCCCGCGGTGTTAACCGTTCATACAATTGCGTGTCAGCTGATAGAAATCCAAGACGGCGTCTGACCTGAGCTGCATCTCTTACTAAATCGAGTCCATCAATGGTAGCAGTACCGCTGCTTGGCTTCAGTATGGTGGACAACATCCGTAACGCGGTGGTTTTGCCCGCGCCATTTGGACCAAGCAGACCAAAGACTTCGCCTGCGGCACACCTGAAGCTGGCTCCATCCACAGCGGCAAATTCGCCCCGTGTGGACTCATAGTATGTCTTTCTTAATTCCTTAACCTCGACAATCACAAAGGGGACCTCACCTGAAGAACCGTTTACCACGCAAGCCGGTACCGAAAATATACTCTTCCCTTCCGAAGATCCACTGAATAACTTTCAATTGGATTGCCGTGAGCACAAAGGTCTCCAGCAACACTGTTATTGCCAACCTGTAATCGACGTTGTCCAAAAAAATTGCTTTTGCAAGCAAGAATCAATTGAGAAATGGAACAAAAAGTGTTTTCCCGTCGAGCACGAACTCCGGAACGAACGCAAACACGTTCATCAATAGCACCAGGAGAAAAGGAAACGGTAGGATGGACTGAGCGGCTTTCACCGTTCTGACCAGAGTGGCGCACAATAAATTGGTGCCTGCAATAAACGCGCTGAGCAAAAACAGGTTCAGGAGAAAGATTACGGTGTTCAAAGGGTTCGAGAACCCTTGCGGTAATATCGGAAGATGCGTTGTCGCCGAATAAATTATCGCTGCCAATATCGCCACCAGGACTCCTGAGCCCGCCATATAGGTAATAACAGAGAAGGTACCAATAATCATGATCGTTAGGAGCTTCAGCGCGACGATCTTCCCTCTGTCAACACCCGACAGTAGCGTGGTGCAAATGGTTGCCTTTTCAATCTCTTCGCACAGAACAAGAGCCGGTGAGATCATCGCGCTTCCCAGAAAATAATAAACTGCTATCGTTAACACTGCGGCGCACGCGAGGAGCTTGGGGTCTGCAGCTGAGTTTGCTACAGCTCCATGAAGATCCTTCTCATGAATGTCGAAGGCAGTAAGATTTTTTTCTGAAATTTTCATCCGAGCCAAATCTTCGCTCTTCGCCGTTGAGACTGCACCGGCGATTAGTGCGCAAACTCGAATCTCGGTCGGGCCGTCACGGCTAAGTACTTCAACCATCTCTTTCGAGATTGATGAGGCAGCACCAGTCGAACCTGAGCCGGGGATATTATGCGACTTTTCAGCCTTCGAGAGCTTCAACGAAACCACTGCATCAGTCTTCTCAACGTCAACTCGGCTCAGGTCGTCTACCTTATTTACAACAACGTGTGGCGAGTCCTTAAGCGACTTATATAAGTCATTGAGCGCTTCATTGTCTGCGGTTTGAATAGCGATAGTAATAGTAGGAGGTACGGCACATAGCAGAGCTATTTCGCCACCGACAATGAGCGCAAGAGGAAAGATAAGCAAGGGCAACAAAACCACGAAGACCCATATGTCGGCATCTCGGTAGCAATGCAACAACTCTTTCTTAAGTATGCAGAGAATCTCTCTCAAGGTCGACCTGGCTCTCGCATGGTACTAACAATGTACCTCGCTGACGGTATAGAGAACAGCCAATCGCCAGATTTCCGATTGGTGAAGGAATGAATGCAATGCTATACTACCAAAATCAAGAAAGTCGAACATAAAATGGACTCTCTCCAGGCGTTAGACAACAACAAAAGAGTAACAGGAGCACAAACGATCTCTTAGTGGAACGACCTAAGGATACGTGGACAATCTAATCACCATTATTGCCTGCGTCCGACAAAGTGGTGGTTACTCGTTCAGAATTTTGATCAGCGTACGTGCCAAACCAAATTTGTTCAGGTCCGAGAAAGGATACACCTGCACAAAACTCTTGCCAGTGCTAATTCCTTGTTTTGCCAGTAACACCAATTGGGAAAGCGTTTGCAAACCTTCGGTGCTGCTGCCGATGTGCAAGAGACTTACCTTAAGAGGAGTGCTACTGTGAGATGCCATCTGCTTTAGTTCCTGAAAAGCTTCCTGCAATTCCAGCGGGTTGCTTGGCAAACCATCGGTGATACCAACCACCATTACTGGTCTGTGCTCCAGCAACCTCGCTTGCACGTTTTGCATTTGAGAACGAAATGCGTGGCCAGTATTCGTGCCACCGGCCGGACCATAAGTAGTAAAAAGTTTTACAAATTCTTCGGGTTTAAGCTTGGTGAATTCCTCAGCATTATCATCGAACATCACAACATTCAGTCCACGGGGAAAGCACTCCCTGGCATCCCTGTTGATACTGAAGACCTGTGCTGCAAGCCAACTCCACCTACTTGAGCCCTGCGGGCAATCCTTCTGCCCCATCGACCCGGAATGGTCCACAATAAAAATGACATCGTATTTTGTGAGCCTTTCTTTTTCGGTCTCTGAAATATTGCCTGCCGGTATATTTAGGGCTAGCTGTTCAGGCGGTTTTGCCGACCTATCCGGTGGGGCGGGTGGCCGCGGCGCAGGATTGAAATTACCGCTGACGGCGGCAGGCATTGGTCCGTTGGAAGCGAGGGATTGCAATCTTCCAACCTCCGCTTGCAATTCTTTCCTATCGCGATCAGAGACTTCCGTCATCATTCGGCTCTGTTCACTGTGCAATTGAAAGGGCGTAACCTGTTTGCCCTTTTTGAGAACGCCCTTAGTAGAAGGCAACGCCGACGATGAGGACGTGTACTGCTGTGCTGCTGGCTTTGCCAGAGCGGTCATTCTCAGCTGGCAGTCTTTTGTAAACTTGGCGCCGGGTTCAAGCAACGATGCGGTTTCATAAGCTGCAATAGCGTCAGAACGCGAGCCTAGTCTCTCCAGCGCCTGTCCCCGATAATAGTGAGCCAGTGCATTGTCTGGCTGCGAAGCAATAATTCGATCTAATTCAGCGACAGCTTTCTGGCATTGGCCTGCAGCAATGAGCTTCGGTATCTGTTGCAAACTCTGTGTGGGTGACGCTGCGATCACCTGTGTGAGACACAGCAAATAACTCCCTGTGTACAACGTGGCTACAGCGATCAGAACAACTAGAGTTTTTCGCATGTTAAGGAGTTCCGTTGGTTGCCTGGTGCTCTGGCGCCGTTCTGCCACCGGAGACGGATGACGGAATCGCGGGCAACACGGGCGCATGGGCGGTAGACTCTGCGTGCTTCTCAGTTGACCGATTTCCGACTACATGGGCAGAGTTGGTGTCAGCACCTGGCACCACGCGCGGTGCTGCCTGTACATCCGCCTCATCGTCTTCTTCTGTTGTAGCCACCGACGGGGCTCGAGAGGAAACAGCCGGTCCAGTAGAATTGGCACTGGGCGAGGAAGGCGGTTCAGCAAATGGAGGAACGGATGCATTGTCAAGAGCAGGCGCACACGGAGCAATAGAAGCATCACTGACGGGTGCATTGATCGGTGCCTGAGCGGAAACTGGTATCGAGACTGGTGCGCTTCCCGGGGCGAAGCGTTTGGCCGACAACATCTTCATGTCCGTTTTCATTGGCAAAATGACAGGATCAATGCTCGACCCGAATTCGTAGTTGCGAACGTACAGATTCGTTCCCTGAGGAACCAGATAAACGCCCTTGCCATCGTCGTGACGTGTGAGCAGTGACACCAATCCCTCAGCGGAGTCGGCCACTCCCTTGGCCCTCTGCCTCTGATAGGAATATTCCGGCGAATTATAGTAGGGATTGTTTCTCCCGGCAGTCGGGTATTGATAGAACTTATAGCGATTTCGGTCAAAGCCTGGAATGGCAGGCGGCGGGGGGGCCTGGAAACCCGGAAACGGAAATGGGGGAAAGCCTGGACCTGGAGATTGTCGTCCGGAAGTAACGCTTCGTTGATCCGTCCACGCTCTGTTGATCCGTTCCTCAGCCTGGCTTGTTATTTTTTTAGCACAATCTTTCAAGTTTGGAGGTTCAATTGACGATTTTGCTGAGCCAGGGGAGGGAGCTGCAGCGGAAATGGCCCTATCTGTAACTGTTGACTCTCCATAACCCTTCAGTGCCTGAGCCGCCAGAGGCGCCACTTTTCCAGATTTGTCCAGAAGGCGGGCAAGCTTGAACTCCGAAACAGCCTCGCCATTCCGATTCAATTTTGCCAGGCAGCAGCCTTTGTAATAATGAGCCTCAGCTGCCCGACCAACATCGTACTTAGCGCAGTTGATAGAAGCGAGCGCTTCGGCATAATGGCCACCTCTGTATTTCTCAATACCCTCAGCCAGGTCGCCCGCGATTGCATTGGCAGAAAGACCGCAGTTCCATAATAAACAGAACGACAGGAGGGCAAAGAGGTAATTGCGCTTCATTAGATTCTCCGTGCTACCACCCTTACATCCTTATCGAGTATATCAAGTGGAACAGCACACCGGGTTGGGAATAATCCTGATTTGGTCGAATCAGTCCACCGTAGAGCCACCATACTTCCCGAAGATTAAGTCAAGGCAGAGGGATACAGAACTGTCAAAGAATCCCCTCTTCAATACCATCTGTACTATTGGAGTGTTCATCTCATTCCAATTGTGGACAAATTGTGGAGGAAATCATTTCTTAGCGTACGCGGAAGGAGCGCCCAAGTACTGATTTCCCGGAAACGGGTCGTAGTAACCACCATGTTGTTCTTTAAGAACCTGTCGAGTTGCTAGTTCACTTTCTCACCGGCGCGTGGAGTCGAACATACGAGTCATGCCGGTACGACACGAAATGCGCAGACATGATACGTAAAGTGAGGCATCGCAGATTTATGCAACGGGCAATGCTAATGAGTTGCAAGCGCCTATTTCCTGACGAGTTCGTCTCGTTTGAGAAGGAATTCCTGCGTACTGCCCGGGGCGGAAACACGCTTGTGTTGGGCAGTTATGGCTAATGTTTCACCACTGACGAGTTCATCTAACCGATTCAAACTGGCTACATTGAAAGCAGGCGGTGCTACGACGAAGAACTCGCAAAGCACCTGTAAATCACCAAAGTACACCTGACGATAGGAAGCAAATCGGGTTGCAGCAGACACTGCATCTGGAACCTTGAGTGCGCGAAAAATGGTTACGTAATGCTCGGATTGCACTCCTGCGCTACGATTCAGAGTAAGACGATTAGCAAATACTGCAAGCGCCCTGGTGCCTGCATCAAAGATAGAATGCGCAATATCCCGGTATTGATCGGGTCCAACTGCTAGTATCAGCGCTGCTGTATCCAGCACCGCACCCATTTGAGACAACCAAGATATTCGTGAGCTTCTCGATCGAAAATACATTAATAACGGGTAGGAAGTGTGACTCTGGTAAATGTCGATCATCCACCTTTCACATAGTTCCAGAATGGACGATGCATCGTCCTTCTTGCGCAAATTCTCGAAAAGCAACAACCCGTCACAAGTCTGTTGAGAACGTGCCGAAATAATTTGGGAATTAACCTCTCGTCCGTGAAAGTGAGATTGCGTCGAAAACAAGAATGATACAGTGAGAGCAAGCAAAACAATACCGCTCACTGCCGCACAAACCACGGTGGCTCGCGACAGGAACGTGCATGCCACCACATCCCCGAAACCTACAGTGAGAACAGATGTGGCAGCGAAATAAATCGAGTCTTCCATGCACTTCAGATGTGGTGCAATATGAGTTCGCTCCGCCCAGAGAATCAAAGAATAACCGAGCATCATCACTGTGAGCCAACATGCCAGCAATGTCATCATTGCGAAGGGAGCAAACATAGGCAGAGAGTCGCGTATTAGCCTACTGTTCGGATAACGCGCAACCAGTGTTCGCAAAGGTATCCAGAGAATTCTTGAAGTCAAAATATGCGACAGCCTGAAGCGGCTAGGACGATAATGCGGAACGATAATTGATTGAAATACATCCGAGATTACCCAAATAATGAGTATCAGCCCCGCTATCGCGGTAAAAATATCCTGTACGTGTGTCGCCATTCTTGAATTTCCTCGGCAGACGATGATAACAATGCCAAGAGAGAAAGTCATTAGACGAACTCAACACGACTTTTCCGAAAGTTGTCAAAGTCAGGCAGATTAAAGTCCAGCCCCCCAGATAACCCTACCGTCGGTCCAGGAGGAATCCGCTGTCATGACTTGCGACCAGGTATAAAGATGACCTTATGAACTTTGCTGCTTAACCCGGCAATGGGTATGATGAATTGTCTCCTCTTCTTGGCAACCCTTCCAAAACACCGATGTCAACAAAAGTCAAAAAACCGATAAAGGAAAAAGCCAAAGGGCGAGGTGAATTCTTTAGTTGGATTTTTGACCTGGCCTACTTGGGCGCTTTAATCTTCTTTTTCTCAATACCAGCCAATAGCTACATGGTCTGGCACTGGGTTGGCTCATCGCTTGAAGATCCCGCAGTTCAGCTGTTAAGCAAACTGCCCCCTGGAATAATTTCGACCGGAAATCCCGACCCGGCGCCTGTGCTTCTAAATCCTTCACCGCCTCCCGCGAACCCATCCACATCTGAGTCACCACCGGCAGAACAGCAGCCGGACTGCTCGCAGTCTTCAGCTGATGACCCGCTTAAATCATCCGATGGACCGGTGGCTATCGCCCCTGTACCATCAGTAGCGGCCACCGTGGCACATCCTGCCAAAACGTTCAAAATCATTCGCGGCAAAGGCAAACCAGTTCAATTTGGAAAAGGGAAAATCAACGGGGTGCCGTTTTACCAGACTATTATCAATTTGAAAGATCCGGAAACCTTTCTGGTAGTCGGTCTACCGAACCAGGCACCGGCTGCGAACAGTCCGACTCGCACCTACGGGCACGAGAACTTCGATTCTCTGGTGAAACACTTCCCGGGAGCAGTGGTGGTCAATGGCACTTTCTTCAGCAAAGACAAAGAAGAGAGAGTCATGGGAAACGTGGTTTCCCGGGGACGATTTCTAAAATACAGCCAGTGGGAGAACTATGGGACCACACTTGGTCTCAAAAGCGGTAATGAACCAGTGATGATTACAGCTCGCTCCGAAGGGCAACCGAATTGGCAGGAACACTGGTTTTCCCTTACCTGCGGACCGCGATTGGTAAAGCAGGGCGAAGTGTGGCTCGCTCCAGATATTGAAGGATTCACCGATGATCATGTTTTGTCGATTGGTCCGCGCGCTGCAATAGGATTTCCGAAGTCCAAAGACAAACTGTACATTATTACTTTCATGAATGGATTATCTCTTGAGCAAGAAGCCAAACTCATGAAGGAGCTTGGCTGTTATGAAGCGATGAATCTTGACGGCGGTGCGTCTAAGGCACTCGCCCGCGATGGCAAAATAGTGGTGACACCCGGACGCGCACTGACAAATGTGATTGTGGTCTACGACACGAAGCATCCTGCACCAGAACCGGTGGTTTCATCGTGGATGCAGTTTCAGGACTCCAATCTAGCTGAGGGAATTTAGTTCCTTTGGAATTTTCAGTTGCAAAGTAAACATCGGGGTTGGTTTTCCTTGCGTATGCAGGCGTGCCACCAAAGCCCAAAACTTGGGCTTTGCGCCGGGGTGCAAAGCCCCGAGCAATTTCCACCAGTGGGCGCCACGCTATTGTGAAAAGGCTCGCCTGGCTAATATCCGGGAATATCGGTTAGCTTACTGTTTGATTACCTGGCATCGACAGCGGCCAGCTCTTCCGAAAAAGATCCAGCGTCAAAGAAATTTGGTGTAATAACGAACTTGCCGGTCTTATCAATAAAGCCTACTTCATTAGCAGTACTACCGACGCAAGCAAGCCCGTTGCGAAAGGAACTGGCAAACTTACATGGAAGTTTTAATACAGTCTTGCCAGATTTGTCGATGTATCCCCAATTCTGGTTATCTATTTGATACTTAGCTAATCCCTCACTGAATTTTCCGACCTCGCGAAACTCCTGGCCGTTCAGTAAATATTTGCCCTGCCTGTCTATCAAGCACCAGGCTTCTGAGTTCGGGCCAGATGTGCTCGCCTCAACTTCGCCTTTAACTTCAGCCTTTTTCTGCGTAACAAGAGTGCGTACCACCCAGGCACCCTCAGGAGAGAAGGGCTTCGCTCTTTGATATTGAGGGGGAATGACAAATCGCCCGTTCTTATCCACATACCCCCACCCTCCAGACTTTTGATAAACTGCGGCTAAATTGCAGGAAAATTCGCCACAGTCTAATCCAAAAATCCCACGGTTGGGGTACCCCACTCCTTTCGACAACCGATCGACGGGTTGCGATTTGTCTCTTTCAATGTTAATCACAATTTTTCCATTTCGATTAACAAATCCCTGTTGCCTATTGCTTAGACAAACTGCAGCCAATCCCTCATGGAATGCATTGGCGGCAAGAAAGCGGGGCGTAATACTCCAAGTACCGGTATGGTCTATAAATCCCCACAAAAACTTCTCACCACTCTTAGTGGGAACCGGGGCCAAGCCTTCTGAAAAATAGCAGTCTTTGCTTACCTCATCCTCGTATGAGGCTCGACTTCCCTCATCGAGAAGCACATGGTCTACAGTCAATGGTATTTCGAAGGTTTGTTTGAATGCGGGGGAACCATCGCTTTTAATGAACGATAATCGCGCGACCTTGGAGAGGTTCCTCTCACCGTCTCTGTTGAGAGTGACAACTGCAGCTGCGTCCTCGGAGAAGTTATTAGCGGTGAAAAACCGGGGACTTATTTTGAAGAGCCCTTTTTTACTTATGTAGCCAAAGTTGGGTTCCTTCCCCCCTCGATTGTAAGTCGACGAGACACTGGCAGTAGCAGGAACATCGGCACTATCTATGGCTGTGCGTGTTCCGCTCGACTTAGTGATAACGTCGGTCGGCCCGCCTCCAGCACCGCAAGCGCTTAGGACTATGGAAATCACAAATACACTGCCGTAGCGGGCGAAGTTAGCCCGTGGTGGCACCCGGTCACTCACTGTTCGTAGGAAATCGGTATTTCGCCGGCCGACACATCGTTGATTTTGAATCTCAAACCTCTGACTTGGCAAGATTACTTTTCACTTCCCGAATGTTTTTGTTGCTGAGACAAGGCCAGCCCTGAGTTAGCATTACCCGGTAGCAGTGTACAGTCAAACTCTCGTTGGCTAATAACTGCCGCGTTAATGGCACATTGAGGTTTTGTCGGCAACGAAAAATAGAAGGTGCTACCGCGCCCCGGTTCGGATTCGAACCAGATATTGCCTTGTTCGCGCTCAACAATTTTCTTGCAAATCGACAGCCCCATCCCTGTACCCGTGACGCCAGGCTTCGCGTTGAGCCGATGAAACAGGCGGAAAACATCCTTGGAATAAATTTTGTCGATGCCAATTCCATTATCTTTCACCGCGAATACCCACTGTCCGCCATCTTCTCGAGCGGAGATTCGCACTACAGGCGCTTCCGTTCCATGAAACTTGAGAGCATTGTCTATCAAGCTTCTCAACAGATATGCAATCTGTCTGTCATTTCCGAAAACCACCGGCAGTTTTCCAAAATTAACAATGCCCCTAGTCACCTCAATTTTACCTCTGAGTTCTTCAATCGTGGCAGCGGCGATTATAGAGGTGTCAACATAGCTCAACTGAACATCAAGCTTGTTGATTCGCGCATAGGTCCAGAGATCATCAATCATGAGACTAATTGTGGTAGCGGAAGTAACACAAATGTCTATGAATTCATCAGCATCTCTACCAAGACGCTCCCGATAGCGTGTCGAAAGCAGCCCGAGGTAGCTACGAATCTTGCCCACGGGCTCTTGCAACTCGTGAGATACCACTTGAGCCAGCAGTTGCAATTCGTCATTTATCGCCAAGAGTGACTGAGAGAATAGTTGTGCTTCTCTTTCGCTAGTGATGTCTATTAACTCCACAACGGACCCCGCGCCTCCTACCGTGCCGACAATAGGGGTGCAGCTATAAATTGCGTTAAACGGTTTGCCGTCCTTCCTGAAGAACAAGTCATCCCAGGTGCGAATCGTGTGAGGGACATCAGCTACCCGATGTAAAGGGCAATCGCTTTCTTGCAACTCTGCACCATTGGGTCTGCGCGAGTGAATCATTTCATGAAACGATCTTCCTTCAAGTTCGCCGAAAGAATACTTCGTTAGCTTTTCCGCAGAACGATTCGCGAACATCACTTTTCCTTTAGCATCCAATAAAAACAGCGCCGCTACGGTGTTATCGGTGATGGTTCGCAGTAATTGGTTGAATTCTAAATTCTTCTCAGCCTCAACGCGCAACCGGCGTTCATTGGTTTCTCGAATGGCTCGACTCACCGCTACCGGCAGACAATACAAATTGTCTTTAAGAACATAATCGGTGGCGCCGGACTTCACTGCCTCAATAGCCAAATGTTCGCCAATAATTCCAGACAAGAAAATAAATGGCGTTTCCGACCGCACTTGATCACGAATCTCAAGTGCCGCCAACCCGTTGAACGAAGGTAAAGCAAAGTCGGCAATAATAATGTCTGGATCAAACGTCTTCAACGCTTCGCAATAACCGACTTCATCGTCGACAACGGTTAGAACAAAGGCCACCTGCCCGGTCAACTCTCTCTCTAACAATGCGACGTCGGAAGGCTCATCTTCCAAAAGCAATATACGCACCGGCCGCGCATTTGCATCAGCCAGCGCCGATTGTTGCCGCTTTTGAAAGAATTGTAGTGCCTGCTCCTGTGCCTTTTGAAGCTTGCTGCGTTCAGCTCTTTCGTTTACGGCCCGATTCACCGAGACCGGCAATCGATCGAGTCGTCCTTTCAGTACAAAATCCGTCGCTCCTCGCTTCACGGCCTCGAACGCCCTGGCTTCATTAAGCGTTCCTGTCACCAGGATAAAAGGTGTTTCTGGAGACTGTCGATGGAGCGTCTCGAGAGCGCGAAATCCATCATAGTCTGGCAGAGCAAAGTCGGAGAGCACCAAATCTGGTGCAAAAGCAATTAATTGATGCTCGAAATCCGACTCAGAGTCGACACAAAGAGCTTCAAAATTGAGCTTACTAGCTCGCAAGTGACGGACAATAAGCTCATAGTCGCTGAGCTCGTCTTCTAGAACCAGAATGCGTAAGGTATCTGGTGCGAACGTCTCGCCGAAATAGCGATGAGGACTGGAAAATTGTTCACCATTCATTATTATTTTACCTCCACTTGCAGGGGAGGCTTGTTCAAAATCAACCAGTAAAATCCGAGATCACTGATTGCTTTCGAAAAAGTATCGAACTCAACTGGCTTGACGACATAACTATTGGCACCAAGCCGGTAGCATTCCTTCAGGTCAGGCTCTTCTTGAGACGATGTCACAATTACAACCGGCAAGTGTCTCGTCAGCGGATTCGACCTGATCGATCTGAGAACTTCAATTCCACTGACTTTGGGAAGCTTTAGATCTAGAAAAACTACTTTCAGCGGGTCGCCGGCACCCTGACAGACCGAAAGCAAGTACTTGAGTGCCTCCTCTCCATCTTCGGCCACATGCACACGATTTGCAAAATTGTGTTTTCTAAGGGCGCGCAGCATCAGCTCCACATCCTCCGGACTATCGTCTACCATCAATATTTCTAATTCATTGCTACTCAATTTCTTGGCCCCTCCTTGGCCGTGAGGTCAAAGACCCGGTTCTTCAGTCGGTTTCTTACCGGTATTTCGTGGTAAGGCGAAGAAAAAAGTAGCGCCTTCGTTGACTTTCGATGCTGCCCAAATTCTACCGCCGTGTTTGCGAACAATTCGTTGCACAAGAGCCAGCCCAACCCCGGTTCCTTCAAAATCGCGGGCTTTATGCAACCGCTGAAATGGAGCGAAAAGTTTGTCGGCATATCGCATGTCGAAACCTGCTCCATTATCCTCCACGGAAAAAACAACTTCATCGTTGAGGATCTCGGCTTCTACATGAATGCGAGCCACGACACAGTTTCGGGAAAATTTCGCTGAGTTGGACAACAAGTTTAGCCAAACCTGCCTCATCATTGAGCGATCAGCTGTAATCCCGGGAAGACGCATTTTACTAAAAACAATTTTTCGCTGACTATCTTGTTCAGCTATTTCCAACCAAGTAGATTGCACCATGGCGTCCATATCGCACACGGCGTCACAGCGCTGCATTCTGCTCATCCGTGAGAATTGGAGCAAATCGTCAATCAACATGCCCATCTGAACGGAGCTACGTTCGATATTCTTCAGATAGCGCAACGCTTCCGGTTCGAGATTGTTTCCAAAATCTTCCATTAACGCCTTTGAAAACCCGTTTATCGAACGCAAAGGTGCACGCAGATCGTGTGAAACAGAATAACAAAACGCTTCCAATTCTTTGTTTGCGGCTTCTAGCTCAGCAGCTAGTGGCAAATTTTGGTATGCCGGCGCAGATCGCTTAGACCCCTCGGGTTGCTCTTTAGAAATCCTGGAAGTAGACTCATTGTTTTCGGCGTTTTCTTGTGAGGACGGATAACGGGCTTGGTGTGCACAGAGCAATGCTTCCTGTGTTGCGAGCCGGGCTTTGGCCTCGGCCAACTCGCAAATTAGATCTTTGATCTGCTGCCTGGCTTCTAATAAAGCAAGTGCTTGTATTTCTAGTTCGCGCATGGCGGGTTTACCCAAGAACGAAGCTGCTGAAAGAAATCTTGAACAATGGTATGTACAGGTAGACGGAAATTTAAAATCTCAGGTTCCGTACATTGCTGACTCTCATCCACGACAATAACGCGGTTGTTGTCATCATCCAAACTGAATTATAAAAGCAACAGAACTCTGGAAAACCCTAATTATAGAAAAGCTTTCCCCGTAGCTCCCGCCTCTTGTTTTTCTAGCGGCGAAGATAGATTCGTCTTGGCATAGTGCTGCTTTAGCCAGTCGAGCACCAAGTTAAAAGTGTTGTCATCAAACTGGCCCATCTCCAGAATCAGGTGCTCTGCTGAGCCCACCATTACTAAATTCTTGTCGGGAGTATTGATGTGGTTGAATAGCTCGATGCTTCCACTCTGCTTCGCCAGGCGATCTTTGGTGCCGTGTAACATCAACACTGGCTTATCCTTGATTTGAGGAGCGAGCTCTTCTGTTTTCCTAATGAACAATTCAAACTTGACCAGTTCTCGCGGGGAGATACTGAGGTGCGCCCGGCTATCGTCTTTCCATTCTTTCTGAAGCTCCTTATTGGTGGTGGCTCGCCCGACCAATTGTGGTGCCAGATCGTACTGCTCATTCGGCGCAAATGACTGCATTAACACCTTGGCCAGCGCCTTGGATTTCCCGAAAAAATCCCGGGAGGGAACCGACGCAATCAGTCCGTCAACAAATTGCGGATATAAAGCCGCCGCCTGCAAGGCAAATGCTCCTCCCATAGATTCACCCAACACCACAACCGGCACTCGTGGATGCATTTTTCTTATCCACAGCAAAGCTGAGCCGATATCAATTAGAGACTGATCGAATTTTAATTGCCGGGAGTCTTCGCTTGTATCTCTCCAGTCGCCAAAGCCGCGTACATCCACGGCGTAGCTGGCAATTTGTTCCTTTTGCATTCGCCTGGCGAAGCTGTCGAAAGCTCCCCTGTGGAGGCCGAAGCCATGAATCAGAAGAAGGACGATCTTGGGATCGCCCGAGGCGACGCTCCATGAGCTGAATGGCGCATTGGATACTTCAAGACTTTGCGCGGTCGCACAGGGCGCCCAAAGGCAGAGTAGCAAAGCCAGAGCGGCTTGAAGCAGTGGGTGGGTCATAGTAAGAGTGGCAAATATGAGCGAAAGCTACTTCATTACCATAGCTTAATGCCCGAAAACTTCAATGCGATCTATGGGACAAACCGCACGAATGTTTACCGCTGGATCAAGAGTCCAGCCATCGAGTAGTTCCAGATGGATGGACTCCGCCCACTTGAAGATAACGGGCTGGTGTCTTTTTCGAAAAAAACATCAGCGGTATGGTCGTAGAAAACATTCCACAAGCGGCATTTCGGTTCGCACATGACGATATCATCCCGGGTATATCACCCGTCACCAGCGCAGAGGTTAACCGGCAACAGCACCGCCACGCAGTCGTGAGCTTCACGGAACTTTGTTGTCACCGGTGTTTGCCACATAATTGTTCGTCACCGTAGACTTGGCAAGAAGTTTTGGAGTCACGGATGACGGGCAAAATGGTAACGATGTATGATGCGGACAATAAGCACCACGGGTTCAAGATGTCCAAAATTCTGCTTGTAGAAGACGACCAGCCATTGCGCGAGATGACGGCGAAATATCTTCGGTCTCTCAAGTTTCTGGTCGACACTGCCGATAATGGCACTGATGCTCTGGAAATATTGAGGTTCTCAGCTTTCGACGCCGTGGTGCTTGACTGGGAACTGCCGGGTCTGCATGGTCCAGAGGTTTTGAAGAAGTTCCGCGCCCGGGGTGGACTGACGCCAATATTAATGCTGACAGGCAAGAATAAATTATCGGACAAAACTGAGGGTTTCAATTCAGGAGCAGACGATTACTTGACGAAGCCGTTTGATTTGGAAGAACTCGTATTGCGAATTCATGCCCTCTTACGACGTTCGGGCCGGCATACTCCCGCAGATACTCTTAAAGCACGTGATATCGAACTTGATACCGCAACCCTTTCAGTATCAAGAAACGGAACGGTGCTCAAGATGCTACCCAAAGAAGTAGCATTGCTGGAATTTTTGCTCAGGCATCCGGGCCAGGTATTCAGCGCAGAGCAGTTACTCGATAGAGTCTGGTCCTCATCATCAGATGCTTCTCCTGAAGCCGTTACCGCATGCATAGGACGATTGCGAAAGAAAATAGATTGCGACAGCGATGAGCCGCTGATAAAAACTATTTATGGGCTCGGCTACAAACTGGACATGTGAGGATGCTTCGGTAACAGTAACTAATGGTCGCAAGCTTTGAGACATGTTATGTTAGATTGTGGATACCTCCACCAATGATCGTGAGGAAGCACCGTTGTGGGTGACCGACGCCAAGCATACGGTCTAAGCGTTCGCGGAAGTCTTGCATTACTGGTGGCACTTCTGATTTTCTGTCAGCTGTTCTACATTCTGGTGATGTGGATGTTCTGGCGCGAAACGAAGCTCGAACTGCGCCAACAGTTACGTGCAAAGGAAGTAGTCGAGCAGGTTGAATGCATCAGGCTTAACGAGAAAGACGTGCTGCTTGTGCTAGCCGAGGCGGCTGCCAGCGATGGGCGTCCTGTCTTTCCCTCTGAAATTAATAAAGGATATTTCACGCAAAAGACAGCTGAGTTTCGCACGCTGGCACCGAGAATGATCGGTCTGAACGAGCAGCTGATCAATGTGGCGATTGACATCGATCAAGCTTGCGGCGAACTGCGTGGGGCCAGCCAGCAGTCCGGGAATGTAAAGGTTGATACGGCAAACGCCACAAGGCGTTTGAAACAGGAGCTGGCTGTTCTCAATGGATTATTAGAGGAAATGAGAAGCAGGTTCAAAGATTTTCGTCGTGAGCACGCCGAGAAACTGATGCTCGCCAATACCGTGGACTTTGTTTATATGGCTCTGCTTTTCGTGGTGGTGATGAGCGTAGCGATTTTACTGACCATCGGGTTTGCCAAAGTAATCGAGCGCCGGATCTCGGCTCTAGTGCTTAACAGCGAGCTTGCGGCCGAAGGCAAAGCTCTGCTGCCTCCGCTCAGGGGAAGAGACGAATTCTCAGCGGTAGATACCGCTTTTCGCAAAATGACTGCAGCTCTCAATGCTGAATCAGAAAATCTTAGACTGAGTGAATCTAAAACGCGAACCATTATAGAATCGCTGCCCCTGGGGTTGCTACTGGTGTTGCCCACGGGCGCCATTGAGGGAGGCAACAATACTGCAGCGCTTCTTCTGGGTGTCGAACAGAATAGCCTCTTGCAAGGGCAAGAATTCGATCGTTTTTTTTCCCGGGAGCTTGCATCCTCCAGCTTGAATCCCGTGGCATCAAACGATCTCGTGCGCCGCTGCGACGATCAGTCATTTCCAGCTGAAATCTTGCAGAAGATCTATGACTCGCCAGAGGGCCCGCGAGTATTAGTGATCTTTGCCGATATAAGCGAGAGAGAGAGAATTAGAAAACTCAGAGAAGAATTTGTGGCAGTCGTGAGCCATGAAATCCGAACGCCGTTGACTTCCATGCGAGCATTTCTTCATTTACTCAAACAAAATATGCTCGGTGAATTAACCGAAGAAGGTACTTCATCGGTAAGACAGATGGAATCGGTTAATCGCAGGCTCATATCACTGGTAAATGACCTTGTTGATGCCGGTAAAATTGAGCTAGGTCATTTTGATTTGGAAGCAAAACAGATTACAATGGCACCGGTCATCGAGAATGCAGTGGACTCCGCCGCAGCTCTGGCCGGGCAGTACGACATTACGATTGCGCTTCCGGAAGAGGACGCCGTCGTAATTGCAGATCAAGATCGAACTACACAGGTCCTAGTCAACTTGCTCTCAAACGCCATCAAATATTCACATCGAGGCGGCACGGTCACTGTCAAGTTGTTCATTGAAAACAACTATGCCAAGATCATGGTGGAAGATCACGGAACCGGAATTCCCTCTGAGGAGGTGGTTCAGATTTTCGATCGCTTCGGTCAGGTCACCGGAGAACCACACAAGAGAAAAGACAGCAGCGGACTTGGACTGTATATAGCCAAAGATATTGTCGAGAAGCAGGGCGGTAAGATTGGCGTCCATAGCGAAGAAGGAAAAGGAAGCGTATTCTGGTTTACTATCCCTCTTGCCGAAGATCAGCACGGTCAGGAGGGAATCATAGCGACGACCGGCCCGCCTTCGATATGACGAGAAGTTTTCGACATTTGAAGGAAAGATTTCACGTGGAAACTGGAAGAAAAAGTCATTCGTGAGTCAGTGGAGATGGCCTCGTCGGGCGAGCGAGATGATCAGTTGAAGTTGATGTTCAAGATCGCTCTTACGGGTAAGATACCTTTCCTATTTGACGGGGAGTCCCTTTGCCGATTTTCGTCGCTGTATCTCAGACCGGACACGAACACTAAGAAGCGCGAACAATGCGCATAAAAAAGTAACTCCTGTCCATTTGCATACCGAATAAGTTTGGAGGTACCACTGCACCGCGTCTTTGTGTGCCTTGCACTTTGCATACGAAATCGATTCCAATTTTGCAAATGTTAATCCAACATCCGTCCAGTGACTGATCACCTTCTGCATCATGGGCTCAAGTTCCCGCTTGATTGTTGCAAAATCAAATTGCATAGCCATTTCCATTACAACTCTCTCAGCCTTGGTCAGCGATTTCTCCGCTTTAGGTAACGCCCTTAGTAGATCCCGGTAGGCTTGTTTTTGATCCGGATCGCTAATAACCAGGCTGCGAATATTCCGCATGTTGTGAAGAAGCACATCCGGCGTGGGTCTCATCATTTGTCCATCATCACTTGTAGAAACAGAATCCATTAAAGTGGAAAGAACTTCCGAGTAGCGTTGCATCTGCACAACTTCTTTATTTAGATAGTGCGGAATGGTTGCCAGCGCCACAGAATTTACAATAGCCAGTACAGAGAGAACCTGTGCGCCAACGGCCCACCAAGCCGCCTGCTTTGAACCTGCTCGTACTCTGCTCTGAGTTACTTTTACCCTGACTTTCATTTCAGAGAGAAAGCCACTCTCCTTCGCTTCCACCATTTTTAATTCGCTGGCCATCTCCACTGCAAAGCGATAACGATCTTCCGGTCGCTTCGCCATCGCTTTTAATACAATGGCCTCAAATCGCCTTTCGCTAGCTTTCATTCCCGGCTTGTTAAACGGAGGAGGAGTTTCGGAAATCTGCTTCGTTACCAACTCAAAGACGTTACCGGTAACAAACGGATGATGCCGAGCAAAGGCTTCGTACATGACACAGCCTAATGCGTAGATATCGGCGCGTGCATCGACAGGATGACCAAGGCATTGTTCCGGGCTCATGTACAATGGCGTTCCAAACACGTCACCGGTTTTGGTCAGGTGCATCTTGGAGCTGTCTTCCTGCGGGAGAATTTTAGCAATTCCGAAATCTACCACCGTCACGTAGTCCACGCCATCTTGCGTGTGCACCATAATGTTTCCGGGTTTTATGTCTCGATGCACAATCGCTTTCTCGTGGGCATAAGACAATGCGTCACAAACCTGGCCGAAGATTTTTGCAAGACGCTCGACTGATACCAATTCACTCTTAAGAAGAGTATTGAGCGGCACCCCTTCCAGGAGATCCATGACCATATAGGGCTGTCCATCGGCAGCGATGCCGAAATCCATTACTCCGACAATGTTCGGATGCTTGAGTGAACTGACTACCTTAGCTTCTTGCTGGAAGCGCAGGACCCCGTCACCCATCGCGTGTTCACTGTGAAGCACTTTCAGCGCTGCCAGTTTGTCGAGCAGAACATGGCGAACCTTATAGACCGTGCCCATGCCGCCCTGGCCGAGTGTTGAAATCAGTTCATATTTTTCAACAAACAGTTTTCCGGCAAAGTGCTCCGGAAGACTATCAATCTTGCATTCGCCGTCGTCACCCTCTGGATATTCGGTGATCACTACGGTGAAATCAGCCGGTACTTCACCACTCGGACTCATGTCTTAATTTATCGCGGGGACACAAATACATACCCGCAAGCGCTTATTGTTAACCCCGCAGCGATGTGGAGTCATACACGGAGGTTGTATGTCTTTGACCCGGATTCAGGCAAAAGGGACCCGGTCCGCTAGCAGCTGCTGTTAATAAGCCGCCCATTATCGCCAGATTCTTGAGAAAACACGAAAGCTGCAAATGATTCTCGTCCAGGGGCAAAGACCAGAAGTCATGAAACATAAAGGTTACAGGCACAAGGTAAAAGAACAGCACAATGGCAGCGGTTCTCGAACAGATTCCCGTAAAGAGGGCCAGAGATCCCAGCATCTCCAAAATGATTGCCATACACAGATAAAAATCCGCGTAGACAATACCCTCTGTGTGCATCAGCTCCGCAGTATTGCTGAACGTTGCTAATTTTGCCAGAGCGCAGAAGAAGAAAATGGAACCAAGCAGAATGCGGCCGACCAGTAAACCCCAATTTGCTTCGTTGGCCAGGCTAATCGTTGGCTCATCTAGCAGGCTTTGTGGCAGCTCTTCTTCGGGCGCATCGCTGGCTTTTCGACTGACAGAAGATGAATCTTGAGAGGAACATGTGCACACTTTAACCAACTCCGCTCTACCTGCACCTGAGGTAGAGGTAGCTCAGAATCGATAATTGTTCCCTACCATCTCCAACCAGGTTTCACTATTGAGATGAGGCGTCTCTGCATGAGAACTTCAAGCAAGCTCCGCCAACTTCCCACCCCCTTGCACGGTATCGGCACAGACTCCGCCCATACTGCCGGTACATTAGCGCGAACAGGGGAACCTAGTGAAGGTTTGAGCTGTCATCATGGACAGTTCTTCGCAGAAAGAATTCGCCGCGGCACATAACCCGCAACGTGCCCTCAGAAATTAAGTTCTCATTCGAGCCAGCGGAGAGAAACAAATGACGGTACAGCAACTAAATGTCAAGCAATCTACCGGGAGCCCCGTTACTGTTCTAAAAGAAAGAGCTGGACGGCTCACCGGACTTCTGTTCACATTTTTTCTCTGTACTCTCCTGCTGTTGAGCATGGTATTAAACACACTTTCTCATCTTGAAGAACGAATTGCCAACATTGAGGAAAAGGTATCTGATTTAAGCAGCGTCGGTGTCCCGAAATCGCATCCAGGTCTGGCTCCCTAATTTGAGGAAGGCTTCCATGGCGATCGAACAAAACGAACTTTTCTGGGCCTATGTGAAGGCTGCCAGCCCGCTGACCGATCCCTCGACTCTATCTTTACTAGCTTGTTGCGAATGGGCACCTGTGCGCCGCAGAGTTGCAGGTAACCGCCACACGCCCCTGAATGTGCTTGAGTTCTTGTCTGTCGACCAGGCAGAGGAAGTGCGAGTGGCCCTGGCGTGTAATCCCAGCACTCCTTTGAGCGTGGTGGATCGACTTGTTCATGACGAACCGATCGAAGTGCGACTTGAAATTGCAAAAAATCCAGATGCACAGCGTATTGCCCTTGACAAACTCATTCGAGATGATAACTCAGCAGTTCGAGGCGCAGCACAAGTGACACTCAGACTATTTCATGCTCCCGGAACGTCGAACGAAGTTCCACTGGCAGCGTTGGAGCCAATCTTTCCGCCAAGAGCGGGATTTCCTCCAGACCAGCCCATGCGAAGCGGGTGATACGGGCAATACATTGCCGGTCTTTTCGGTGGAAGGGAGGAACGCATAGGCCGGTGGTCATGGATAACCGCAGCCATGCGGATATGCCCGGCTGTGCCAAACTATTGCAGTCAGCCCGCGGACGACATCATGTGCGTGAGAAAATATGGCGTCTTCTGAAGGATTCCCGGTTGATCACATGAATTGTCTGACAATACGACCAGGGGTGCTTCTTATGACTTTCTTGATTTCTTCCCCTCACGCTGGAAGGTTTTATAGATTTTTTTCAAATCCTTTTGCAGTATCTTGCAGTTGGCCTGCAATTGTTGCGCAGCCTGCGATATTGCACCATTGTCGAATTTGGGTCCGGCGGTTAGCGTGTCAAGACTCGTTAGCACCGTAGCCATGGACGTCACCGATTTCGCCCAACTCTCAAAAACCGGTCGTATTTCCGCGCGGGTGTTCTCGTCAATATCCAGACGTTGCTGACCGGACAAAAACGCATCGACATCGGTCTTAAGAAGCGTGATGATAGGACTGATTTCGTGCATTGCCAGATCGAGTCGTGACTTTCGTGGTGGCGCCGGTGGTCCTATGGGAGTGGTTCCAATCGGTATATTTATAACGATTCCTCGTCCTATGACTTCTGGAACAGTCTGCAATGAGACCGGTGCGATGTTCACTTCATCATATATGTGGCTTGCTCCCGACATCACATGTTTTAGATCGAGACCCAGATCGCGCAGATTCTCAAGGCTGACTTCAACCATTTTGACTCCGCCCTGTATTGGTTGACCGGGAGTTGAAGAAGCCGACGGAGGCGTTGGGGTTACAGGAACCTCAGTGGTCGTTGAAGAAGCCGCTGGTGAAGCGGAAGAGTCATCAGCCAGGACAGCCGGTACACTCGCCAGAGTCACAAGAAGAAAAAGGAACGTTAGACGAATCATCCATAGACCCGGGCAATTGAAAGTTTGTAGTGTCATTTTCGATACCTCGCGGTCATATGATACTAGATCCAACCGAACGAACATAAATCTGACAGTTGCGCCTTGCGCGGAATAATTCTTCGTGCGCATTGCACTGTTCTGCTGAGATCCTGTCGCTGGCTTCGTCTCCGAACGTGACTAGAATCGTACTCACCCGCCCATGGGTGAAAAGTTGAAAACATGGACAGTGCTTTTATTACGATATTAGCTTGCTACACGGGTTCCCTTGCCCCCTCTTCGCGTCTGCCATGACAGAAACATGTGGAGCGACCGCTATGGGCAGGTTTCTATCGTTCCCGGGTATCGTTCTATTTTCTTCTGCGCAATTATTGTATTCTCGAACCCGCACCAGGCCGGGGCACAAACATCTGCTGATGCCGATGTACGACAAGGTCGTTCTAAAACCGATGGTCGGGTGAACCTCGCTTTAGACCATAATTGCAAATCACAAAGTAGAGGTACCACCGGTCGATTGACGAAAGCGCAGGCACTCTGTCCAAAGACCCGGCCCGATCACGAGTAAATATACTGGCATCTGGATTTTAGTATTTCGCTCATACTGTAAGATGGAACTTCAGTACCATCTTGACCTTTCAGTTCACACACATGCACAGATCTATTTCTCGGCAGTCCCGGGCGCTATTATTGACAGGTCACTCTAGAGGCTTGACATGGCGGAACTACCGGAACTCCCTGAAACAATAGCTGCGCGCACAACAACCCTGCTGGAGCGTGCAAAAGACGTCGAACGGATTTTTCTCCGCGGCCGTCGCAATCGTACTGAGGACTTGGAAAATGCGATACGGATATTTCTTGAACTCCTCCGAGGTTTCGACTCATTCGATTTTGAAGGGCCATGCGTAACCATATTTGGTTCGGCACGCTTTAAAGAAGGACATCGTTATTATGAAATGGCACGCGAACTGGGAAGGCGCCTGGCGCAAGCCGGATTCGTGGTGATGACCGGTGGTGGTCCGGGTATTATGGAGGCAGCCAACCGTGGCGCAAAAGAGGCCGGTGGTCTCAGCCTCGGGTGTAATATCCTGGTATCTCACGAAACAAAACCCAACTCATATCTCGATAAATTCGTTGAATTTGATCATTTCTTTGTGCGCAAATTGCTCTTAGTAAAATATTCGTGCGCGTTCATTGTAATGCCCGGCGGCGTCGGCACGCTTGATGAGATCTTCGAAACGTTAACGTTGATACAAACAAAGAAAATTGAGAAGTTTCCTGTGATTGCTATGGGGCACGATTTCTGGAGTAATTTTCGAAGTTTTCTATTTGATTCGCTCATTGCAGAAGGCACCATAAGTCAAAGCGACCTAAATCTACTTTTCTTGACAGATTCCTACGACGAGGTTTTGAGCATTCTTAACCGAGAAATGAAGGAGAGCAATCGTTCCGATCACAAGACTGAAGGTAATTCTCACTAAAGTTCCGTTCTTGAAACTAGAGCTCTACCATTCCCCGGCGTGAACAGCAGCAAGCGAGCGGGTATATAACGCTGAGGGGTTGCAAACTGATGGTCAAATTTTTCCATTAGGCTATGCCTGTGTACTGCTCTAGCCCGGTCGAAAGCTTTCAAACCAAATCCAGACCATACTTCTTGCTCTAGCGATTGAATACGCTAAGCAGCTTCTTCAGAGAACGAAAGCAATGCCTAACTTCGCAATCTATTTCGGAATCGGATTTCTATACCTGCTGGTTGGTGCTGGATCGGGACCTATTACTGGCCCTCTGCTGATTTGGGGTGGAGTGAGTCTTTCGCTAATCGGGCTCGGTTACAGCGGGATGGGGCCGAATGTATTCGGCAAGCGGCTCGATGGAACAATGTCTCCGTTGAATGTAATACTGTTACTACCCTATCTTTTCTTTGCGCGAGTGACGTGGTACTTGAGACGCTTCTTAAGCAAGGAACCCTGCTGCAATGAGATTGCACCAGGAGTCTGGCTCGGGCGCCGCCCCGTAGCACAAGATTTACCGGACGGGGTGACAATGGTGGTGGATCTCACCGCTGAATTTGAGGCAATAGACGCGGTTAAATCTGTCAGCCGTTACCTGTGTGTGCCAACTCTCGACGGCTGTGCACCCGCAGATCGGGAATTCTTGATCGTGCTGGAAGAATTGGCTAATTGGCAAGGTCCCGTTTACATTCACTGCGCCCACGGACATGGGCGTTCCGCCATAGTGGCTGTGGCACTTATGAAAGTTCGCGGGTTTGCATCTTCCGTCGACGAAGCATTGAGCATGGTTCAGAAGATACGGCCCAAGGTGAATCTCAAAGGTCCACAGAGAAAATTGTTAGATAAATGGGAAAGCGGATTGCTTACAAGCGGACCGAAGATCTAATTTGCCGCATCTTACCTCTTAGCCGATTAACCTGCAGCGCGAGTTGTTTCCTCTTCTTGAGGCGCCGTGCCTGACAGGGGGAGAACTCGGTTACTTATGTCCAAAACAAGCACTGATCTTTCACATAGATTCCGCAGTTGTATCCTTGGTGGCGCTGCCGGTGACCACTTGGGATTCGTTACCGAGAACATGAAGCCGCCAATGGATCCGCGAAAAATTCCGGGTTCGTAACAGACTACAGCCCTATTCCGGAACGGAACCCCTTTGATAGCGTAGAATCAGCGATTACATATGGAAGTAGATTTCGTTAAATCTGAGCTTTCTTTTTGCCAGGAACACAATGGGAATGCCGCTGAGACTCGGACTTACAGGGATAGTAAATAGTCGTAGATATGCAATCATCACTCGGCGAACCAACTAACGGGGTGAACCTTGGGCGAACCGATCAGTAAAGCACGCCTTGACAAGACTTGTTGACAGCGATAAGATTAAGCGTGTATTGCACGTTTTCTTATCGCGACTCGAGCGTTCCCATTGATGTCGCAAAGAATTGGGAGTCA
>JAKFUT010000098.1 GCA_021732565.1 Candidatus Obscuribacterales bacterium
AAATCAATGCCGGACATTCCTGGCATGTGCCAATCTAAAATGAGCAAGTCGTAGCTCGATACTTTGAGCATGGTCTGCGCAAGGTCCGGTTCCCAAGACACGTCAACTAGAAAACCTTGAGCCTCTAGAATATCTTTGACCGCGGTAGTTAGTGATTCCTCATCATCAAGGATAAGAATCTTTGACAACTGATTTTCCCTTTGCTATCCGAGGGGCGGCGACGCTTTAATCCAGACGCGAGTGCTCTTGCGCTTTATAGAGAAGACCTTCGAAGTATCCTTTAGTATTATAGGCGCTGTTGTCGATAGTTGTAACTCGCTGCGCATCCAAAGGGTCCCTTTGATCTACTTCGGTTCATTGCTCAATTGCGTCTGCAAGAGGCAATCCAGAGTCTTGTCATTAGCTTCTGTGCTGTTGCTGGTGGCTGCACCATTGGGATGGTCTGATACCGGAAAAGCAGGTCCGGGTGCTTCCACGAGACGATGGCGAGAGATTAGCCGCAACGCAAGCAAGGCTTTATGGTTGAAAAAGTTCACCGAGGCCGCTGCCGGCTACGAAGAGGCTATTGCGACCATTTCCGCTACTTCGGCGAATTGCGAGTCGCTGCTCAACCTCAAAATGAACCTTGCGGAGGTGAGGCGGCAACAAGGTCTGTTAAAGGATGCGACGCTACTGCTAGATTCCGTGCAGACGGAAATCAAGCAAACACCACCGTTGGATCCTTTCTTGCAAGCTAGATATTGGCGGGGGCGGTCTCGGTTGCAAGAAAGCCTCAAGTTGTATGAGGATGGGGCGAACTCTGCTATGAAAGCCTTCGAGATTGCCTTGCCTCATTTCGCTCCGCACAGCGGGCACACTTTTACTGCATACAGTCGACTGGTATATAGATTATGCGAGCTAAACGGATTCAATCTAATTCTAGAAGTAATGAGCCGAGTAGATAAGACATACGAACCAACGTCGAAACAACACGCCAAACTAACAAGTTCGTTTCAAACCACTTTTTCCAAATTCTGCAACTGGGCAAGTGATATAAAAGACCTGGTGTACGCAGAAAAGCAATTAGCCGGACTTTGCAAAGTGTATAAGGACCTGCCAGTCTTGCTGAGGTCTTGCCGGACTTGGTTTGATACCTGCAAAAGAGTTGGCGCGCGCGTAGCGTACGACGACATCGCAACAAATTTGCAAGCGACTCTGCAACGCGAGAGGCCGTCCGCCGAAAATATTTTGGTTTTGATAGACGGTCGTTGCCTGGTGGTTGATCTTTATCGCAAGCATCATCAACAAGATGTTGTTCAGGATCAGCTACGGAAGTGCGAAGGGCTGCTGTCGTCAGCTACAAAGTTGCGCGTAGCGTCAAAGAAACGAGAGCCCTTGCAAAAGGCAATAATGCAGCTGCAGACAGATCTCAACCAAATGAAGAAAATTAGAGAAGAGGACAAGTGATATTGAAGCCGACAAAGCTAAGGCACCAAATTCTACTTTTGCTTGGTGTTCCGCTGTTGATTCAACTGCTCACCATTAGTTTTCTTCTGTTTTCCTTCGCAAAAATCGATGAGGCGGCAAGAAGAGAAGCTAAAGCCAAGCGCGTAGTTTCGGTTTGCCAGGAATCCATTGGGCTTTTCGGTAGCATCATCTTCCAAATCGCCACGCCCACCTATTTTGGCGAAAAGGACCCCGCGCGCGCAAAGTTACTCGTCAAGTCCCTACTGCGCAAAACCTCCGAACTTCAGTCGCTTGTAAAAGACAATCCGGAAGCACTAACTTTAACCCATCGATTCGCGCGCGACGCCAAAGGCTTCATCGAAAGTTTCGACGAACTGATTCGTTCATTTGATGCGGAAACCGGAAGATTGCTTTTCTCGGAAGTGCTGACCACCGGCGAGTTCATGGAGCAGTTTAAAGTGATCTGGGAAAGAGTTCAGCAAGATTTGAATGAACTTATAGCTATGTACGCTCCCATTGCAGATGAGTTCCAACCTCAGGGGGTTAAGGCGAGGGAAAACCTCCGGCTGGTCATAATAATGATTCTCGCCATCAATATTCTTACCGTTATGATTCTGGCTGCCAATGTGAACCGAAATACACTGCAGCGCTTGCAAATACTAATGAGCAACTTGCAAAGTTTTTCTCGCGCCAGGAAAGAATATATCGACTTGAAAGGCACCGACGAGATATCGACACTGAATCAGGCGTTCAAACAAGTTGCTGATGAGCGAAACAAATTAGACGAAATTCGCAAGTCGCTACAAGCAATGATCAGTCATGACATCAGGTCGCCGCTGTCAGCCGTCACGTTGTCTCTGGAATTCATTTTGGACAGCTTTCAGGAGACACTGGTACCGACCGTTTCCAATCGCTTGACCAGATCTCTATCTGAACTGAAGAGACTTTCGCGGTTAGTTCGCACATTGCTCGATATTGAGAAGATGGAAACCGGTCATCTTGATCTTTCGATAAATGATCATTATTGCGTCGACCTCATTGATCAGTCCACTTCCGCGGTGCTGTCGCTCGCAGAGAGAAAAGAGATCGCACTTGAAACCCTGGTCCCGGAGTCTCTTGCTCTGGATTGCGATGGTGACAGAACGATTCAGGTATTGGTTAACTTGCTATCCAATGCAATTAAATTCGCTCCGCGAGAATCGACGATAATAGTCTCTTGCGACAAATCAAAAGATAATGCGACAAGATTTGAAGTGATCGATCAGGGACCGGGTATTCCCGACGACAAGGTAGACAAACTCTTTGGCAAATTTTCACAGCTAGATCAGCCTGAAGAAATTAAAGTTGCGGGAAGCGGACTCGGTCTCTTCATTTGTAAGTTATTGATAGAAGCGCAGGGGGGGCGAATTGGTTATCGTCCATCCCGGAGCAATGGTGCCTGCTTTTGGTTCGAGTTACCAGAGGAACCTCCGTCCACCACAAGTCGAGTCTAATTTGTCCACAGCGGACAGCTCCTTAACGATGCTGTAACGACGCGGTAGTTAAAGTTAACTACTAAGAGCACAAGCTAGCTCATCCTGGAGCGAGCAAGGGAGGTTAAGGTGATAATTTTAAAGTGGCTCGCCTTCGCAGTACTTGTGATGGTTCTATGCATAGTACCAATGCGGATGTTTGTACAGTCTCGCTCCTGTCCGTCTAATGATATGTGGCCGACAATTCTGTTCGGAAGCGAGTTCATGGTTGAACGTTGGTCGACAATATTCGGCCAGTTAACGCGTGGCGATGTAGTACTGTTTTATCCGCCAAAGGACGAAGTTCCCGGCATAGACGATTTCTCACTATCGCGACTATTGGGCGACTTAAGCGGATTACCCTTCTTTGAATGCAGACCGGTTTTTATCAAGCGCGTAATCGGATTACCTGGTGACAAGGTCGAAATTAAGGCCGGTCAGGGGGTCTATTTGAATGGCGAGCCGCTCAAAGAGCCATACTGCATGGACATTGCACAGTATTCTCTAGCCCGACTGCAAGATATAGGTGGCCCCGTTGCTACAGGAAAGTTCTTCACCCCGTACCCTGACTCGACTGCACCGATAGTGGTACCGGAAGGGCATCTGTTTGTGCTGGGGGATAAACGCAACAACAGCCAGGATAGTCACCAGCTCGGGTTTATCAATAAAAACCGGCTAGTCGGCAGAGCGTGGTTTGCATTTGAACCAGACGGAATAATGCCAATCAGGAAGTAGCCACTACGCGACACTCAATTGGCATCTTGATAAACCGCAGTGGATACATCATTGTGTTTGATGAAAAAGACAAAGGTGCAGCTTACGTTCTTAAAGTGAAAAAGGAATAGACCGCTTCCAAGTGGTCGGCGGCAAAAATACTATAAACGAAGCTGGCGAACATGGCGATTCCCGGCGTCCCTCGCGCGAGAAATCTTCAGCGGACGTATCTGCCGACTACCTGCAATATCGACTCAATGGCAATTCGTTGGACGGAAAGACTATGGTGCACGCCACTCCTGTTCCTTACGATATCAAACGACCAATTCAGGACTTGCGTGGTGAAAGAATAGTAACAGCCATAGAACCTGATGGAAGAATGCGACTATATGTCATCGACAAAAATTCAAGCGTTAAAGAGGTCGATACGGCCAGCACCGAAAGCTTGATCGAGAAATCGTTCGACGAACTGGCGAAATCTAACGACAGAAAGCTGGAAGCAGCGAAATCAGATCCTGCCAAAAACAAAGATCTAATCGAAAAACTCCAGGCACAAAAACGAGCTATAGCACTAGATAAAGCTAAATATGGCAACAACCCGGATTTTCGCCGTACGGTGAATCATTCTATAGCTGAGAGGCTGAAGTCCTCAGGCAAAGTTACGGGGACTTCCGTTACGGTGCTATTTCTTGCGACAACCGCCATGGAACTTTTTCATAGAGAGACTTATCCGGATTCGGATGTTCTAGATTTCCGCATCCTCGGACCTTAGTTCACTAAATTTTCCAAGCATCAGCGACGAGTACAGTCATGATGAGGTTCGCAAAGTCGCATAGTACTCGGGCCTGAATGTCGCTCGGTCGCAGTTTCGCTGACAAAGTAGTTTATCGGCCGGGGCCGGGCCAGTATGCGATAGTCCGAAAGCAAAAGAATGTGCGCTCTCCATCCATCGGTTACGCGGAGAGCGCACATCTTTTTGTTTCAGAATTGCTTGGAGAAAATCGGAGCCAGATTCGACTCGGCGCATTTTGTATTGCACGAAAAGATAAAAGGCGGCGATACGACGTTTTCCTCTCAACGGGCTTTCCAATTGCGACTGGAGTGATTAAAGGAGCCTGTCGACATCTCATCAAAGATCGCATGGACACTGGGACTCGCTGGGGACTTGAGGGTGCCGAGTCTATCCTACGGCTTCGCTCGCTGCGCTCCAGGGTGACCTGGAGAAGTATCGGAAATTCCACGAAGCACAGTCTTTCCATCGCAATCATGTCTCTCGCTTTGCCATCCCCTCGCTGTCTCGAGTGGCACAGTACATTGTCAAGGCAGAGCTGCACCCAATTTCAATTACCTCAAATCGGCTAGCGAATGCTGCTCTTGCAGCGATGTGGTCTATTCCTTTTTCAATTTAAGGACGTAAGCTGCACCTTTGTCTTTTTCATCAAACACAATGAAGTATCCATTGCGGTTTATCGCCACAATTTTGTCGCGATACACTGATATGTGGTCGCCATTAGGATAAGTCATACTGGTTTGACCAGACGCGTCGGTGAGCATTCTTACTTTACCGTTAACCTCAATTGAGTGAGCTTGAGCAAACAAAGCGATTCTGTCACCGTTTGGCATTTTTAAATCTTTGTCGGTAAGCGTGTCGCCCGTAGGCAGTAAGATCTCTTGTCCAAGTTCCAGCCGCTTGTATCCGTTGTCCTCATAGAGCTTACGCACCTGAGCCGCTGCTTTCTCGGCTTGGGGCAACTGGCGCTCTTCCCGTCTGCTGCCGACCGGTGGAAGCTGAAGTTCGTCTAAATTGGCTGACTGTTGAGCCACACGTGCTTGCGGTGCTCGATTAACTTCAGCTGAGCTAGATAACGGCGAAGCAGGAGGAAGTAGACCTTCCCGAGGTCTGGCCGGCGGCAACTGCGATTCGACCGAATTCGCTGTAGCAGTTTTTTGCACTTCGCACGTCTCCACCAATGGAGTGGTCCGTCGCCCCCCCGAGCCGGAGGCGTGTTCTGCGAACAGTGATCGAAGTGTCTCCGTTGTGTGCATACGATTCAACATTTCCTCCAATGACTCATTCTCAGAGACAGCTGACGGTTTGGCGACCCGGCATTGGTTACCCGTATCGCTTGGCGGACCTGATAGTAGCTCTCTTGCTAAACTCGCCATCGCAGTATAACTGTCGTCATCATTCTGTTCTGTTTCTCTATAGTCCGCTTTTAAAAGATAGTTGTCTGACATACGGTCCTCCTCGTCCTTTGAGCGCTCACAATGCACTGCACATAAAAACGTTTGCCTTCGACTGCGACTCGTTTTCAACTCTTCGCGATGTCCACTGTTTTAAACTAACACTCGTCAAGTTACGGGACCGTTAAGTAAGTCGGTCGAGACCTGACTTCTTTTCACAACAATCGAACAGTAAGTCGATGACCGAGCGTGGAGACAGGAGCGCTTACACCAGTATGCGTTCCGGTGCCCGGCTTTCTGTCCTGTTGCTCTTGGTGTGCTTCTTGAACCGCTTACAATTTTGCGATTTAGTAGTTATCGAATCCTTGCCTTTAATGCTTTCACACACAATCCTCACAGAACTCTCAAGGTTGTGTCACACGTCGTTGCGTATGCTGATTCCGTTACCAAGGAGGAACGAGCTATGGACTTCAATGACATAGATGATATGGAGAGTGTAGATAGTGTAGATAGTGAGAGCGTTAGAGAAGCAGGAGAATCGCTGTTGGATTCAATCGCGGACGAGATGAATGAGGAATGCGGAGGGTGTGACCTAAACGAAGATGAGCCAGAGGAGCTTGAACTTCCCGACCTGGATTTTACAGATGCTGCTCCTGAAGCACTCAATAAACCAGTCGAGGAACTCAATAAGGATGACCTGGCAGATGCAACCTCCGGGACCACAGCGAGCGACCCGGCAGACGGAGGATCGAAGGAACAGGTAGAACATCGACGCAACCGCAATCAATCCCCGGAGATCAATCCTTCGCTCGTCGAGGCAAGCGAGAATCTGAAGAATGCACTATCCATGATTAATCAGAGGACAGGTCGATTTGACAGCGCCGAAGCACTGGAAGTGGCAATAAAGAATGTAGTTCAGGCTCTGCATCTTGCTCCCTCACTTGTAAAAGAGCAAGGCAACCCCGGTGTGCTTTCCCCTCTCCAACGGTTAGCCAAGGTGGAAGGCGTGGCTACCGACCCCCATTTCCTCGCAGCTCTACAGGAGGCCCGTTCAAGCGTGGAGCAACTAATAAATCCTACCCCGCCGCAAAGAGGATCGAAAGTTTCGCCACAAGAACAAGGACCTACATCTTTTTCCCGAATTGAAGATTCGACCAATCAGCAGACGGACAGAATGTTACGTGGATTCAGACCGGCTAAGCCTACGGACCGGCGCTGATCTCGTCAGAGAACCCGGAAGTGCCTAACTCGCCTTATCCACTTCCGGGTTCGCCTAAACTGCGTGCAAGAGTTGTCTCGGCGAGCAAAGCATCAAGAAGAATTGATTGGGATAATCATACGCATACCACAGGGACAGAAATGAAAGCATCCTGGCAGTACGCGACTCGCTAGTGGCACAACAGCTATTTCGCTGAGGCAATCTTAAGCGCAAGTTGAGGCTAACCCTCAGCTCAAAATTCAAAGAAGAAGAAGAAGAAGAAGCGTGTCTCAGCGAGAGCAGCGGGGCACGCTTCTTTTTTGAAAGTGAATCATAGTTAGGAGAAACCCTTCTCATTCGAAATCCATCTCTGATTGGCGTCAGTGTGCTGCATTTTCCTCGCGCAGCAAGCTCTATCGATTCCAATCGGCAGCTTTGAGCTGGCTCGCTTCCACGAGTCCCGCCGAAGACGAAAGCCATGGAAGCGCAGTAGTATCATCATTAATCCTTCAACCCGAAAGCCTCACAAAAGTACCATAAATTTCTCAGCACTTCTCAGTAAGCTGATGCTATGCACAAATGCATAAGGTCTCAACAGGAGAAGAGCAATGGACATAATGGACAACTGCGGTTTATGGGAAATCGTCGAAAATTCAGAGGAAGATGAAATGCAGGAAAACTTTTTCGATGAAATCGATGGAACAAAAGATGCCGTTCCCGCTGAAGAGTCTAAAGCAGCCAGGCTTAAGCGATTTTCGTCTATTGATCAGAAAACGGTTAAATTTCAGATAGGGGAAGTTTTACCTGATACCCCGATTGACCAACCAGCTGATTTCAAGCAGTGATTGAGCAATTTGTGGCCCCGCTCCCTTGGTTCTTGATTGACCAACCAGAGCTTTTGCACGCAATGCATATTCCCGTGCAAAGGCAAGGTGTTTCGCCGCCAGGTTCACTCGAAGTGAATCAGACGATGTAATTAACTCCCCGTCGCCGATCTGGTCCTTGTGAACAACCACATCGGTAAGCAGTTTGTGGGCTTCGGTGAAATGACCGCTATTAATCAATCTCTCTGCAGCGTCGAGAGAATATTCTCGAGTTTGGACAACTTGATGATCTATTCTATTTAATTTGCTGGCAATGAATGAAAACAAAATGCTGCTGATTGTGACCAGAGCAATGCCCGCAACGACCGAGATCCGTTTGTGGCGAAACTTAGTATGACCTCCTTTGCGGACTCGCTTCAGATCATCAATGTCTCCTGCGGCCACCCTCAGCAGATCAGTTTGAAACTCCTTCATTGATTGATAGCGATCATCTGACTCCTTTTCGAGGGCGTTGAGAATTACATCCTCTAATCCCGGTGGCAACGAAACCAATTGGGATAATGATACTGGAGCCTGGTTTACGTGAAGGTGTAGCAATCCTATGTTATTTTCCGCCTGAAACGGCTTGACACCACTGAGGCATTCATACAACACACATCCAAGTGCGTAGACATCTGTTGTTGCTCCAGCCTTGGTCCCTACGCATTGTTCGGGGCTCATGTACTCTCCGGTACCAATCAGCGCACCGGTACTGGTTAGTTGTTGCCCGATTCTTTCGAATGACGTAAGCAACCGGGCCAGTCCGAAATCCACCAGCTTAACCCGCTCCCGTACCTGATCATTAGCAAGGATAATATTGCCAGGCTTGATGTCTCGATGAATAACGCTGTTTGAATGCGCGTGATCTAAAGCTTGGCAAATCTGGCAAGCGATCGGCAGTACTCTTTGCCAGTCTAACTTTTCTTCCTCATCGAGTAGTTGGCGCAAGCTTTTGCCGCCGACGAACTCCATGGCAATATACGGATACTGTTTCTTCCACACCGCAAATCGGTATAAGACAATGATGTTACTGTGATGGAGAGAGGAAAGAATGTGTCCCTCTCGCTCAAAACGCATGAGATCTTCAGGGTCGGACGCGAACGAGTGGTGGAGAAGCTTTACGGCAACCAATCGGCCAAGATCACGCTCTAAAGTCTTGTAGACCGTGCCCATCCCTCCAGCCCCTATGAATTCGAGCACTTCATATCGGTCGTCGATAATCGTACCTGCAGCAAACGGCGCGTCGAGCATCATGGTCCCCGGTTGACGAATCATTTATTCCCGGGTTTCCTGGAGGCGTAAACCCGATAGATGTGTAAAAACACTCGTGCAAGCCAGCATCCCGCGTATTAGCGGCAAAAACTTCCCTATTAGTGCCGGGAACTAAACTGCAAAATGGGGCGAGCCTCGCCGCTCACCGTGTCCTTCTCGGGTGGGCTATACTAGTCAACAATGGCTTTGAATACTTCGCATTTCTAGCTACCAATGTTTGCGAGTCGCCATGTATTGGGATTGTGCAGAGAATACTTGAGTATTTTCGGTTGCTCGCTTACTCCCTTCACGTATCGATTTTCATAAACTGGATTATCTGGCTCCTCGAATCGAATTGGATTGGGACGATCGTTTTATGATGGACTCAGCGATGACAGCGTCTGTAGTACTGTGACTTCTCCGAGTTGACTTCGAACTCGTCGTCGTTAGTTTTCTCAGATTTGCGCCAGATAGAAGCGGGTAAGTAGGAACTGTCTCAGTTTCAGGAACAATCTCCGTGAAGTGGCAGAATAAGCTTGGCGAGCAGATGCGTCGCGTGAGTCGCAACCTCTTATTTCAGGGGTTGGGATGGATTGCTTTTGGATTGCTAATCCTGATTTCGAATTCACGCTACATTCAAAACGCATTTTGCGGGCCGTTAAAGATGAACACGAACCAACTCCTGGCGGTGTCAAATCCTGACTCCCTCAATCGCTACTACGTGAATATTGATTGTAGTAACGTTTCCATGGCAAATAATCTGGCATCCCCGGCTATGTATGGAAACCTCTATGGGCTAACCATTGCAGATCATGTATTGTTTGCCGAAATTCGTGCGGATATTCCGTCGCAGCAGGTACTGTCGGCGAGGCATTTTGAAGGCGAATTGAGAAACCAAAAACCGCCAGTACAAACAGTGACGATGCCTGATGGAAAGAAGTTACCCGTTCTTCCTTTCACGTTGAGAGTAGCCGACTTCAGTTTTGGTGCCTGGCTTGTTTTGCTCTTTGGAATACCAGCGATTCTTGCCGGGCTTTCACTCTCGGTGAAAGCAAAGAAACGAATGGACAATCTTGATACCCATCCTACGGCAAAGCAGCTTGCAACCCTTGCAGAGGATCCCGCAGAGTTAGGAAGATCGATAAGTGCGGAAATGGACGACACCGCCGCGGCAGTATCAATCGGGCCGGCTGTAATAACAAGGAACTGGCTTGTCATTACATGGATGCTCGATGTTCGTGTGATCAGGCTGGCAGACATAGCATGGATCTATGAACACAGAACCACTTACATTTCAGTTATGCCACCAGCATTTTTCAGGACCCACTGTATTGCTATCCGAACTTCCGACAAAAAAGGGCATGAGATACCGCTGTCGTCCAACAGAGCAGAAGCCATATTGTCTCAACTGACTCAACGGGCACCATGGGCAGTAGCCGGCTTCTCTGAACAGAGCAAGTCTCGCTGGACGCGCGAAACTGATGCCTTCATTGCCGAGGTACAGTCACGCAAGAGTAGCTAGCGGGTCTGTAAGAATTCAGTCAACCTGCGATAACACTGTGGCGATACCCCGATAGGCCGCATCGAGTTCTTCATCTGTGACGCAATAGGGTGGCAGCAAATAAACAGTATTACCGAGCGGTCGAATGAGCAGCCCTTGCGATAAGAAAGCCTCACGTAATCGCGGTCCTATCTCGTCGTAGTAACCGCCTTTAGCTGTTTGTATCTCTGCGGCAAAAATGGTTCCGCAATAACGGTGCCTCATAAGCGATCCCGTATTCGCAAGAAATTTCTCGCTCAACTGGCGGTGTTTCTGCTCCATGCTACAGAATGCGTTTCGATTCTCTTTTAGCAACCGCAGAGAAGTCCGAGCCGCAGCTAGAGCAAGAGGATTTGCCGTGTACGAATGGCCATGCACCAGCATCTTTCCCCAATCATCCGAGAGAAACGCCCGGTACAACCGCGAACTACATACAGTGGCAGAAAGAGGCAAGAAGCCACCCGTGATGCCCTTTGAGAGACACAGAATGTCTGGTCGCACTCGGCTCTTAGTGGAAGCAAACCAGTCCCCTGTTCGACCAAACCCCGTCATAACTTCGTCGAAGATAAGGAGCACGTCAAATTCGCGTGCTAGCGCTCGCACCGATGCTAAAAAATTCGGACGACACATTCTCATTCCAGCCGCGCCTTGAACCAAGGGCTCAATCACCACGGCCGCAAGGCATTCCCCGTCGTTCTCAAGTATAGAGCGCAGAGCAGACAGCGCCTGTGCTTCCGTTTCTTCTACATTGGCATCGTGCTCGAAGGTAGACGGGAACGGCACTATACGAACCGGGAAAAGCAGAGGCTTGAAGTTCCCCCAAAAGGGCGAACCGCCTCCCACGGACATGGCTCCGATGGTATCCCCATGGTAGCCGCCCTCAAAGCAAACGAAGCCCGTCTTTTTTTCATGACCGATGTTTTGCCAATACTGGAAAGCCATCTTCAGCGCAACCTCCACCGCGGTAGAGCCATTGTCTGAGTAAAAGACATGCGCCAGGTCATCGAGATCGCAGTCGGGGCCAGTGAGCGCAGTAGCGTTCTCGGCAACAGGTCCGGTTTCGGGAACCGCAAAACCATCTCCCGGACCAGAAGCTGCTCCCGCCGTAGCGTGAAACCGCTCCATCACAAATTCAATGCCCGAAGCACCTTGAGAAATTTGCGTGGTATCGCAAGCATGGCGCCCGAAAGGTCGTGGGGGTTCCACGCCCTCGTTAGGCACTAAATTCTCGCCCTTGCTGTAGAAGGATAGCTCGCTTCTCCGCTGTTCAGCAACTCCACGTGATACCAGATCCGATACTGCATAATCCGAGGCGCCCCCGGTCGACGCCCGACTAGACATCCAATTCCCCGAGAGCTCACAGTCACGCACCAGATTCGATACTGCGTGCCGGGAATCTGTTAGCTCATTGGTCACCGCGCGGGTCAAGCTGGCAGACGGAGCATTAATGAGCTCCAGCAGTTCCCTTGCAAATTCTTCGGCGGGTTCATGGGTGAATCCGGCGAATATCACTTGTTCAAGATTAAGCGCCTGTTGATAAATTGCTTCAGCAATTTCCGGATGAGCATGACCGTGAAGGTTCACCCACCAGCTGGAAATCATATCCAGAACCTTACGACCATCTTCCAGCTCAAGGCTCACACCGTGGCCGCGCTTCACCATGAGCGGTGGCGGAGCCGTCTTTGCCTGAGTAAAAGGATGCCAGACTCTGTGATGATCACGATTGGACATTTTTGCTCCTTGGCAAACTCGTTAGCAGTCTTGCAGACGCGCTCAACGAAGCTCATTTTTTACAATCACCCCATGTGCGACGCTCAGTTCGCCCGTAACTGTCAGGGCGGACAACCAGAGCGAGTGCTGCAGCAACTGCATGGATATCCCAAAACCATGTAGCTCCAAAAGCTATCTGGCGCCAGGAATTCTGATTGCCGCCGCGCTGATCTCAGAAAAGGGGTTACCGTCTTCAAGATTCGGTGATGGCAAAGCAAACGAATCGTCTATGTATACTCGGCTAAAATGATCCGTGAACGCTTTTTCCAGGGTCGCGCGATTCAATCCGTTGAGCGGCGGAACTTCTGCCAGAACCGGCACTTTGGCATATTGCTCGATGGCAAATTTGTTCTCCGGATTCGCGATGCCATTCATTACGACACCGAGTACCGGAATCTTCCGAGCGCGCAAGGCCTCCACCGAAAGCATCGTATGGTTAATGGTACCAAGAGTGCTTCGCGCCACCAATAGTACAGGCAATCCGAGTTTGCTTATCATGTCGATCATGAAATGTCGTTCGTTGATTGGCACCAACAGTCCACCGGCGCCTTCAACAATCAGCCGCTCTACCCCCATAGGCAATTCAATTTCATCGAGTTCAATTCTCTTGCCCTCAAGCCTGGCCGAAAGATGCGGCGACAACGGACGCCCTAGCCGAAAGGCCTCCGGCAATACGCGCCAATCAGGCAATTCACATGTCTTGCGCACAAATTCGCTGTCTGACCATGGGTCGAGACCAGACTGCACCGGCTTCCAGTAGGTGGCACCCGTGCCCAATGCAATGATTGCCGATACCACCGTCTTACCAACCAGAGTGTCGGTTCCACTGATAAAAAACCGACCGGGTAATGCGTATTTCATTTGGTCATGCACCCATAGAGAATGTGATACGAGATTTCGATCGCGTTAGCCATAGATCCGATTTCGGAGCCGTCGCCAATCGCGGGGACCACTGCACATGTCACGTCCGGCCTTCCTGCACGTAACAAACGTCTGAGCTCACTCACCGTTAGTCCATTTTCTGTACGGCGAGTACTGGTTCCCGACTCCTTCAATGCCTTGAGCATTGAATGAACATCAGGATAGTGATGATCCACTAGATATTCGCGCAAGGTAACGGTCAGTGAGGCATCATTCGCCCAGCTGGTCAGCTCGGCACCGGAAGGCAACGGGTTGCCGGTAAACGGCACGCAGCTCTCCTGGCATAGCGCCTTCCACTGGGCGAAGGTTTCTTCGCCGGGCACTGCGAAGAAAATGCACCCGCCATCAGCGAGCGCCTCTCTCATATTTGCAATTCCGGTGGCCGGCCGGCCAAACCACTGGAGAGCGAAGTTCGAAAATATCGCAGCGTACGGCGTATCGGCCTGTAAGTCTTCGCCATCGAGCACGGCGAAAGTAACACGCGCAGGGTCAAAGCCAGGGCACCTGGATAGTCGCGCTTTGCACAGCTCAAGCATGTCTTGAGAGATATCGGAAATCACTATCTCTCGCCCGGGGAAATGCGACAGAAGGTGCGCGCTTAGGAACCCCGTGCCACAACCAATTTCGAGAATCGGACCTTTTGCCGGCACCAGAGCAGCAAGTTCGCCTGACTGTGATTCCGCGATAAACTCCGACAGAAGCAATGCTGCCAGCGACTGCACCTGCGCATGAGCCTCATAGGCTGCGGCTCTGGTGGAGAACGATTTCACAACCCGTTTCTTGAACTCTTCTATTGATATTGTATTTATAGTATTCATAGCTATTTCACTCATAAGCTACCGACCGGTAAAATTGATCTGAGGGCATTTCTTATCGAAAGCCAACAAGGAGCTACGTGGGTAAAGGGCAAAGCGTGGCCTGCCCCCTCGAACATGATGAGAAAACTGCGAGGCAACAATTTTTGTAGCGCCACTGCATGGCCGGACGGCACAACCTTGTCGCTTTCACCATGGAGAATTAGTATCTGTCTTGCCGTATAGGGGGCGTCCACCTCAAGGCGACAATAATCGATACGTTCCAAATCCGACCGCAGGGCGTGGAGATTCAGTTTGTCCACATCAGAGGATGAACGCCTCAACAAGACCTGCCGTGTAAGTAAGGGGTGATAACAATTGCTAAAGAAATCATCAAGAACATCCAGGGGGCTCAAATCAAGCTTTTCCAGCATTAAGTGCAGCGTGCGACGAGAGCGACGCCTGGCCAGATTATCGTCGCCATGAAAAGTAACAAAGGAACTTATGATTACCAATAAATCAGCACGACAGAGAATCTCCGGAGACAAAAAATGTAGCCCGGTTGAATGAGCAATTACAGCTTTGCGTCCGGACTGATTGGAAAACTCCGGCTGAAATTTTTCATTCCCGAAATAGCCTCGCTCCGCTCGATGAGTGACCAACTCATACTCAGGATTTTGCAAAAGGTGAGATCTCCACCCGTCCCATGCACCGGCGTCAAATCCCCAACCATGCTGTAGAATTAGCTCAATTTTTTCTTTCATGCCAGCCCTTCAATGATTTAATCAAATGATCTAACTGAGCCTCCGTGTGCTCACCGGTTAAAGAAATACGGACCCTGGCCGAATTTTTCGCAACGGTTGGCGTGCGAATGGCCGGGGCATAAATACCGCTTAACTCCAAATGGGCTGACAGCGACAATGCCGCAGAATCGGCGCCGACAATAATGGGAATTATGTGCGTACTTGAGTTGCCGGTATCAAACCCGGCAAGCTGCAAGCGGGCTCGAACACTAGCGGCCTTATCGCCAAGCAGTTGGCGTTCTTTAGACATGGCGGGCACAAGATCCAGTGCCGCGTCAATGGAACCGAGCACCGCCGGTGGTAGCGCCGTCGAATAAATAAACCCGGCAGCAAAGTTGATCAAATAATCTCTGACCTCGTAAGAGCAAGCAATGTAAGCTCCAAAGGAGCCAAGCCCTTTTCCAAAAGTTCCCATTGAAATAGCATTAGGCTCGCCCGGCGAGACCCCCATTCCGTGCTCGCCTAAAACACCAGTGGCATGCGCTTCATCAAAGAAAAGACTCGCCTTGAATTCCGCAGCCACCTGTCTCAGCTGCTCCACCGGCGCTCTATCGCCATCCATTCCAAACACAGACTCAGTAACAATCCACAAACTATCGTACGATTCGTTGCATCGAACGGTTAGCTTTTCGCGTAAGTCGGCTACATCGTTGTGCTTGTAGCGAAACCATCTCGCCTTGCCGGCCGACGCGCCGTGGAGCAAGCTATTGTGGCAGAGTCGATCACAGGCCAGCAGCGCATTGTTGCCCGATAGTGCCGGCAACACCGTACTATTGGTCTGATAGCCGGTGGGAAATATTAGCGCAGCCTCGGTTCCTTTTAGCTGTGCCAGCTTTCGTTCAATTCCATCGTAAGCATCTAAATTACCGCTCATCAGCCGCGATCCAGTGGACCCGGCGCCATATCGTTCAATAAATTCGATAGCACGTTGCTTGAGCAGAGGATGCCTCGACAAGCCCAGATAATCGTTTGACGCAAAATTAATTAGATCTTTCCCGTCAAGTGAAACCTCGCCAGGGTTGGCTGGAGAAGCACCGCGAAGCTGACGAAAACGGTGATCGCGCTTTCTGTCATCGAGCTCTCGGGTAAATCGGGTGGCGATCTCCAGCATTCGACCCTCAGTGGTGGCATCATTAATGTCACCTTTGCTCCAACAGTTCGAGCAAAGGTTCCGCTTTAGAAGCTGTAATCGTATTCTCTTGACGTCCTCAAACCATTGAGCTGAACTAATTTGTTTAACGAAAGCAGCAGCGCGCCGATCTCACAAGCCGCAAAACGGTAGGCAGATTGTCATTCATCGAGATTTTTTCCGAGCGTATAGCCCTCGGGCGCCTCAAAGTGACTATCTGGCGAGGGGCCGGAAGTGTACTCCAGCAACTCCCTCTTAGTGCCTTTGGTCGGAGCACTGGCGGGATACACATGCTGGCGCACCATGCATCCGGTGTCCTCACCGAACCACAAATCGGTGACCAGCACCGACGATTCGTATTTTTGAATCTGCCGCCATAGCTGGCAAGGATGGGTGCCAATTTTCTCAGCCTTCTGGAATGCGAAGAATGGCATTTTGGGAGCGTCGATCTCGAAATCGGGATTCTTCGTATCGAACCAGCGATGGTCGTACTTCGGTTCATTGGGGTGAACCAGGAAAATCTCAGCTTTGGGCGTATTGTAAATGAACAAACTGGTCATCTTATATACACCATCTCGTTCAACGCCAATTTCGGTGCGACGGCGTCGTTCTGTTCCTCGTTCGACTGTCATTTTTTCGACTTTCGCTTCCTTCTGTCCGTCGTCAGTGGTCACTTCATAGACCGCCGTGCCGACTTTAGGTTCAAGTTTCTTCGGAGTCGGTGCGCAACCACAAACAATTAATGACACCGCCAAGACTGCCAGACCTTGGATTTTTGTAGAACTGAAAATCGAAATACGCATACCGTTATCCCCACTTTTCGAGTCTTTCTTTTATCAATTTGATCGTTGAAGGTGAGTACAAATGAAAGGCCTGCACTGGCACTTTTCCCGCCACTGCTCGCACTGTAGCTTCGCTCGGTCCATCGCAAATTACTACATCGGCGTGTTTCATCAAATAAGTGATCTCGACTTTGTCACTCAGCTGAACGCAACGCACGGCCACTTCTTCCCCTCGTAATGCAGCGGCCATATTGGTGGCCATTTTAAGCAATGTCGGGCTCACTGACACAAACGCGACGATGCTTCCCTGACGCAAGGCCTTGATTGCTCCCAGTTCTTCGCTTCCCGGCTCAATTGTGCAAACTACAAATCGAGTTGGATCAAGTGGAAGAACCTGCAACGGAAAGACATGATAGAAACTGGTCACGATCAGCGAACTAGATAATAACTCTAGACGTAATTTCAATTTTTCTGCAGTAATAGGCTCGACGGGTAAATCAATATGAGGCTGTAATTCCGCCTTGAGAATGGGATGAAAATCTTCGTTGCGATCTACGACCAGTATTCGTTCTACTTTCCGAGCATCAAGAAGTTTCTCAATGCATGCTTTTACATCGTCGCGTGACATACCGGACTCAGAAGCTCGAGCGAGGAATTGCCTGAAAAGTTGTTCCAGTGACGATTCTTTTACGGTGTCGTCTGCGGCTCGCCCGGATACTCTGACCCCGCTGCCCTGGCGAATGTCTAGTAACCCTGCATCGGCAAGATGATTATACGCCGATGTAACAGTGCTGTGGTGGATGCCAAGCCTCTGAGCGAGCGCCCTGATGCTTGGCAGTTTGTCTTTAGCCTTGAGAACGCCTGAGGCTATCTGCAGGCCAATCTGCTCGATTAATTGCTCCCGCACCGGCACAGAGCTTTCTTTAGAGATGCTGATCTTGATGGAAGATGAAAGCATTGGTTCACTCGACAAAGGAGATTCAACGCATATTGTAGCCTCGTCAATGACAGACACGGCAACCTCTCAAGGCGGGGAGTATGCTTGACATTCAAAAAGCGCTTATATGCCCTTCATGTTTCTGAGGCTCCTTCGCCTCATCTGCGCTAGCCACTCGTTTCGCGACGCCGCTTGACTCGATTCCACTTAGAATGTCGACCGCTGCTTGCGTGACGGTCTTTCCAGTGATCTTTTCGGTCGGGCGAAACAGTGGCAATGCTAGAGGTCTAGCGAGGATACTTGCGAACGCGCGGCTTACGGTGCCGCTCTGGCAGCCTATGTGCCCTGATGGCGGGAGGCGCAATGGTTCTAAGAAGAGTCGGTCTCGATGATGAGTCGATGTAACACTGGCGTTAAGTGGCGTTGTTGGCCGCTATGCTATTGATTTCAGAATGGCCGGAATAAATCGGGCCCAGTGGACTAACTCAGGCACTGTCACTATGTGGAGATATTGCATGCGGGCAAGCACTACATGAGCCGGCCGACGGAAGAAGACTGCCGGGGGCAAGACTCAACGTGGAAGAGCCTGATGTTACTAGCAACGCTCACCGCGTAGTCTAGCGACAGTCGGTACGAGAGCATGTTTGGCGTATAATGAAGCATTATCCGCAGCTCCCGGAATACGGCATGTCTGTGACGCCTCTCACAGTTGGAAGTAATTTTCAAAATCGGTACCGCATCATTGCTTCGATCGGCAGCGGTGGCATGGCGGAGGTATTTCATGGCTTCGACGAAGCGCTAAAGCGCGACGTCGCAATCAAGGTTCTCCACCAAAATCTCCTCTCTGAGGACGACCTGGCTCGTTTTGTTCGCGAGTGCAAGATTTTTGCCTTGTTAACTCATCCAAACTTTGTGCGCATATACAACTATGGTATAAGCGCGCACCAGGCACCGTTTATCGTTATGGAATATGTTGAAGGGTGCAGTCTACGTCGATGGTTATCAGAGCATGAAAAAATGGATTGCGCCGAGACTCTTAAAATGGGCTTTGCACTTTGTGATGCCCTTTCTTATGCTCACGACAAGGGCGTTGTTCATCGTGATTTAAATCCCAATAACATACTGCTGGAAGGCGGAGATCCTCTCAAACCGAAGATTATCGACTTCGGTTTGTCGATATTGAAACACCCGGACAGAGCGTCTACCTATGTTACCCGGGCTGGCACCTTGATGGGCACGCCTAATTATCTCAGCCCTGAACAATGTGCCGGAGAGCCGGCGGACCAGCGCACCGATGTTTATGCATTGGGCTGCACTTTGTACGAGTGTATATCAGGTCAAAAAGCATTCGATGCAGAGTCGGTAGTGGCGGTAATCTACAAGCATCTCAATGAATCCCCTTGCCTTCTCTCCACACACACGCCTGTACTCGAAGGCGTTGACCAGCTGCTGCAACATGCACTGGCAAAGGAACTCGCCCGGCGATATCACACCATGACAGAAGTGGCAGAAGACATCCAGTTGATTCTACGCGGTCAGGGAGACGAAGTTACACTCGATGAACTGAGCACCAAAGAAGACACTACCGTCGACAGATCCGGCTCTCGCCTCAAGCGCGCCATCATTTTCTGTTTACTGCTGCCGTCGTTGTGGTTATGTATCAGCGATCCCGGCATTGCATCTCTGCCACTGCGTGCGGCAGTGTACCTCCCGCCGACAATACGCGCGGAATTTCTTAGCAACGCAGCCGATCTTTATGAGTATCTGGCAAAACCAAGAGCCAGGGAAGAAGCTTATCAGGTTTTCTTTTCGTCGACGGAGACGCTGGATAAGGCTCCGCTGGCGGTGGGGCTCAAGAGCTTGAGAAACTACGCAAAAATACTACGATTCAGCGATCAAGGCGGGCTCACGGAATCGTCTTCTCACTCAGCGTTTTTGTCACGTTACTTGCACTATCTTGCAGTGACCCTGACAAGTTATCAAAACGAGTACGTAACTGCAAAACCACGTCCAGCAGAATTAGCTCCAGCTGAACTGGGTGAACACCTGGGGACCATCGCAAACCTAACCGGTCTTATGGGGCAGTTTCCGTTCGCCGAGTCTGACCTGACTCGAATGCAACAGACGACTGCAAATCAGGAAGACATGTTGCAACCGTGTGCAATTCTTGCAACCCTCATACGAGAGGGCAATCTGCTTCACGGGAATAGACGCATGGCCGCATCTGATCTGTGTTTGCTCGGTGATGTTTGTACGAAGTTAAAGAAGCCGACACTCTCTTTCGGGTTCGACAACCACGCTCTTTTGCGCTGTTCACTTAACGACTCAGACTTGAGACCAACGCTATTGCGAAGGTTATGGACTACTGAAAGCGAACTGGCAATAGGCAATCAAATGGCGATTCACCTTCTCTCGATTGGCAAGGATATAGCCGCTTCAAAACTCTTTCACGGTGCCGAGCAGAAGAACTTTCTGATTACCTACGGAGAACTCCTTTGTTTTGTCGGCGACTATGAGCAGGCTGCGCTGATTCTTAGTTCGGTGCTGAAAGAGCCGGATTTATACGAATATGCAGATGCTGATTATTTGTGGTTGCTGCGGGCCGAAATACTCGCGGGCAATTCCGGGCCCGCAAGTCATCAATTAACAAAGTTCGTAGAACCCTGGAAAAGGGCTGCTCCAATCTCGAAAACAGCGCTACTTTCCAACGCCCTGATTGAAGAAGTGAGTATGAGTCCGCAAACAGCCGAGCGCAGAATTAGACAACTAAATCTGGTGTTAACTGATAATCTGAAGTTGGAACTCAAACCGCTAAAGACAGGCTTGCAATTGAACCTACTGCAAAATAACGTAACAGTAGACTGCGAGACGATCAAAAATAGCCGTGCCTGCGCTGCTGCACTGGCAATGCCGGTAAAGCAGATCCAAAACATTGAAATGGCTGCATCATCAAAACTGGCCGACCTCTTCCTCGTTGCTGAGACCGCGCCCCCAAACACCGCAAAACAACTTCTGCTGGAAGAGGAAATCTTATTGACTTTGATCGAAATGAAACATGGAGACGTAGCATCGGGGCAAAGGAAGATAATGAAATGGATTGGACAGGCAAAGGCCTGTTATACTCCACAGCTTTTCAATTTCCATGCCACCTTGCTTGCTCGATCTCTGATCGCTTGCCGATTTTACAATCAATGCGAAGCTTTTTGCCAACGCCTTCTACATGAACGAGAAGGTCCCCGAGAAGAATTGAGACTCCGCCTGGCACTGTGCAAATTTCAATCAGGCAAATATGCAGAAGCCCGCTCTTTATGCAATCTGATTGATGAATCAATGCTACCTTTAGATGAATGCACCAGGCTAGACAATTATTTCTTGCTAACCAGGCTAACGACGCCCGGTACTCGTAAGGCAAAACGTTATGCCCAGATCGCTGCGGCACTGTATGCCTTGCGATTCGGCCAGGATGCTTCTAGCGCGAATTACCTGTTGCAATTGAAGAATTCGGAAACATCATCGCCTCAGCGCAAATTTCAAAATCGGGGTAACCATATTTGAAGGGCAACGTCCCATTCTCTGTGCTTATTCTCGTGCCTCTGCTGACCGGGCTCATTGCAGCGTGGCAGCTATGGAACTTAGAATCCAACTGGTGGACAAAGGTAAAAGCGACAGAAATCCTCACCGATATGGCAACAGAAAGTAAGCAAGGAGAAATCTGCTTAGATGCATATCTTACGACTGTCTATCCCCGCTTTCTTTTAGCTTATCTTGAGAATGCCAAGGCGCTACGGCAGAAGATGAATGACCTTCGGCATTCACCAACATCGAGTGTCAGGGAAGGAACGTTGTTGTGGCTTATGGAGAATGCTCAGCTTATCGACGCCGAGATGGTCAAAGACTCAAAACGTGGTGAATTATCTTCCGACCGCATACAAGACTGGCAAATAACGAGGACACATTATCAAACAGCGTACGATGGGCAAGTTGAGACATATAAGTCTGAGATCAAACTAGAGCTAAATCCAGATCGGGCAAGGAGTCTGGTTTTAGTTCTGGTTACCAGTTTGTTCTGTTCAAGTGCGTTAGCGTTAGTTCTTCGGAACAACCGCCACAAACCGCTCAGAGATCTCTTGAACGAGTGCTCGCTATTCTTGGGCGCCCATGATTTGAGAGTACCAAGAATAGCGCATGCTGGCCCGGAAGCGAATTTGAGAGCGAGTTTCAAGGTTTTGAGCGACGCGCTGCAAAGTGTACTCAAACATGAAAAAGCGATGGTTGACAATGCGGTGGACATGGTGTGCTGGTTAGACCCATTCGGAAAATTCAAGAAGGTGAGTCCGTCTTGTCAGAAACTGACGGGATACACAGACGAGGAACTGAGAGACAATCGGTTAGCCGATTATCTGGCACACGACGATGCCACGACATCGACCGACGCATTGCACATGGCCAGTCAGAGTTCGGACTTGCGTGTATTCGAAAACTGGTTCCGGACAAAAAGCGGGAACACAATTTGTTTGCGATGGTCGGCCCACTGGTCGCTTTCAGAAAATGCGCTGTTCTGCATTGCTCATGATGTCACAGAGAACAAGCTGGCGGAGAAGTTGCTCAAAGAAAAGGAAGCAGAGCTGCGACTTTTATTTGAATCGTTACCTGCTGGGGTCGTGGTAGTAGATGAACAGATGAACATTGAACTCACCAATAGTTCAATCGGCGAAATGTTGCACCATGGAGATGGCGAACTGATTGGAAAGAACCTTAGTCTCATTTTGCCTGACTTAAATTTTCACCGCTCTGAGAAAGACGAAAATCGCTCATCAGCACGAAGCAATTCCCTTGCATCAACCGACCTTCAATCGACTTCCACAACCGCCGTTCCGCCAGACATCCAGAAGTGCGACGCGCTTCCGCATGAACCGCATCGCGAGCCAACGGCCGGGGACAAGACTGGTACAGCTGAGGCGGATCAAGTTGTATCATTGATAGATGAGGTTGCTTGCACATCGACCAGCGAGCGTATTCCCGTACAGGTTGCTATTTCTAAATTCGCAACCCGGCCCAAGTGGTTGCTAGTTGTTTCCGACATGCGTTCCAGAGTTGCTATTGAAACTATGAAACGCGAATTTGTGGCCATGGTCGGGCACGATTTGCGCACACCACTCACGTCAATTAAGACCTTTTTCGATTTGCTCCTGGTTGATGGTTTCCACCCGGAAACCTCGCAGATAGTACGCATGGTTGCTGATTTGGAACGCTTGATGAGACTAATAAACGATCTGCTCGATGTTGAGAAAATGGGTGCCGGTAAGTTCGAAGTTGCCCCAGTCGAGTTGCAAATTACCAATCTCATTGAAGCCGCGTGCAATGCTGTCGAACACATCGCAAGCGTTCGCAAAATCTCGATAAACAAAGAGACAAGCGATATCCGGTGTCTGGCAGATGGTGCACGAACAATTCAGGTACTGGTAAATCTGTTGTCCAACGCCCTCAAGTTCTCACCAAAGGGATCCCTCATCATTGTTGGAATTAAAGATCTCAATGCCACGCACGTAGCAGTGTACGTAAAAGATCAGGGAAGAGGGGTTCCGGTCACCGAAGTAGAGCGAATATTCGAGAAGTTCAGCCAGGTATTCAGTGATGATGACATAGAGAACGGGGGCAGCGGGCTGGGGTTGCATATTTGCAAAACGATTGTGGTGCAGCAGGGCGGCGAAATTTGGGTGGAACCCAACCCTGAGGGCGGAAGCACTTTCTATTTTTCCTTGCGCAAGGCTGAGACAACGCAATAGGTTTTCTTATTGAATCCCTACGCCTGTAGCAATAGGTTCTCATTCTGTAGCCGACTATTCATCGGCGGTCAAAATGTCTGATGGAGACTTTCCACTGGCTCCGGAACCGCCCAGAGCGTTCGAAACACGGCGCACCGCCAATCGCCATTTCACAAATTTGCCGCTTGGAGCAGAACTTCATTTCGGCTATTGGCCGGGTTCTCTCATCGGCGTGAAGCCGGGCAGTAACCCATTGGTCGAAACCAGAAGCTGCTTGATGTAATCACGATCACCGTTACCGGCACTCAATAATCGAAAGATTGTAAGCAACTGGGGCGTTGTAACCACGCACAATTTCTTCTTCGCAGCACTTTCGGAGAAGTCGCGGCTCAGCGGCGCTCGCTGTTCCGGCGGCGCCTTGGAGTTCTGCTGCAAGACAATAATTCCTTTGGGCTCGTAGGTGAACTGGCACCACACCACCGCTTGCTGGTTAACCACCGCCTCCATGTCTGAGGTGGGTGGCTCCTTTACGCAACCGACAATTCGCAGTACGGCCTCAATCTTGTTTCCAAGTCGCAGGCTCATTTCCAGATGGTTGGCTGCGGCCCACTCCACCGTCCATCCCAGGGCGGTGATCACTTCCTTCACACGGGTGGCAAGGGCGTCTCCCTCGTCACACAACAAGTCGCTACTGAGAGATCCAGCACCTGCGATGCGGGCATCTAACTCCTGAAGGTCTCTGCGCCCCTTTTCTATTAAGGCAACCAGTCTTTCCCGCTCTTCCATGAGCTTACCGAACTCAGGAGGCGCATAAAGTTTGCTCCAGTCGGGATAATTTTTCTTGGAAATCGGCTCAGTAACAGAAGCTAGCACTGCCGGACCGCCTACTGGAAGCACGCTATCTCTCATGCGTTCCAGGGATTGACTAAACTCATTTTTGGCAGGTTGCGGAACCGGCACCGGCACGGGAGCTGGACCACCGGGAGGTGGTGGCAGAGGGTGAGTCTTGCCGATGGGGGAACCAGGAGGTTCTGTTTTGGGGGACGCTGGCGGTTCACTTTGATTCATTATTGAATCGAGCGCTGAGTCTCGACCACCATAGTTGCCACTTGCTTTCAACGAAAAGGTGTAACGCGACATACCAGCGCTTACAACATCACCGTTGGCAAGCTTTCGGGGCGTACTTATCGGACTCCCGTTCAGAAAGGTGCCATTACGACTACCACAATCTTCTATAAAGAATTCGTCTCCCCAAACTCGAATTTGGAAATGGTAACGAGAGAGACTTCGATCTCCAGCGATAACAATGTCGCTTGTAATATCCCTTCCCACTTTGCAAACAGGGCTGACTACTGGAAGTGGCTTTCCCGTGACAGTGTCGATTAAGGCGACGGGAATGTCTTCTTCCTGGTCTATTTTGGGATTAAGCGTCAGTCCTTCTTCGGCCAGCAACGCCTCCAGATCGAGCCCGGTGACCGTGCAATACGGACACGTGGTGGAGGTAAAGTCCTTTCCGCACCGCTTGCATTTGCTGTGGAGAGAGCTGGTCATCTGGTCGTTGCCTGTGAACAGTAATCAGAAGAGTCTGGAGGGAAAGCGCGAGGAGAAGCTGTGCCAGACCTGAAGCGCCTATAGTGGATCGGATTCCCGCAGAGACAAATAATTAAACGTCAAAACAAACCAGAGAACAAGTGTCGAAAAATTTTTCGCAACGGATAGAACATATTCAGAACCCCGGTCGAAATGCTCCCGGTTAGGCGGATTGGTCAGGGTTCGAAAAAGATACGAAGGAGGGACATCCCTGCCAGTCCCTCCTTCGTATTTCTGTCTTTGGTCAGCCCGTTTCTGAAGCCAGGCTGTCCACACCCTTTTAGCCGTCCACAATATACATACCCGGCGACCCGACGTTCTAACAGGGGAGCCGGACGTTTGCGCCAGCTGTCAAGTTGCAAGAACCAAAGTTGCGACCAACCCGACTCCGTTCCTGACAAGTCGTCCCGCAGAATATTTTTGACTCTGCTGAATATTTTTTTTGCACTTTACAAAAATCTCAATTTCGTATTGATCGAGAATCTGTTGCTACCAAAAGGGAAACCGTTTCCTTTCACCAAGCTGTCGAGCCTATTGACCGCCCACTCAATCACGGCAAATGGCTCCGCTTCATCAGAGCAATGGCGCACCTCTTCGGCCAGGATCGAAAAACAGTAAATGATTTGGATATTGCCTCTCATCTAGACAGTTGATACCAGCGCCCCCACACCGCAAGCGCAAAGGCAAATACGCACGCCAGGTCCACCGGGGCCGGTACTCACACGGCAGTACATGCCAGTGGTGGATTAGAGAAGAGAATGGGAAGGTCTATGCGATGAGCTATGAATGGGAGAATGTGATTATCGATCTCGCGAGTTGATGTGCTCAATCCCGGTACACTGTTTGACGAACGTTATCTGATCGACACATTTATAGGTGTCGGGGGGCAAGCTCAAGTTTACAAAGCCACAGATCAACACCTGCGGCGTGAGGTAGCACTAAAACTCATGAGACCGGAAGATGCTATCACCCGGGAAGAATTACAGCGATTCCGACGAGAAGCAAAAATCATTTCCCGACTAGATCACCGGTTCATACTGCGTTGCTACCACATGGGTTTTGCAAACGGCACTATGTATGCTTGCCTTGAGTATGTGCAAGCCCCGGATCTGGCACAAACCATTGCATCGGCCTCGCTGGACTGGTCACGGGCGCTGGAGATCTGCGCACAAGTATGCCAGGCACTGCAATACGCACACAATCAAGGCGTTCTGCATCGAGATCTTACCCCCCGCAACATCCTTGTATTCAAGGACACGGTAAAGATCATCGACTTTGGTCTTGCTGCATCAAGAACACTTGTGGAAGAACAAAAGCTTACCCTTACCGGGGAAATATTGGGAACTCCCTTTTTCATCAGCCCGGAGCAATGGCTCGGCAAGACAGCTGATGAGCGATCCGATATCTACTCTCTGGGTTGCGTTTTATACCAATGTCTTACCGGCGAGCTACCGTTCTATGCCTCCAATAGTGTCACACTGGCGGTTTCTCACACGAGCGCCACACCACCACCATTGAATTTAACCGGTGTGCCGGACGAAACAGTGAGATCACTCGATGCGATAATACGCAAAGCGTTGGCGAAAGACAGAAATAATCGCTACCAAACGACGGGAGAACTGCTTGCTGATTTGCAAGCGGTTCAGCAGGGTCGAAAACCATTGGCTGCTGTAGCAATGGTGACGAGAACCACTCCAAAAATTATCTTTGCCTCTTTCACAGTAGCAGCGCTTCTGCTGGCACTGGCTTTAGTATCATCCCACATGCCGCGCCAACCACAGGAGTCTGACACCGGCGAGAGCATGCGCATCACCGGCGATGCTATAGCCGATGCGTTGACATACAGCAAATCGTCCCTGAGAGCGCGCAATCATGGAAATATCAAAGACTGCACTGAGCTAGCCTCAAAATCGCTGGAACTTCTGTCCACCGCATTAGGAAAAGATTCCTCATCAAATGAATTGGATCAAGCAAGCCGCATTCTAACTATCTTGCAGCAATGCCGGCTGCGCTCAGGCCATTGTATTGAACAAATACTTCCTCTGGCACGCATAGATCGACTTACCAAGCCGGCTCTGGATCTAACCATGCAGATTGTTGGCAATGAACGTGAACCAGTTGAGAACCTTGGTGCTCAGTTCGTTTCTATCGCAGACGCATTCGCGAACAATAAGGAAACCACGGCCCGTCTGTATGACACTTACAAACGAGCGGTTATCAACATCACCCCGACTGATAGTCGTTATGGAGGGGTTACAGCGACAAGAGCGGATTTGGCGCGAATTAGCGGTGCTCAATCCGAAGCTAAAGAGACATACTCTCTGCTCAATCCCTCAAGCAAGTATGCCGCGCTTTACCCGCAATATATTCAAGTTGCGCAATACCGGTTAGGACAAGCAGCGTTGTCGGCAAATAAATTTGCCGACGCCGCCATGCACTTCAAAATGGCGGACAATCCAATTTTGGTAAGAGATCAACAGATTACACATACCGCTCTTATTCGAGTATATCTGGCACAGAGCCTAGCCTTAAGCGGTCGGATTGAAGAGGCAGATTCGATACTGCAACGAATCCTGTCAGGTTCAACTGCCACAATACAAGAGCGCAAATTAGCCACACTTGAGCTTGCGGCGAACGGAAACATCGGACCAGAGTTGCTCCGTCGAGAATTTCAAAACGACCACGAAGCTCTCTTCATTAACGTGCACAATAACATTCAAGAAGAATTCCGTGCCAGCCGATACCGTCGCACCGTCTCTCTTGCAAAAGTCATTGCCTCCTTGCCGGCGAATTCAAAAATTACTGAAGAAATGCAGATTCACGAACGAATCTATCAGGGACAAGCGTTGATGCAGCTCCATGACGTGACAGCGGGTACTCGAGTGGCAAGGGAGCTGATACATGATCTGATGACAGGCTACAAGCATGTGTCGAGCGATTTTCGCCAGGAAAGGCTTCGGGTTACATGGGGACTGATCGGAGGGATGCCGCGATCGCCAACTCAAGAGAACTCGGTCACGCAATAAAATCGTCTAGAATCCGCTTCATTCATGGAGAATCTTTAGCCCGCAGTGCCCACTTGTAGAATGTGGGCAATTGGTCCGGTCTGATATGATTCATTTTGGCTTCTTTTTCTGAGGATTTGAAATGCGCAGAAGCAAGTTTTCGTGGTTCTTGCTGTGCTCGTTGATGGCTGCACAGTCACCTGTTTATGCAGAACAGTTCAATGTTGGCGACAATGTCATCCTTTTAGGCGATCGACAGGGAACGGTTACTGAGTTGGGTGGCCCGTCAGGACAGATACGAGTAAAGTTCAAATTTACCCCGCCTGGTTCAAGTGGTGGTTGGTACGATCCTCACAATCTGAAGCACGGAGGTGGCGGAGCAGGTGGCAACGCACCTCCCGCTGCTCCTCCGGATAACCCTCCACCAGCCAATCCCGCGGGCAACCCGCCGGCGGCTCCCGCTGGCAACGGCGCAATGGGGGGCGGGGCCGATAACGGTCAGTTCAAAGTCGGAGACAAAGTCATTCTGTTAGGAAGATATGAGGGAACTGTCACTGCTGTCGGGGGTCCATCCGGACAGATAAAGGTTAAAACAAGAACGGGCCCCGCCAATTCGGATGGCAGCTGGTATGAGCCGGGCAATCTCAAGCATGGAGGGGGAGGCGATGCCGGGGGCTCCGGTTTCGACCCTGGTGTCAGCAGTGGAACGGCACCGGCAAATCCAGCGGGCAATGCAATTCGTAACCCCGTTCAAGTTCCAAACAATGCGGCACCAGGTATTGAAACATTCAAGAAGATCATCGAATCGCACTCAATACCAGATTGGGGACAAACGATATTTTTTGATTTCCAGAACTTTCAACCTCTGGGGAATGCTAAATTCAACAATGCTTATGCGGGCAATCTCTCACAAGCTACCCAGCTCGGCGGCCCGGGTGATGTGTATAACGGTCTCAGGTATCACGTTAAGTTCGTCCAACGAACACGCCACGACGATCCTCTTTCACGTGATGAAGTGGTGACGCAAGAAGGCGACTACACATTCTTCAAAGACAAAAACGGCGAATGGTTCGGAAAGAGCGACAACATACAAAAGACTCCAACCCGATACCAGGACAAACGGTGATGGACCTGTTCCCAAAGCACTACCGGTCAATCCGCCTCCTGCTAGCGAGAACCCGCCGCCTCTAACTCACCGTTTTCGTCTCGGGCGAAGGCCCCGCAAGTTGTCCCTGGTGGCACATTCAATATAGTCACTCAAAAAGACTTCCCGATCTCTGCCACCATATCTGGTGCAATCTTAAAATTGAAGCCTTTTGCAATAAGAGAGATGCACTGGCATCCAAACTCTGATGAATGGCAGTACTACTTAAAAGGGCGGGCTCGAATGACCGTTTTCGGATCCAAGGGTAGAAAGATTACTCGTAAATTTGAACCAGGCGACGTTGGTTACGTACCGATGGGATATGGACACTATGTGGAATCGATCGAAGAAGAAGACTGTGAAATGCTTGCAGTGTTCAACTCCGGTGAGTACCAGGAAATTTCATTGTCTGAATGGCTAGCCAGCAACCCCGCCTACTTGCTTCAAACCAACTTCGGCAGTGTGCCCCCAAAGGTTATAAAAGGATTGCGGAAGAAAGAGGACCTCTTCAGCGATCCCTTGGAACAACCCAAAGCTGAACCGAGACACCAGGATGTTACGCTAACCTTCCTGGCGGAGCACTGCGGTGCTACCATTAGTGGTTGAACGGGTCCGATTCCTGGCAAATCATAAGATTAAGTGTTCACGGTGATGTCGCAGCCCCGAAGAACTATGAAATGATCCCGGAATTACTGGCTAGCGCTGATACCGACTTCAGGCTGAACAATTCAGGCAGGGAATCGATTAGATAACGCAAGCACAAAAGAGGCTATATGACTTTTTTTATTGCATTTTTGATTTTCTACCCCTTTCATACGTTGGGTATTACACTCGGATACCACAGGTTGCTTTCACACAGGTCTCTTCGAGTGCCCAAGTGGTTGGAATACTTCATAGTTTCCGGCGGCTATCTCGCGCTGGAAGGATCACCAATTTTTTGGGTGACAACGCACCGATTACATCATCGATATTCTGATCATCCCGGCGATCCGCACAGCCCACACGATGGACTATGGCACGCGTTCATTTCCTGGATGTGGAAGCCTGCGGTAATAATCACAGCAGAAGAAAGCAGAAAGCACGGGCCAGATTTGTATCGCGACCCGGTTTACAAATTTCTTCACTGTCGCCACACCCACTGGGATGGAATTCTTTGCCTGGCAATCTCCGTGGTTTATAGAGTGATTATCTTTGCCCTGTTCGGTCCCGCGGTTTTGGCGGCGAATCTACTTGCTACATTGATGGCTTTTGTCGGCCCGCTGCTAGTCAACTCGTTTTCGCACCTGAAACGGTTCGGATATGAATCGTACAAGTGCGGCGATGATAGCCGAAATGTCTGGTTTGTAGCTCTTCTGTCTTTGGGCGAAGGTTGGCACAATAATCACCATGCATTCCCTCAATCAGCCAGACACGGACTCAAACCAGTTGAAATTGACGGCACGTGGCTGGCCATATGTCTCCTTCGTACCCTGGGCTTGGCTAGAGATGTAAGACTGCCGCAGTCGCCATGCCGTCTGTCTTTACCACAGATGGCCGACGAGAAGGTCAACTTGAATCAAGCTGTTGCCAGGGCGGAAGAAACTCCAGCCCGAAAGTGAATGTGAATTCGGGCAATGCTGCACTAACGTTGCAGCACTATGCGTGTGTCTCTCCACAGCCACTCTTATTTACAATTCAATTCAAGTTTGAAATCCGCTGCTAGCTACCTCGAGCTGGTTGCCTCCGAAGTAATTCAGAGAGGCAACCAGCTCGAGTTTGAGTTTGATATTTTTCAGACCGCTCTAGGAGGAGCGCGTAGGAGCTGACCGAGAAGATTCCTCATGCGCTCCATGGTGCCTGGAATGTTCGGAACCGCCTCGGTGACCATGCTCGCCACCGGGACCAAACCCGCCTCCGCCACCACCATGACCGCATTCACCGCCGCCGCCGCCGTGACCACCTCCACCATGACCGCATCCGCCTGTGTGGACGAAACGATGATGTCCAAACACGGCCTGCTTCAACATGCGATGTCGCAGTTCCTGCTGTTGTTCGGGAGTAAGAACAGCGTGCATGTCAAGGCGAAGATTCAGTTGGCTAGTGGAGAGTTGCGCGCGCAACCCGTTGATCTTGTCCTGCAGCGAAGTTGCCTGTGCTCTATCGACATTTGGTTTCGTCATCATATCGCGCAGTTGCCGGTGGAAGACATGTAGTTGAGCTCGAGGGCCGGCAGTGCTTTCCATAAATTGCAACTTGAGGGTATTCATCTTTTCGAGCTGCTCATCGGTGAGCGACATTCCATGCCTGTACTGTTCTCCCTCTTCAGTACGCACTGAAATTCGCAAATCTGGTGCTTGTTCATCATCAATGGCAATTTGAGCAGATATTTCCTCGGATTCGGGCGGGGAACCGGCAGGTGTATCAGCATATGCCGGTGCGGTCAACGCAGTTGCCACCAGGGCTAGACTACCGAGAAAATAAATGGTCCTTTTCATCAAAAAACCTCCATTGTGGTTGGGAGCGACAGAGACAACAAGACAAACAACCGAATAACTGCAGTGGAGCGACTCAAAGTCTAGAGGACAACTTCATTTCCGCGTTACTGCACATACTCATGGTGATGATGGCGACGGCTGAACGGTTGTCCATAAGCATTTACCGGTTGACCGTAAGCATTTACCGGCTGACCGTAGGCATCCACGGATTGACCGGAGACAGGTGGTTGCCCGTAGGTTACGGGCTGTCCAGGGACCCAAGGCGATTGCCCGTAAGTTACTGGCTGGCCGTAACCATAAGCGGGTTGCCCCCACGCATTCACCTGCCCTCCATATGGGTTTGTCATCCCGGGGTCCACCGGCGAACCATACCCGGTCCACGGGCCAGTGCCTGGTGCCCGGGTCAGATTCGGGTTATCTTGTCTAATATCATTATGTAGTCGTTTGTTCACCCCTCGCAGTTCTGAGCCGATTTGCTGTTGTTGCTGCGGAGTAAGGAATCCACCGTTTTGGTTAAGATATTGCTGCTCCTGAGCCTGAATTTGGGCGTTTCTATTTTGCAGTTTGCTGCTTTGACCGCTGTTGATAAGACCGTTATTTGAAAACTGCTGAATCTTGTTGCTTTCATTTGTCAGCCAGTTCTGGACCCCCTGGGCCTGTGCGGTGGCCGGCACAAGGAACATTATCGCTACCAACATTGAAATCAATTTGTATGCGCTCACTGCGGCTCGGTACCCTCGCCTCGTCCGCCCTAGCCACTCGTTTCGCGCCGGGGCGCGCTCAACTCGCTTCGATTTACCTTCCGAAAACATCGTCTTCCTCCTGTCTGATCCACTTTTGATAAAGTGATCTTCCTGAGTCCGGTCCTTGCTCCAAACGAGCAGTAGCCGGGATTGGTGCTGAGTTTTTTGTATCATCGCAATAGTGAGTGGGTCCTGACCGATAACCACTGTCATCAATGGTCGCTAACGGGTAGCATCGGTAATAGCAATTAGAACACCTGACTGTAAAGCAGTTGTGTTAGTTCGGTCCCCCAGTTTAAAGATTTTGTAAAGGTGAGGGCCTGTTGCTATGATCAGCGAAAATGCAAAGAACAGGCCACCATACGAACTAAGCAAAGTAGTTCAGCACAGTGACACTTATGCAACAATCCGAGACAGCACAAATCCGTTTGCTACTTGTCGATGACGACACGAAATTTTGTCGCCTTATTGCCGAATACTTAGGGCGATTTGGTTATGCGGTGGTTGCAGCACATTCCGGGCCGGAAGGACTGAAGATGTCCCTGTCCGAGCAATTCCACGCGGTTATTCTAGACATTATGTTGCCAGGTCTGGACGGCTTTGAAGTTCTTCGTCGCATACGTGAGCAGTCCGAAACACCTGTATTGATGCTCACTTCGCTTGGTGAGGAGACCGATCGCATTGTTGGATTGGAAATGGGCGCCGATGATTATTTGCCAAAGACTTCCTCGCCGCGCGAGTTGTTGGCCCGATTGCGCGCAGTATTGAGGAGAAGTGCTCGAGCTGTCTGCGACGATGCTGCGCCCGCTGAAATCACAGTGGGCCCGTTGAGCATAAACCTGAACGCACGACTGGCAATGTTAGGTGATGAAGCGCTGCCATTGACCCCGGTGGAGTTTGAGCTGCTTGTGGTTCTTGCACAGGCGCGGGGGAGAGTTAAGTCGCGAGAGGAATTGATTAACGAAATACGCGACCGCCACTATGACGTTTACGATCGCTCCATTGATGTTCACGTGTCTGCGCTGCGAAAAAAGCTACGGGACGATCCAAAGAGTCCGCGATTTATCCGCACCGTGCGCGCGGCGGGATACATGCTGGTGTACCCGCCCGCAGGAACGGCTTATGAAAGTTAGATTACCGCTGTCTCTGCAGTTTGTTGGTTTTCTTCTCCTTCATCTGGTAGTACTGTTTCTACTCTTTTTGTTCTTTTTCAATACACAGTTCGGCATGGGATGGGAAGCGCTTATTGCCAGCCCTGCCGGTGAACGTGTTGAAGGGATTTCTCGGGTAATGAGAGAGCAATTGAAGTCGAGCCCGAACAGTTCCTGGAACGCTATTTTGGCCGGATTTGGAAATCTCTACAATGTTACGTTTTACATATTCGATCGCCGTGGTCGACAGATTGCCGGGGAGCCCGTGACACTACCTGAACAGGTTGTGGCAAGAGTTACAAGAAAACATCCACCTAATGCAGATCGCGAAAACGTGAATGCGGATCATGCACCGATTCCCGCCGATATCCAGCAACGCTGGAGGGAGCATGGCTTACACGGCCGGATCTTGCTACATACCAACAATCCCGATCGATTTTGGATCTGTGTGAGATTTGGAATTCCTGTAAACCGCGATGAAGCAAACGCAGCAGAAGTAATGCCAACGCCTGACGGACCAATGATTCCCGGCACGCTATTAGCTGCCTGCCCGAATTTCTGGTCTTCTCGCATACTATTTGACTTTGGCATGTTGCTTTCTGCGATCGGTAGCATCATCTTACTGTCTGTCGTTATCTGGTGGCCATTCGTTTTTAGCATCACCCGCGCAATCGCTCAGCTGACAGCGATGACAGAGCGGATTGCACAAGGACGCTTTGATGCACGGTTAAAAGTAAATCGCAGCGACGAGATCGGTCAACTGGCAGAAGCGGTTAACAGCATGGCTGAGCGCCTCGATAATTTTGTCGCCGGACAGAAGCGATTCCTGGGAGACACCGCACATGAACTTTGTTCTCCGATTTCGCGATTGCATATCGCCCTGGAACTGCTCGAGAGTTCCGTGACCGAGGAACAAGAGTTGACAATTAAGGACATCAGAGAAGATGTCGATGAGATGAGCAACCTGATTAACGATCTGCTGGCATTTTCAAAAGCAGGTCTACAAGGAAAGGAGTTGCAGCTCTCTGCCGTTAACCTTGGTACGGTACTACAGACGGTGATGTCCAAGACCTGCTCGGAGAAGCTGGTGAAGGTAGATTTCCCGGCGGACGTCTTCGTCTTTGGCGACAACCTTTTACTTGAGCGGGCTTTAGCAAACGTGATTCGAAATGCTGTGCGCTATGCGTCGCAAGATGGTCCGATACATGTTAACGGGGTACGTTCCGGCGCGGAATTTGTGATCACAATAACCGATTCCGGTCCCGGTGTGCCAGCCGAGTCGATTAAGATGCTAGGGGAGCCGTTCTTTCGTCCGGAACCCTCACGGAGCAGGAGTTCTGGTGGTGTGGGACTGGGTTTGTCCATCGTAAAATCATGCGTGGAAACCTGTGGTGGCAGTTTTACCGTACGTAATCATCAGCCAAAAGGTCTGCAAGTCGAATTGCGACTAAAATCGTATGTGGCGACACAGCGGTACCCGACGGACGATGCTGGAAAGCTGAATGATTCATTCTCCGTTCACTGACGTGCAAAACACACGCCACTTTAAGCAGTCTTATTCACAGGGCGGCGCCAAATGAGTGTATCACTTAAGTAATGGTGAAAGTTCATGGACAAATGCACCACAGCGAACAGAGCCGGAACAAAATAACTAATACCATGGAAAAGCGCGCTCAGCACGGCACCGATCAATATCAACAGTCCCAAATGCTTCAGAGGAGAAAGCTTTACCTGTGGCGTCGAACCGGCCGGCGGTCTCGATCGAAACGCTTGCACATATGCCACATACTGTAGCGAATGCCACAGTGACACCACCAGATATCCCCAGGAAAGATCATCTGCTACAATCCAGGCTAATACATTGATCACGCAACCAGATACGCAACACAAAATTCGTCCCGGCACTGCCCGTCTGGAGCAACCCTCTCGCAACTCGCACAAAACGTATGTGACGGCCAATAGCAAGCTCGCGCTCCAAACAGGCACGCAGAGTGGCTCTAGCCATTGCAACGCGGGAAAAACAATCGGGTACCCCTGATATCGGGTATCTTGCCACATACATGCTGAGAGCACGGCAGCCCAGGGAAACAGCTCTATTAATGCGCCTGCCGTTTTGTTCACGAGTCGAGAAGGATCCGAATTGGCCATTCTCATGTATCGGCGCATAATTCCATAGTTCTGGCGATTTGCATGCCAGGTTTGCAGTGCGAACCAGACGAATACCAAATACGGCAACAATTTGAACACATAAACAACCACAGCAACAAGTGCCATAATTGCAAGCGGCGCTTGCCAAGAAAGCCATTTGAATCGCAAACGACAATCATCGTCCATGTTCAGCCGCACATGGGTCGCCACTACATGTGGGAATCCTATACTGAGTGAGTACACGCTCATGAGCATCGTGTACCAGCTGTCCAATGCAAACAAACCAAACAGCGCAAGCGGTAAAACAAGCATTCCGGCGCCACCATGAATCGCCCAGAAATCTACAACGGGGTTAAATATCCAGTAGTTCACCTGTTTATCGCTGCCCCGCATACTTTCCCGGTGGACTTCAGCAACGGCAGGATGAGGTGCAGTGACAGATTGCATAGTCGGCTTCAGCTCTGAACAACCCTAGTTCACGTATGTTAGTCGGCACGCTCGTGCAGATCATGACTTAGCGTTAATGTATCCACCCTGGCGATAGAACATCGCGACGAGTAATGCAAGATAGAGTTCTCGATTCTCTACCGATAGGATTGTATCGATCCATTGTGGCGGAAAGGTCTAGAAACTTGTCGTACGCTCTCTCCCAAAGGGTGCTCTTAACACAAGCGGGAAGAACTGCTGTCCGACTTTTGCAGGCATCGAATTATTTACGCCGTTACAATGAGATCGGTGGAAACTTTCATTGTTGAATTCGATTCGTAGGTTTTCCCACTTCAGCATGCAGTGGATTCTCCTTCTTGGCCAAACGCAGTCGGTAAGTCAATCTTCTATCATGAACCGACCGTAGGATGCAGGATCTGCAACTGATCAACTCATGTTGTCCAAGAGCAAACATAGTCTTCCTTTCCTCTAGAATCGGGACTCCGCCAGTATTATCAACCCGGGTGGATACTCTGGCTGCAATTGTATTCAATTCAATTACCGACTTGATTTAGTTCGCACAAAATCGGGTATGTCGTTTGCGGTGCCCCAACAGGAATGAGTTAGTGGCAAAGGTTCTCGTCATAGAAGATGATCTTTTATTGGCGCAATCTCTCTACGATTGGCTGCAATTGGAAGGGCACCGCCCCGAAATGACTCATGATGGCGAGGATGGGCTGAATTTGTTGAAGGTCTCAGGTTTCGATGTGGCCATCATCGATTGGGATCTTCCTGGCATGACCGGAACGGAAATCTGTTCTAACTATCGAAATGCCGGAGGCAAAACTCCCATCCTCATGCTTACCAAGAAATCCACAATTGCCGACAAAGAGCAGGGCTTTGAGGCGGGCGCAGACGACTACCTTTCCAAGCCATTCGACCTTCGCGAACTTCGTGCTCGAGTTAAAGCCTTGCTTCGCAGATCCACGAACCTATTTGATACAGGCCGAAAAGTAGGTTCGATTAGTCTGGACAACGCCGGGTGCACGGTTACCATTGGCACCAGAATTGTCAAATTACTACCGCGCGAATTTGCTTTAATTGAGTTCCTGATGCGTCATCCTCATACCTTCTTTACTGCAGAAAAATTGTTGGATCATGTATGGCATTCCGAAGCTGATTCGAGCATACAGGCACTACGTACGTGTATTAGTCGAATTCGAACAAAAACCGATGAGGAGGGTCAATCGTCACTGATAGAGACATCCAAAGGCTGGGGCTATAAGATTTCCGAGAACTACACTTCTGATTTGGCAATCGAAACCAAAACCTCCAAGCCAGAATAATCAGTTCAGTCTTCGCTTTCTCGCGACGGCTTTTGTTCTTGAACCGGAATGTCGAACCAGAAACAAGTTCCACCGGATTCCGGCGAAGAGCAGCCAATTGAGCCACCGTGCGCAAAGGCAAGAGACTTGGCGATATAGAGCCCCAATCCACTGCCAAGCTTCTTGGTTTGACTCGATTGATCGAGTTGCGTGAATTTTTCAAACAAGCGAAGTTGATCTTCTTTTGAAATACCAGGCCCCTGATCTCGCACCTCCCATCTGGTTGACGATGGCAACTGCTGAATCAAAATGTTAACTTCGGAATTGGCCGGCGAAAATTTGATTGCATTTGACAATAGATTGACCAGCACCTGGATCACACGATCGGGATCGCAAAACAGTAGCACCTGGTTGGATTGTTCTCGATCAAAGTTCAGCCTCACCTTCTTGACCTCAGCCATTCCTGAAACTGCATTGATAGACGGGACAATTATTTCGGCGGCGAAGCACCTTTGCAATTCTAGTTCCATCTTCCCTCCTTCCAATTTATCTACATCAAGCAGCGTGTTGGTCAATCTCACCAATCTGTGCAGCTCGGAACTCGTTTTCCTCAATTTAGACAGGCAGCTCGGCGACAAGGTTTCCGCCTCAAACTCAAGAATCATATCCATGGTCAGAGTAGCTGATGTTATCGGAGATCGAAGATCGTGCGTAATCATTGCAACCAGAGTTCGTCGGCGATCTTCCGATAGACTCTTATTGCGAGCCATTTCTCTGAACGCTGCATCCAGCTCAGCCAGTTCATCCTTTCCCGTCAGGGCTACCAGGTTCGGCTCTCCTTGTTCGAACAATCGAATGTTACTCATAAGCAGCCGCAATCGGGTCAGAGTCTGCTTGCCAAAGAGCACCACCAGCAATGCCACAATGGCAGTATCCACTCCAACTGCAGCTATCGTCAAGTTCCTAATCGAAGCCCGTGAAGCAAGCGATTTTGGTTGCAGATCGCTGACAATTGGCGCATATTTATCTTGCAGCGAGCGCTCATCTGCGGTCAAATTATTGAATGCCAGCATCAGCTCTTCGTAGTATTCCGGCTCATTTATAAAGCGGGATAAGGCCAGAGATTTTGTATTGCCCTCTGCTACTGAAGATGCATAAGAGACAATTTCTTTGAAGCGTCCCAGGTTCTCGCCGTAGTGCACAGCCAAGGCTCTGGAGGGAGGATCATCGTTCACTAAATCTTGTAACTGCTGCATTCTTGCAGCAATCACGACCGTCATTGTCTGAACAGCTTTGTCGACATCAGTCGCGCTCAAAAATTGCCTGGCCGCAAACATGGAGATGTATTTGATCGCCGCAAATCTGATTTCCTGGCAACAAGTTATTACCTGTTTGGCCCGCGTTTCTTTTTGAATGGCTGAATCTACTTGAATTAGCATGACAACCAGAGCAGACGAAAATACAAGCTGGCACAGCAACGGCAACCCCAACAAAAGAACACCCTGCTGCCAAAATTTCATCTGCCACCTTTCCACCGTTCTGCGTTATTATAGGTGAGTCGCCGGTGCAATGAATATGCTTCTTCGTGGCGCTTTGATAGTAAGTCTGGTGCCAGCCTTGATTCAGCCCTCTGCGCTGTCGGCTGAAAGTCTCGATTGGAAAGCGCAATCGAGGATCGCCTATGAACTGTATCGTCATCAGCAGTATCAACAAGCTCTCCATAAATACTCGGATTGTCTGCAATATCCGGGTCCCAATAGCGAGAAGACCGAAGCTGGCATCGACTTGCGATTGAATATGGTGCAGATTCTTTGTGATTTGAACCAGCTCGATCAAGCCGCGAACATCTTGTCTAACTTGACGCCAGCTATAAAACAATATCGAGGCGGACTGCTGGAGTTGCGCTTCTGGAGAAGGAAACGACAGCTTTATCTGGCTGAAAAAGCCACTAAGCTTGCAGCACTTGCTCAAAAACGGATCTGCGATCTCAACGGAAAAATCTTCGGTACGCTTTCTGAGCATTACATTAGCACTCGCAATACATTGTTGTTCGATTTAATTCAGTCGCAACAATGGCCGGCTGCGTTTGAGATAGTTCGCACCTACGCGGCTCTGTTAAAAGAATATCCGGATACCACGTTGAAGCACCATCTTGCTTATGGATTACAAATGTTCCGCAACGGCATTACCAATCACCTGTCGGATGACATCAAAGCTCACAATGCCGAAGATGCATATAGCTGTGCCGATATGCTGACCACTGTCGATACCGATATGGCAGCGCGAACTTATTTGTGGTCGCTCGTTTTGCCCTTAGCCGGGCTGCTTCAAAAGGGGCAACGTGATCGCCCGGCCAGTGAGATTATAAGCGGTGTCGAGCAACTTGGAAAAGCAGCGCCACGCCGAAGCGTTGAGGTCTACGCCAACTTGCTGTTGGCGGAGGCTTTCACTAGAGTGTATGCCGGTAACTTTGATGAGCACACCGAAGAATTACTAAGCCGGGCGTGGAAATCACTGGAACTTAAGATAACTCCATCTGAAGGCAACAGGATGGTGCTGTATATACATACAGGTTCATTGTTGGCTTTGGTGTTAGCAAAACGCGGAAACATTCAAAAGGCCACTGCACAGTTGAAGGACCTTTCACCTTGCTCCGTGCAGTTTCATGATCATCATATTCTCGATGGACTAACTCATGCCCGTGTCGCTATCGCTGAGGCGCTGGTGCAACAAGGCAAGTTGGTTGAAGCGCATCAGCAATTCCAAGCATTGAGAAAACAACTAGCATCAATGCCCAAAGTGAAGGACAAAGGACAGGCTCTGACGGACTGGAAATGGAAGGAGGAACAGTTGCTTCCCACCCCGCATTAGTCATTCCACTCGTTGTCATCGCGCAGGAGGCGACGGTTTAACTTACCCTGAAGTGTCACCTGTCAATTTATGCAAGATACGCATAATTTCTTACATTCCAATCTTTTCATTCTAAGGAATTCAGGGACTTTCGGGACTTGGTTCCTAAGAGAAGATATGCATCGCGCGCATAAATTCATAGGCGGATTACTCTCCACCAGTGTGGCAGTAGAGATCAGTTCCAGCTGCACGTTTTGTTGGCGCGACAATTGCCATGCTTCGCGCGAATTCACTCTTCCAATCTTCATTGCGCAGGTTTTCTTACGGCGGCATCATAGTAGCCTTCCTCCCGGGTAATGTGCGTCAGGCTCACCATGCTAAGTACATTGGAAGCGGCGTAAACCGGGCTGTGTGAGCGTTTGTTGAAAATCTCCTTCAAGCTCATGAATGTGCATGTTATCTATGCGTAATCTTCTCGTCATAGTCTTGGAGAACAGGAAAGACACGGCGCTTGTGCGCGAGGGGAATCGCAATGACCAAAGTAATCGAAAGTGATATGACCGATCGAACAGAGACGTCAGCGACGTTTGCTGCAGGACCGGAGAGTGTGGAGCCCATCTTGAATGGTTCGGATCAACAGAGATTTATGCAAAGGAAGATTAGCGATACAGTCGCGCTACCGTCATTTGAGCTTACTCACAAGTCCGGGGGTCAACAGGACACCGCGGCAAACAAACCAACCATAGACTATTCAGGAAACCAGAATGAAAAATCTTCGGCTGATAAAGGAGAAGAAGAAGGGTCTAAGTCGGGCTCCAAGAAGACAGAGTATTCGAAGGTTTTTGAACAAGAGACAACGATTTCCGATGGCATCGACCGCATGACTTTATCGATGGGAAAGGGTCAACTCAAGCGAAGCTTGAGCGAACGTTTCTTTGAACAAGAAACAAGTAATCCCGATGGTGCCACAGGCATCACTCAAGACGTCATCGATGCGCAGCGAACGCCAAACGCGGACAGAAAAGGCGACGGCACCCTGGAGCGATCAGGCTCGGGACGCACGAACGAGCCGCCCGCGGAGCCGAATGACAGATCTGAGAGCCCGCCGATCAAAGAAGAGCCCCGACCTTTTCCACCCGGCATCACTCCCTTAACTGAGACACGGTCAGCAGAATCCGCAGTTGCGGCTAGCGATAGCAAGACGCCCGAGGCACCGGATAAGGTGTCCAAGCCTCAACCGACCGAGGCGGACAAGGCGATTGTGGGAGATCTGATGGAAGCGCTGAAGGTTGGAGACTTGGCGAAGTTCAAAGATATCTTGAATGAGAAAACGAGTAAGTCCGATGCCGCCCGCATGCTCTTAGCAGACAAACTAAAGGAGAAGGGAATAGCCATAGGAGTCTTCGACGCCAATTTTGGCAAGAAAGACTCTGATGGCAACCCGGTACGTTCGGAGGCCTTTTTCTTGAGTATCTCGCTGGCCGAAAGCTCAGTCGCCATAATTGCTGTCGAGCAAAATGGAACCGGCACGCGAGCGTGGAACCACTGCCTGAAACTGCCAGCCAATCAGGCAAAACGGGTAGAAACAGCCCCCGTGCTGGAGGAGCTGAAGCGCAGACTGGCCAAATAAACCTAAATGCGAAAGCTCCAATTGCAGAAGGCATCACCTCAGGTGGTGCCTTCTGGTCTGAGGCGTTCCATGACTCTGACGGGTTCGCTTTCCTGAATCTCTCAGGTCGGCGAAACGGTGTGCAATCCAATCTCAAAAGTATCGGACGCAGCTACTGAATGGACCGAGATGCCGGGTAAGTCGCAATAGAACGAAATGTGGCGCAGCGAATTTCGTATCCTGAACAAAAGCTTGCTTGATCAGGTCACGGAAGAATAATGAACCGGCTATCATTACCCCTCGGCTAAATTAATTTTTGAGCAGACATTGAACTTTTTCCATGCTCATTTCGTTATGTGTGTAGATGCTCAAGCGGAGGTTTTCCAGGTGGCACAGTTGTCTCGTCGTGAATTCCTGGTGAGGTTAGGTATTGGTGGTGTCCTCACCGCGGCTTACGGATTGCAGGCTGGCCGAACTCCGGCCGACGCTTCGCCGTCGATCCGTAGCCCGAATAGCCAGAACCGTAGCAACGATGAAACCAGTCCGGTGGTCATTCGACATAGCAAAAACCTTCATTTCGGCACCTCCATTTATCCATTCCGCAAGAATCAAGATCCGGCTTGGCTGCTGAGCGAGGCCGGCGCATTGGGGCTGAATGAACTGCGGGTTGGCTATCCAAGACAACGAGTTGAGCGGCAACCAAACTACGACAAATTCGATCCTCAACACTTTCACGAGCCAAGCCCACAAATCTTAAATCTATTGCGAGATTCGCACTTCCTTATTTTGATGGTGCTTCAAGGACCAGGAGCAGACACGAAGGGCAACCCTGTCGACTGGCCGCGAACTGCAAGTGGTTCAATAGACGGACTGCGCGCAGCAGAGGCACATGCAAATTATGCGCACTGGACGATCAACCGAACAAAAGACTTTGTTGACACCTACGAACTGTGGAACGAAGCATTCGGAAAGATAGACGACCCCCGAAAGAAAAGCTTCGGTCCCGGTGGATCGTTAGAGAACGCCGACAATTACGCAGCAATGATGATTCCGACCGCAAACCTTATTCGCAAACTGGCTGAGGGAAGAAAAATTGCCGTTGAAGGAAACTATTGGAATCTGAGTCGTAGTGTTGGCAGCTCTCCAGACTTTCAACACTTGCTCCAAATGGCCGATTTTGTGGTTCGCCACCCATATGGTTACCAGCCCGAGAGCTACGAACGTATTGATCCGGAACGGGGAACCACATCGGCCATGGACTTATACAGAACCTACAATTCAAATCTAAAGTGGTGGTTCAGCGAATATGGAGTATCGCCTCATGACGTCGGTCTAACGCCCGGAAATATGCCTGAAATTGTGCAAGCAAAGGCAGTGTTGCGCTCCACTGTCCTCCATTTACTGCACGACATTGAACACCTCGACGTCTTCTGCTTGTATTATCCAACTATTCCACACTACACACTTATCGATGAAACCGGTAGAAGAAAGCCTGCGTTTTTCGCACTCCAGAAGTTAATCGCTAGCCTGACACCCCGCCGCCAGTGTCTCGACTTAAAGATCAAGCGCCTCGACCTGCCAGCCGATTGTAAAGATCTCTGCTTAACCACCACGGACGGTTTTACTTACCTGATATGGCAGGAAACATCGGTAAAGACTTTCACCCAGTCGCCACCATCGGTGGTGTCGAACCCGCTTCTTAAACTAGACAACGGGGGTAGTCTTCGCCTCGAGTCAGTCACCGATCCGATTAAGGGTATGCAAGTTGCAGACGCCATTGCACACGCGGTCTCGCCTTCCGAAGTCCGGTTATCGATACCAGTTCAAGACTATCCGCTGATCTGCCGTTTCCGTGCAACTCAATAGACAACGCGGGTCCACCGGAGGAGAACCACTGCGTTAACGAGATCTGTTGGACAATCAAGCACCAGCACAATGTACCGCGATTTACTTTCCTCCGCTTGGGCTTGCCCTGCCCGGAACAACAGGCCTCCTGGCGTCCCGCCCGCCTCTTCCGAACAGCGAAAGAAGGAACAAGAGCCGCTTTCAGGCAAGCAGTCTAGACAGTCTCACCTCCCGGTAGGTTATTGGATTGCTAGAACGACGAGCAGAAAGCCATCTCCTCGCCGTTCGTTCATAAGTTGTTAACGACCTGTGACCAGTCGATTCCAATTAGGGACGGCGCAGCATGTTGCGAAGTCGTGGTCTTTGGTCGCTATCTTTTCCAGAGGAACGCTCCCTGGTTTCACGGCTCAACTTACTGAGGGACTTTTCGCTCAACTCCCGATTACGTTCCGAATCTGCGTGTCGAAAGTTTTCCTCAGAACGATTGAAATGATCACTATGATCATTTCGAGACCCAGGACGAATATCGTCCGCTGGTCTCATCTCGGGGACTTCAATATCCGGTCGAGAAGCAGGGCGGGTGTCATTAAAATGGTCTGGCGAGCGTTCAAAGGTCCGAGGCGTCCAGCTCTCCACGTGAACGCGGGAACGAGCGGGGTCACTATGTTCCGGAATATTTGCGGGCGAATCGTATCCCTGCTTCTTTCCGTTTTCCATCTGCGACGACGAGGCATGCACTTCATCCCTCGGTTGCGAGTTACTGCGACCGTAGTTTACATCCGGCGTCGACGTCATTGTTCGGTCCTGGCTGGTAACGGGTTTTTCCT
>JAKFUT010000210.1 GCA_021732565.1 Candidatus Obscuribacterales bacterium
ACTGCGGGTTGTCCGCTGGACTCAGCAAGCCTGAACGGACCGGATAACTGCGGGTTATCCGCTGGACTCAGCTGCCTGAACGGACCGGATAACGGGTTATCCGCTGGACTCAGCAAGCCTGAACGGAACCGGATAACTGCGGGTTGTCCGCTGGACTCAGCTGCCTGAACGGACCGGATAACTGTTTATCCGCTGGACTCAGCTGTCTGAACGGACCGGATAACTGCGGGTTGTCCGCTGGACTCAGCAAGCTGAAGCGAGCGGCCTCTCCCAGGTCGAGCCGGCATTTTTCAGACTCCACGACTGTTGGACGGCCCGTTCCAGTCCGCCCGGAAATGCAAGCCGAAATCAATGAATATGAAAATACCGTTGCTGCCGGTATCAAAGCTCTGCCCGATCCTAAATTGGTTTCCAGTGCCGCTTGTAAAGTGGCGTATTGCTCAGCATCTAACGCAAAAGGACTTGGCGGCCTTTTGGTCCAATAACTCGGTGAAATAGAAACGAAAGTCGATTGGCAACGGGGTTGAGTTTCTGTACCTGTCCAGGAGAGATTCCGTTGGTCTAGAAGTTTGTTCGGACTGGGGACAATCCTGATTGAGAGAGCTAGCACTTGTACCAACATGGGATGTGTTCGGGAGGTCCGCCGCAGAAGAAAAGGTCTACGGACATGGAGACCAGGAGCTCCTTCTATTTACGCATTTCTTGGATAAACAATCTCCTGTCGTGTGTCCCAGTTCGTGCGACGTAATTTCGTTACCCACCATGCCCATTTCGGATGCTGACCGAGACCAGATTTTCGGTTGGGCTTAACAGTATCGCTGCATAGCTCAACTCTTCATGGCCTCCGAAGTACTGGAAACAGAAGCGTATCGAGAAATGGCTTGCTTCACCGGTTCAGTAAGTACCGAAGGTTTAAAAATTTGCCGAAAGATTGAGAAAGCAACAGGTAGTCCGATGTTCTTTTATCTGCATAAATACTGGGGAACCCTTGAAGAAGCAATTGCGGGTCGACCATGTCCCGGGTGCGAAAATGCATGGAGGGTAGAGCTGCTCGACGTGCCGGCAAAAGATTGTGAGAAGGATGATCACTGTGAGATTTCTGCTAGGACTTCTGTTCTTGTTGTCTACTACTAGCGCGGTTCTGGCACAAGAAGTCCAATCACCCTCAGCGCAACAATCCGGTGCCACACGTGTCATCACCACAAGCGGTGCGGCTAGCGTTCACATCCCCGTCGACCGAGTGATGGTACGATTGGAGATTGCAAACTGGAACACAGATTTGCGTGTAGCCGACAGAGAGAACAACACCAGAATCAGCAAGATAATGTCCGTAGCAAAAAAATTCAAGATTGATGAGAGCAACATCATAGCCGGGGAAATCAGCATTCGACCAACAGACAAGTCGAATTCTGGATCGTTTTCGAGTGGTAATCCTTCTGGTTATAGGGTCTCCAAAGAAATCAACTACGAGCTCAGTAATGTTGCCATTCTGCCGGACTTCATCACCGGGGTCATGGAAGCCGGAGCAGATAAGGTTTTATCTGTTAAATTCGACAATTCCAACTTGCGAAAATACAAAGATGAAGCAAGGCTACTGGCTATTCGTGCCGCAAAGGAGAAGGCTATTTCTTGGTACTCAAAGAGATTGGTTCCACTCTGTTGAGCAATTTATCCAGAATCTATCCAACAACCTTGCTCCAGTGATGGCTCAACCTTTAATGTTGCTTCAGCTGAAGATGCGGGTTTCGTTGCACCCCCACCGGCTGTTACGGTCAATGTAAGTGTGAGGTTCGAAATGGTTGACCGTGCGCCGTAGGCCCAACCGGGTCCCTCGAGTGCAGTCTGTAGGGGTGAAACAGAATCAACATGTTCATCATTTTGCTAAATTCAGTAAACTACATCCATCCTTGATGTTTGACCAGCCGCAACACTTACAGGGAACTTCGGTGGTAGCTGCAACAATGGCTACGTAAGGACATGACCGCAACAGCGAGATACTAGGCTCGAATACTGAGGTGAACCAAGAATGTGGGCTTGCAATCGATTTATGTGTGCACTATATTGAGATACCCGTTCAGACGTGTAGCATCCGCCCTTGGCGCACTCGGCACTTACCACCCAAAGCAACAACAGCGCAGTCGTCACAGTTAATCCAGGGGTGAATGCGAATAACTGATGAGCCGGGGCTGCATAGGTGGTGGCTTACTTGGAAAGGTGCTTCTGAAGATACAAGGACCGAATGGTAGCCCGATCATTAGCTGATAGACTTCGCCCTGCAACATTTAGCGGATACATTATGTCGCCTGAATTGAGGGAATGCTCCAAACCGAGAGCGTGGCCGATCTCATGAAGAAGGGTGGTTTGTAGTGCGTTTTGCTTCTCCATGGTGAATTTCCGAATTTCACCATGCACGCGAGGAATGATTACCTGGCACCATGTGATTGTTCCCGAGTCTCTATTGCTTTCTGTTTTGCAATAGCCGGAACATTCCGTACCCGTGGGCACAATGTCGCCACGTCTTATGCATACATAGAAATTGGCCGCAGTTGGAACATCAACAAATCGGAAACTTATTAAACCGCCACTGGCGGTCGACCAATCATGAAGAGCTTGCTTTACCATAGTGTTCACTACGTCTTCATTCTCGGAGACGAGCGTTTCATTGCCGACGCAAACACGCAGGGGAAAACTAGCGACATCCCAATGTTTCTTCCTGCCCGGTCCGGTGGTGAAAGTTCTAGAAACCGAAGCGGCCGAACGCGAAGACCGTGACTTTGAACCGGCTTTTGTTTCGGTTTGACAATTAGAAATTCTCTGCGGATGATCATTGATCTCGGATTCCTTTTTCGTTGCAGCAAAATGTCTGTTTCGCGCAGCGATAGCAAGGTCGAGCTGTCGTTTTGCAGAGGAATAAATGATCGTCTCTGTGGCATCTGGTCCGCTGGTCAACTGTCGCAATAGCTTTTCCGCTTCATTGAATCGCAATTGCTTGAGTAAACAAACGCTCCTGGCATAAGCCAGCGTGTCAACATTAAGCAGCTCTGTTTGCTCACCGAATTGGCTGCGTGGTTTCGCGTCCTCGAGGTGTTGTGCAGCCAGACTGTAGTCACCGCGACCATATCGTAGCAGACCCATAAGATATTCATAGTCGAACTCTAGCGGTTCATCTTTTGATTGTTGTGTATAACTTGCTAGCTCGGCTTTCAGGTTAGTCGCCCGATCTAGTTGTTTCAGCTTAATGTACGATCGCATCAGCGCGGCCGAGGCGATTCCATCAGTACGACTGCTCGATTCGTGCAAACGGTTACGGCGTTCCTGATACTGCTGCAATTCTTTTGCCGCATTATCATAGTTGCGCAAGGCGCAACTAATCCACCCCGAGAGCGCGAGTGTTTCAGTTTGTTCCGACCCGTTAGTGAGGTTGAACTCTTTAAGAAGTTCAGTTGATTGATTGAGCAATGTTAGAGCTGTAAACAGATTGTGCCTAGTTGCATTGCGCCTATAAATATCAGCGAGCGCAATCAAGCACTGGCTCAACTCTGCAAATTCTGCGCTGACTTGTTTTGCTTCGATTTTGACTTTGATCGGTGCTGCAGACTCCAGCGCACATGGAGCAGGGTCCGTTACATCAAAATCCGACTGTTGCGAAAGAACGTTGATGTTAAGGTCGGGATGGGTATCGCAAAGGCATGCCAGAGCATCCTCCGCTTCGTGATAACGCCCCTGCACGAACAACGCGTAACCTCGTGACGATCGTCCGAGCACGTAGCATAATTCCTGCTGGTTCTTGCAGCAGAGTTCCTCCGCTCTTGCAAAAAGTCGCTCCGCCGCCGCGTAATCATTGGTGCGTAGTTCGCACCATCCAAGTCCGATTAGGATCTTTTCTCTTCTGACCGGGGCAACTTGGTCGCAGAGAAGGTCGAGGGCTCGCTGAAAATAAGTTTTGGATTCCAGTGGTCTGCCTGTTCGCAATAGCGATTTTCCCGTGAGATAAAGGCAATCAATTAGTTCGTTGTTTGTATCGTGTCTGGCTTTTAGTATCTGTTCAGCAATTTCCACATGTCGCAAGGTCTGCGTAAAATTGCCTTCCTCGAACTCCGACCATGCCAGGCCGGTTAATGTTTGTGCCATTCTTAGCGGGCGGTGCGGTCTGCTCTTCCCTTCGATGTTGAGTGCTTGTTGCATAAAATTTGTCGCCGAAGCGTATTGTCTTCGAGCAAAACAAATTTGTGCGCGCAAGAAAAGAATGTCCGCTTGAATCTTGCTTCTACCCAAATCCGCCCGGGAGCAACAAATTTGAGCCTGCGCAAGGTCTCTTTCACTTCCGTCCAGATTCTCTAGATGAAACTGGCACAAAGCAACTCGAGATGACAGAAAGGCTCTGGTTGCAGCTGAAGTTGCTGAGTTGTCCGGGAGCCTTTGTAGAATCGCAAGAGCCTGCAAAAATCGCCCTTCAGCAATCAGCTTGTTTGCCTCGACCAGGGCTGGTATTGCTGCCTTGCGCAAGATAACGATGTAACCGTCAGCTGTGCCCTCAGCCTTCGAAGTCCTGAGTGCCTGAACGTTTACTAGATCCAATTTGTTTGCGTCCCATGTGGTCGCTGCCGTAGGTTCGTAGTTAAGGGGCAGTTCTGGTGTCTCTGAGTCTGCATGGGCAAAAATGCCTGATCCCCATAAGATCAGCAGTGAACAGACTCCAATTGACGAAAGTGTTTTGGTCATTTTTTCGGCACCGGCTGCAGGTTTTATTCCACCGGGCAACGATTTTCTTCCAGAGCGGACTGCCAGGGTGTGTCGAAAAGCCCTTAGGCGCCCCGATCGCCTCCAAATTTGGGTGTGGACTCTTCAAATCTGATAACGGGAGTAGCCAACATTCCTCCTTCGAGCTCCCAACCGTATCTGGACTTTAACTGGCCGCTGGTTCGCACTGAGATGTTGTTCGATCATGATAGCAACATTGAAGGATTTATCTTTTACGAAAAAGTCGACGGCATCAAACCTTCAGCTCTGGTTAAGAGCATACCCCTTTCCATAGATATTTTGAAAGATCGAAGCTTGTCCTTCCATGTCTAGTTTCTTTCGCAGCCGCTTAATCGCTGAATAGAGCGCTTGTGTGGAAATATCACCGGCGTTGTCCCAGAGGCGGGCTAGCAATGACTCTATGGTGAAAACGTCGTGTGGATGCAGCAGAAAGAATTCGAGAACTTCAAACTCCATAGGTTGTAAGGGCACAATTGTCCCATTGGCTGTTGCCTGTCTTTTTGCTCTGTCAAGGACGATGTGCCGGAATGAAAGGCAGTCACCAGCAATTTGAGCCGGTCGTCGCAAGAGAGCTCGCAGTCTTGCGGCGAGTTCTCTCAAATTGAAAGGTTTGGTGAGATAGTCGTCTGCTCCGGCGTCGAGCCCGGCTTCTTTGTCTTCTACAGATTCTTTGCCGGTTAGCATGAGAATAGGTGTTAACCCTCCGGAGTTACGATACCGCTGTATAATCTCCACGCCTTGCAATCCAGGCATCTCCCAATCGAGTATCACGAGGTCGTACATACTTGACCTCAGGTAATTCCAGGCGTCGTCGCCATTGCTGCAAACATCTATGTAAGTAGTGAATGTTTGTGCATTGAGCCATTGCGTAAGGGCTTCAGTAAGGGTGGGATCGTCATCTGCAAAAAGGATTCTAGACATTTCTCTTCTCTATGACTTTGTAGCTGGTTGCAGAAGAAAGCTTGCGACACTGATCGAACAGAAATAGTTGACTGATGAGTTATAGTACCAAATCGGAAAACCCAATTTTAGCAAAATTCAGGTCCTTGAGTGCGGCGCGGATGAAGAGAATCTCTTGCCTGATTTCCACGCCGCTTTTATGTTACGTGGAAATCAGGCTAGAACGATGAAGATGAAGTGGCAGACCTCTCGATACCTTCACTCGAATTCCCTTTCTTTGAGTCCAGTAGAAACCAGAAGGTGCTGCCCTTCCCTTCCTCACTGTCTACTGCGATTTGCCCGTTGTGCCGCTCAACAATCGCTTTGCATATAGCAAGGCCGAGACCGGCGCCGCCTTTCTCAGTTGAATCGCTAACCTCTACCTGCTTGAATTTCTCGAAGATCAGGGGCAGTTTCTCCGCTGGAATGCCCCGTCCGAAATCGCGTACGAATATTTTAACGCGGGTCTCGTCGTAACGGGTGTACCCGACTAAAATCTTTCCTCCTGGCGGCGAAAATTTAATTGCATTGGAGAGGAAATTTACCAATACTTGCATGATTCTCTCCCGATCCGCTTCTACTGAAACATCTTCGATAGCGGCCAATTCAATTGAAAGGTGAGAAATTGCGGCGAGTTTACTCATGGCGTCTGTGGCGGACAACAGTATTTCCCGTATGCTGCACGTTTTTATAGATATTGAGAATTGACCGAACTCTAAGGTTTCGATCTCGATCAATTCTCTTGTAAGTTTGATGAGCCTGTCTGTTTCGGATAACCCTTGTTCAAACAAGGATTGTCCGCTTTTACTAATTTCTCCGAACATTCCGCTCAACGCCATTTCAAAAATCACTCCCAGCGATGTTAGCGGTGTTTTTAGATCGTGGCTGATCATAGCGACAAATTCACGCTTTAGTCGATCAACGTGCTGTTGCTCACTGACATCGGCTAGCACGATCAAAAGTTTTTGTTGTCCGCCAATTGTTAGCGGTGCCAGCGCGATTTCCGCGGGAAAGGTGCTGGCATCATTGCGCCTTACTTCGACCGATTGCCGCCGAAGATTGTCTAGCAACGTACTGAGTGGAGTGTCACTGTATCCTTTGCATGATGGTACCAGAATCTCAAGGTGCCGGTTGACCAGCTGTTCCGGCAGATATCCGCAAGCAATCACTCCAGCGGGGTTTATCAGTTCGATCTCTCCTCCTTCATCGATTAACACAACGCACAATGGCAATGATTCGATGATCGAGCGTATCCGCTGTTCACTCTCTCTCAAAAGTTCCTCAGCGGTTTTGCGAGCGGTTATGTCGTGTGCCACGCAAAAAAGACCGTTATCAGAGAGTGACCACCGGGCCGACCAAAGCAGATGAATTATTTTGCCGTCTTTCGTACGCATACGATTTTCAAACTCAAGTCTGTCGATACTTTTCTCGACGCTCAGGGTGCCTAGAAGGCTTAACTCAAGATTTTCAAAGAGAACAAGATCACTGAGATTGGTCCCAATCAGCTCTTGTGGCGTATAGCCCCATGCAGCCAGGCATGCCGGGTTTACTTCCACGAACCTGGTGTTCTGGTCTAGCAGGCAAATTACGTCTACAGCATTGTCCAGAATCAATCTGACTCTACGACGATGATCTTCTGAGTTCTGTCGCAGGTTCTCAATTTCATCAGCATATTGGGCAAGGGCTGGCGGAGTGAGACTTCTTTGGACTGTCCCTCTGATTGCCGTAACATCCAGTTGATCATTTGGCTCACGAACATTTGAGCATTGAGGTAAAGACAATCTTGAAAGACGAGCGAAGAAGAGACCTGCCAGCCCGGTCAAAATTGCTGCAATGATAGCGGTGGTGGATAACACGGAGCGAGATTGCCTTGCTTGATCAATCTCTCTAAGTCGTTTGTCCGCATATTGCAAAAGAGTTTGCTGAATCTTTTGAGTTTTTGCCGCCCAAAGTGGCAGGATTTCGTCGAGGCGATGCGAGTTTCCTTGTTCCACAGCTGCTGCAAATTGTGTTAGGAAGCCGTCAATCTCGCCTGCGTCAACAACCCAGCGAACATCGACCTGACCAATTCGCCTACTCAATCCGTGCATTCTTGCGCCAAGTGAAACGGTATTTTTTCCTTGAGGAACAGTTACCGCTATGAGGGTGTTTGCCAATTCAATGGTGGATTGAAAGTTTCTCGTTGAATCTAGATCTGTTTGCTCCCGATCGATATGTGCTGTGAGAAGAATAATTGAGACTAACGAAGCTACAGAAAGAATGCAACAGATGCTCGTCAATATTGTTGCATGTCGGCGGGTATCCATGAATACACTGCGTCTCGTCGGTCTGAGCGTCGAAAGTAAAAAGCCATCAGAACTATACCCGGTTCAGGGGCGACTTCTCGAGTGGTTGGAAGATCTACCATAGGCAATTGTCTGCCCCATCAGGCAGATGTCAAAGTTTCCAGGACTGGTCGTTGACGAGCGTTATCGAAATTGACAGTTCTATCGGCAAAGGCGGATGGGACTCCTTTACAAAGCGTATGACTTGCAGCTCCATCGTGACGCCGTCATACCGACTGGTCGAGTGGTTGGCTGAAGCGATTTCGTCGGAAGGCTTCGGTAAAGACAAGGTTGGATCACCCTCATCTAGTTGACCCGGCAGAACCGTCAAAGGGAAGGCAAATGTCCGATAGGTCACGTTCTTGCTGTAGTCTCCGGCAAGTTTGACGGGCTCCGTTTTTCGATCTTGTTGAACCGGACCACAAATGTGGTACTTGGATATTAACGCTGGACCCATCCGCGCGTCACCGCACCGGGAAATGGCGGAATCTAGACGGCGCTTGTTTGTCCTCATGAAAGGATTCCGGTTCCTGAATATGCGTAGATTCGAAGCGAATGTTGTCTCTAGTACTATCTCGTTATGGGCGTCGTATTTGATCCCTGGCGGCCGCGCTTTAAAAGCACCAAAGCGGAAGTTGTTTTCGTCGAATATCGAATGCTAATAGAATCCGATCGACTCCAACCATAGGGACGTCTGTGGATACTCCTGAAGGCAATAATGAAATCGAAATGTGCCGATCGTCGGAAGGCGGCGGGCCTCGTGAGGACGTCATTATTGATAGCACCTATCGTCTGGGCGAAGTGATCGGGAGGGGAGGGCGTGCCACCATATACAGGGCGCGAAGCTTGCATTTGCAGGATGACGTGGCTATTAAGATCTGGCATGACCACGTGTTGTCTGGAAACTCTGAAGATAAATTCAAGGCGGAAGCGAGGATTGCGGCTCGCCTCGATCATCCCAATATTGTTCGGGTCAGATCCTTCGGCTATGACAAAGGACTGCCTTATCTAGTTATGGAATACCTCGAGGGCGAGAGTCTTGAACAACTTGTTCGTCGAGGCGGGCCTCTGGATATATCGCGTTTCATGATGATCTTCAAATGCATCTGCAAGGCCTTGCACTATGCACACGAAAAGAATGTGCTGCATCGCGATCTCAAGCCAGCTAACATAATGATATGCGCACTTCATGCAAATTCGTCATCCACATTGGTGTCAGCAAAATTGCTAGACTTTGGCATGGCTAGAATTGTAGATGATACGAATCTGGCTTGCACCGGAGATAGCACGAGAACAGGGTCGATTGCCGGCAGCCCGGCCTATATGAGCCCCGAGCAATGCCAGCAGTCTCGAAAGCTAGATGCACGTTCTGATATCTACTCGTTAGGCTGTACCATGTTTGAGGCGATAACAGGTAGTCCTCCATTTCTGGCCGAAACCGAGCTGGCTGTTATGTCGATGCATGTCAACGAAACGCCGCAAATACCTCAAAATATTCAGATAAGTTCTGAGTTGAAAAATTTGGTCCTCAAATGTTTAGAAAAGGTTCCCTCTAATCGATTTCAAAGTTGTTCGCAGATCCTTTCGCGTCTCAACGGCATGGACACTGAAAGCTTGAGATCAGATCCGACACCGTATGTTACGGTGAATGCAAAGACGTGGGTCTGCCGGGTACTAGTGCTACTGATACCGATCGTTGTGCTGTGTGGACTGATAGCGAAGAGGAATTATACGGCTGAGGGAAATGCTCACCTGAAGAGTGACGACGATGAATGGAAGGAAGTGCGAGCTGGTTCCGAAAAGGATGAATTCGAAAAGACAAAGAAGAGGCGTATAGGAAAATTGTCTGCGGAGGCTGCATTGTTGGCGGCTGGCGAGAAAGAGGTGAGTTCTCCGAAAGAAGCGATGATGTTGTACCTTTACGCCCTGGAGGCTGCTGAAAAGAAAACGAGTCTTTCATTAAAGGCGAATGCAAATGTTCTTTGCGCTCAACAGGAGTTCAGGTTGAAATTGTACGAGGATGCTCGCCATCATCTAGATAAGGCTCACAGATTCCTCAATGAAGACAAGACGAATGAACTTGGTGCAGTTTTGCAAACCAGAATCTGGCGATGTGAAGCTCAGTATTTTCAGTACGGTCCGGCGGTTGATTTTTCGAGGGCTGAGTCGGCACTGCGCGAGTCCCTTAAAAGTGTAGACAGTTCTAGTGAATATAACGATGCCACCGTTTCGCTAAAAGGTGATATTTATCAGGACCTTGGAACCCTCTATGATCAAGCCGGAATGACACAGGCAGCCATCAATGCATTTAAGAATTCCATTAAGTTGGCCCCGCCCGAATACAACATGTTAGGTATGAAACGCGATACCCGCGATGTTTTAGGTCGCAGATGGATCTTGCTGGCCGATTCGTGCTGGAATGTGGATCTGCCAACCTACGCCAATGCTTTGGAGAGATACAAGGGGCTCAAACCGTGTGGTAATGATACGGGCAACCGTCTTAATATGCTGGCGAGAAAATTTCTAGTACAAGGTAAATATGATGAGGCCTCCAATCTGGCTCAATTAGCCTTGGGGGAGTTTAATGCGTCGCACGCTCGTGACAAGGAGCATGCTTTTACATTCCTGACTCTTGGTGAAATCGCCAATGGCCGTTCACAATTTAAAGAAGCAAGAATTTATGCTAGCCGCGGGCTACGGATGCTGTTAAGCGGACCCGAGGAGGGGACTGAGACTGAGGCTTCCGTGAAGTCAGCATTATTGAATCTGTCGACAGTGGCATCGAGTGCCGAGGAGAGAAAGGATTTGACTTCCCGGGACATGAAGCGTTAAGTGTACAAACTCAATGTAATGGTGACGTTCAGCAGTAGTTAGTCAGTAAGCAGGTGTCGGGTTTTGGCGGCTGCCTCGTACCAGAATGCGGCCTTTATCGCATCCTGTGCTACACCGCGTCCGCAGTTATACATCTGTGCCAGATTAAACTGCGCGGTTGGATGACCTTGGTTCGCCGCCAATTCATACCACTGTGCTGCTTCTTCAGCGTCTTCTTGTACACCTTTGCCTAGCAAGCATAACTTTGCCATACTCATACAGGAATTAACATGTCCCGCTTCGGCTGCCCTGCGGTAATATTTTGCTGCGAGGCGCACATTTTGACGTACATCAATGCCCGATTCGTATTTCGCAGCAATTGAAGCCAGTGCTTCAGGATGTCCTTGTTTTGCTGCTCTCTCAAACCAGACGATGCTTGCTTGCGGGCACTGTGGAGTGCCATGTCCGTGCTCGAATCTCAACGCTACTTGATACTGTGCTTCCACGTCACCACTTTCAGCGGTGCTCAGAAGTTGGTCGAGGCTAAGCTCGTCGTTCATTCGCCGCTTCACCCTCTTGCTAATTTATCCAGCAAATAAACAGCTGTGCCAAGGTCCTCATGCCCGCCTCCTGCGGACTTGAACAGTGTGATCTCAGCTTGCGATGTGCGCCCCTGGTGCTCGCCCCGCGCAAGCTGAAATGTATCTACGATACTTGCTTCGTCCAGTATGCCATTTGCTATCGGTTGGCAAATGTCGCCGGCATGCGCCGTGGTTATGCGTGTATCCACAAACACAGTTGACGACCTTCTAATTGCCTCATCATCGGCTTCGCGCATATCCGGAAGGTATCCACCGACCAGGTCGAGGTGGGTTCCGGCGGTTAGCCATTCTCCCTTGATCAGCGCTTCCTTTGACATTGTTGCGCAAGTGATTAAATCGGCTTGGCGGACTGCTGCCTCTAAGTTTGATACCACATCTAACGCCACTTCGTTCAGTTGAATCTGCAAGGCGAGTTGCTCTGCTCGCGAAATGTTTCTATTCCAGATGAGCACTCGTTTAATAGGACGTACACAAGAATGAGCAGCAATAAGATGTTTCGCGAGGGCACCAGCGCCTACCATTAACAGGGTCGAAGCATCGGACCGCGCAAGGTAGGTCGCGGCCAGCGCAGAGTTTGCTGCGGTCTTACGCAAGGTAAGAGACGCACCATCTATGCAGAGCAGAGGTAATCCATTTTTGGCATCAAACAGCACATACAATCCCTGTACTGAGGCCAGCCCCACTTCCTGATTACCAGGGTAGACGCTGACCAGTTTTACTCCTTTGTATCGATTGAATTGCCAGGCAGGCAAAAATATCCAATCGTTGGAGAGTCCATTAGACAGAGGCTGTTCCATTCGGTAGGCATCAAGTCGATCTACTCCCATGGCGAACATGTTCCGCAGTGCTTCTATCAGCCCGGGATAATCCAGCAATCTGTGACACATTTCGGAATCTATGAAACGGGGAGAAGCTGAAGTTTCTGTCACCCTTACCTCCAATGTCGCATTGCTAGTCATTCAAAGTTGTTTGAGTCTCTCACGATATCACTTCTCTCTAACTTTGCATTAAAGCTATTGTTATGCATACAGGTTGAAAAAATATCCAGATTCTCCCTGACAATTCTTCCTTTGCGTCGGGCACTGATAGTGCAAAGATAGAGCTCGCAACCATAGCACAAGAACATGTGATCTAGTGTCTGCCAGATTCTACAAGACGTGCTGGCTTATATTTCCACCGGCGGCCAATTTTCTGTTTCCAAACGAAAATTCGCTCTGGTTGGAAGTCCTGATTGGGGCTAAGCCTATCTCGCCGATTACCGACAAAAACTAAAATGGCGATATGATCGGGAGGCACACGTCGTTGATTGCAGAAAGGGGTCTACTGCGGCTTTACTGTCAATTCTCTGCGGTGTTATACGTTGCTGTGATTTTTCTTCTGTCTTGTAGCAGCAGTTCGTGTGGATTGATGAGACAAACAGTATCAATTGACCATGACAATTCGTCCGTTTACGGGTTCGTCAATAGAGAAGGCAATTATGTGGTCAAGCCGGTTTTTAACCAGGCCTGTTCGTTCAGCGACGGGCTGGCTGCTGTACGAATGGGAAAAAAATGGGGGTACATTGATAAGACCGGAAATTTTGTAATTAGTCCACGTTTTGATACTGCTGCTGATTCGTTTAGAGAAGGGTTAGCATATGTACGATGGACGCAGAAAGGTGATGGCACTCTTGCTGAGAACCAGGAGCATAATGGTGTGATCGACCGATCAGGCAAGGTTATTGTGGAAAATGCGGCCAACGATTTCCACTGTGGCTTAGGTAGTTTCAATAACGGCGATAGAGATCAAGTGAAGTTTGGCTATGTCGACATGGAAGGAAGAGTTGTGATTGCACCTCAGTTCCAGGAGACTGGCGAGTTCGGCGAAGACATGGCTCCGGTAAAGCTTCAAGGAAAGTATGGTTACATCGACAAAACTGGCAGGGTCGTAATTAAGGCTGCGTTTTCCGGTGCTGGCACGTTCAGTGAGGGGCTTGCGTCCGCCGCACTTGGTGACAAGAGCGGTTACATCAACCACTGCGGTGACTTTGTCATTGCGCCGAAATTCGGAGTAAATTGCACCATGGCGGGATGTCGATTTGAAAATGGATTGGCGGCTGTGCAAGTAAGTGATAAATGGGGAATGATTGATCGCAAAGGAACAATGGTGGTACCGGCAGTGTTTGATATGCTGCCCTCTTGCTCATTTGAAGGAATGCGTAGCGGCGTAGTGAACGGGAAGAGTGGCTTTATCAATGGGGCTGGTAAGCTAGTAGTGCCGTGCACATATGATGATGTTGGAATGTTCAGTGAGGGGCTGGCAGTAGTAAAGCCTGACCGCAATAATATAGGCTATGTGGATAGAACTGGACAATTGGTAGTTCCGCTGTTTATTCAACAAGATCCGTTTCCCGACTCGCAACGTTCATTTCGTGAAGGGCTTGCTGCAAGCGTTCGTAACGGTAAGTGGGGATACATTGATAAGCGCGGGCAATTTGTGGTGGAACCGCGGTTCAGCGCTGCGTTGCCATTCTCGGAAGCGCTCGCTGCCGTTGGCGTGTCAGCCACAGTAGCAGAGCGGCGCTGAGCCTGTCGTTACTTGATACTTTCAGATGCACCTTGTCGGCAAAAGCGGTGCCATGTTTGGATTTCGATCCTGTTTATCGGGGGATTGTCAGATTACTGTATGGCGTTAGTTAGTTCTTTGTAAGAGCGGGGTTATAACTAATGTCGTTAATGTAGTGGAGTGGATCACTGCGTGATAGGCTCAGAAAAACGGCATTATGCCGGTGTTGATTTACCCGACTGTGAGGAACATAGGGATGAGTATCAAAGCACCAGATTCGGCTGCCGCAGCTGTAACTACTGTAAATCCGAACTGTTTCGATTCGAGCAAATGGCTGGAGTACTTCCAGGAAAATAAGCGAACTCGACCTGTTTTCGATTTATCACAAGAGATTGATCTGAATGAGAAATTGCGCGGACCATTAATTCGATCCCTGCAACGCTTTCAAATTGGGGAGACGGGTGACGGAAAGCACTTGCGCAAGTATGCCAACTGCATTGGCGATCCGGGTTACTTGCAATGCGTGGATTTGTTCATTCGAGAAGAACAGGTTCACGGGCAGATTCTGGCAGAGGTAATTCTCTGTGCGGGCGGAACGCTGTTAAGCTGGCATTGGACCGATGTAGCCTTCATTCTCTTGCGTCGCCTGCTTGGCTTGAAAACCGAAATTCTCATTCTTCTAATTGCCGAGGTAATTGGAAAATGTTTTTACAAGTGTATCGCCGACAAAATTGAAAACGCCTGTCTCAGTGAGGTGTTTGCAGTAATTGTATTCGATGAGATCGCTCATTTGCAATTTCACGCTGAATTCTTGTCGTATAGATTTGAGAGACACTCATGGTGGGTAAAGTACTTTGCGCACTATATCTGGTGCATGATTTTTCATTCTGCATGCTTTGTCTTCATTGCTGATCACCGGTTGGCCCTCGAAGCATTAGGCATTGCGCCTGCAGATTTCATTGCTCGCTGTTCCAGGGAATTTCAACGCTGCGCGGTGACCGCATTCAGTAGAGTGCATGAGTGAGTAACGAGGTCCTTGTCGAATCCTTATCCACGAATTGAAATTATCTGGTGCCATGGAATTGACGATGCTGACCGCTTTTGATCTATTTCGAGATTTGTAACGGCACGGTTCGGGGAACCGCTCGTCAATTTTCAGTAACATTGGTATCGCGGAATCAGATTGGCTGTATGGCAGGCTCTACCGGTGAAAACGTGTTTCCGGTCAGGACTCGTTGTTGACAGTAGCCATGAATCGAGCTTATATATGCGATTCCCTCTAAGTCCCCGGTACAGGAGCGGCCTCATGATAGGCGAGAAGATTGAAATAAATGCATCACCCGAAGTTGTGTTTGAAGCCATTCGTATGCAGCGCAATGGTAATCATCGCAAACTCCAGTCGTTCGATGGAAAGGTGGCTATTATCCAGGAAAATCTGGAGGGTGTGCCGATCTTTGGAAAGGTTGAATGTATTTGGGAAGAGGTTGAAGATCCGTACAATCGTATAGACTTCAAAATGCTGAGCTCGACTAAATTCAAGGAGTCTCACGGTGCTTTCATTCTTACGGCGGCTGGTGACGGGAATGGAACTACGTTAGAGCTGCAAGTCCATATGGATCCTGGCATTTCACTTCCGTTTGCCGATGAGATCGCCAGGGCCTCCACATCGAAAGATTCGAAAAATCGCCTCGAACACATTAAGAAAGTGGCGGAGTCCTCTAGTGGTCTGTCCTAGCAGGTGAGGGTCCCGCTTACCTGCGGGGAGCAATCCCGTTGCCAACCTGGATGTTACGCTAGGCGGAACGGCTTTTGCGGCTGAGGTCCCGGTCTGCCACGAATCTCACTACGAAAGCAAATGGCCGAGCCAGCGCCGGGCGGCGGTCGGCGGTCGTGCGTGTAGCCAGTGGGACGGATGAGACGGGAGAACTGCCTTTGATGGTGTCCCTATTAGTCGTTCCTTGCTTGGTTTCCGCGGGAGGGCGGCAAGTTTGGTATAAACTGAATAGAGCAATGGAGATTAGCGAATGAAATTTCGCTTTGGCACTAAGGAGCATACGTTTTTCAAGGTCGTCGCAGACCCTGATGCTGACGAAGAAAAATGGTTACCGGCCTGTGAAGCGCTTGGAGACACCGAGCTAGCCAAAACGAATCCGGTTGGTGACCAAAGGAGCCCGGTTCGAAAGATCTTCTCCGGGATTGGTGCTCTGCTCGGTGCCATCATTCTGATTTGCGGTCAGGTATTCATGGTATCAGGAGCCGCTGTCAGTTGCGGTACATTTTCATCGGGACTGGGCGGGCTATCGTTCAACCGAATCATGTATCATTGCGGCCCGCAAGACACCTATCTGGGTATTTTTGTTCTTGCTGCGGTGCCTGTGTTCTGGTATGCCTGGTACCAGGGAAAGGCGCGCTATGCTAAGTTTGCTCTTCTTCCAATCTTTGGGATATGTACCGTGGTCGGGCTTATTCCGTCCTTCTCTGCTTTTGGATGTCCGGTGGTTTTCGTCGGATTAGTCAGCTTGCTTCTTCTTACGTTGTTGCATTTTGCAGGCGTGTATTCGTCTTCGCTCAAAATGAACTGGCCGCGCAAATTCTCTGTTACACGATGGCTTTCCATTTGTTATGTGCCAGCTGCATTGCTTTTGTGGTACGAGTTTGGCATTCTCGATATGGGAGAGACCGTCGATAAAGTTTCAACCGAGAGTATGCTGACCAGTGCAGGAATTATTGCCGCGTTCTCGCTGCTGCCTGCTTTTCTCACGGCTCTAGATTCGCGAAGTCGGCAATTTGCATCTGGTTTCGGTCTATCTGCCATTGGTCAGCTACCCGTGCTCACCACCATGCTGGTTTACTTTATTGCCAACGCCGTTATGCTTACGTGTGTCAGCTTATTGGGAACTACCGCGGTGGCAGACTATTTTTCAAGGCAGGCCACGGTTGATTTTTCACCCGATTTTGATACTGCCTCAACGTACATGGAAGTGCTGAGCAAGTGTCTGTCGAGCTTGCTAATCTGGGCTGTGCTGCTATTGAGCGTTTGGGGAGGTAGTACGTTGGGCGTTCTGTTGAACCGTTGGCGTGGCCGGTCCGGCGGTACTCATTGGAGTCCGTAAGTCTTGAGCGGGTTGCCTGAAGCCGCGTATGAGGTATCCTTTGCCAGGGCGTGGAACATGCCGTGGCGGCGGTTCGTCGGCAACCTCAGAACGGGCTGGTACAAGAGGTAAGGAACATGCGGCGTGCTATTTGGAGTGGCGTAATTACGTTCGGGATCGTGAGCATTCCCGTGAAGATGTATTCTGCTACACAATCTAACGATATTTCGTTTCACCTGCTGCACGGGAAGTGTGATTCGCGAATTAAGGAGTACAAATGGTGCCCGCATTGCGATCGTAAGATCGAGTGGAATGACATTGATAAGGGTTATGAGTATGCGAAGGGCAAGTGTGTAAAACTGACTTCTGATGATTTTGAGAAGTTACCGCTTCCCAGTAAACACACAATCGAAATTACCTCTTTTGTACAGACTGAAGAAATCGACCCCATTTATTACGAAAAAACATACTTTCTGGAGCCCGACAAATCAGGAGAGAAGCCCTTTGTCCTACTGATGAAGGTTATTGAAGAGCGAGGACTGGTTGCCATCGGAACCGTTGCTATGAGAAGGGAACGGTTGTGCGCGTTGAGGTTGATGGATGGACATCTAATGGTCGACACATTGTTATATCCAGACGAAATTCGCGTTGACTCTGAGGAGAAGAAACCTTCCGCCAGAATTCAAAAATCTGAATTGGAAATGGCTTCTAAACTTGTAGATATGATGGTGAAACCATTCGATCCATCCGAATATAAAGATGGCTATCGGGAGGCATTGAAAAAACTCATCCACATGAAACTGAAAGGAAAAGAAATATCAGAGGTTGAAGAGGAACCGCAATCCGGCAAAGTTATCGACCTTATGGATGCGTTGCGAGCGAGCCTGGATAGTGCCAGGACCAGTATGATCAGCAAGACAGCTACAAAAGAGTCAACGAAAACGAAGACCACCGCGAACAAAACTCGCAAGACGAAACCTACGGCAGCACGGAAAACGAGAAAGCGCAAAACTGCTCATAAAGCCGCGAGTTGATACGTTCGAAAATTAGGGCTCTATTGAAATTCAGGTGGGTGAAGTTTGTATATACGGGTTGAGTGGTGAAAAATCGAGCTTGCCGAGTCTCAAAAAGCGAGCGCATAACGTTCGTACACCACTGTGCAAGCATGGTGCAGACAACATTTATCTGTTTGCGATCCAGAATCGCGCGCAATTGTTCCCGATACGTCCATGCTCTAGCGGTGCGTTTCGTAGCAAGCTTAGTGACCAGAGCATCCATCTCGCTCTGGTCCTCAATGCTCAACTTACTGTAATCCTTTAGGAGCTTCCAGCGCATACCTTTGAGATCCGGGTCAGTTTTTTGCTCGAGGCGCCGGGTCTTGTCGATGGCAGCGGATGCATGCGCAATCACATGAAACTTGTCGTAAGTGATCCGTGCATTCTGCAGGTTCTCAGCAACGCCTTTTATGAAAGCGGGAGACATGTCGATGGAAACCGATTCCACAATTGTGGGATCACCGCCGTGAGCGCTGAGGTCGGATGCAAAAGCTTGAATAGTTCCGGCGTCGCGCCCCTCGGTAACGAAGATGACAGCGCGTCGCTCGGCATCCGCTACCAAAGTCACATAGTCATGACCACGTGCCCGCGAGGTTTCATCAATGGCAACCTTTTGGACCGCTGAGAAGTTAGACTGGTCCACCGTTTCGTCCACGTATCGCTGACAGATCGCCATGACACGATGAACACTGATGTTGAGCAACTCGGCAACGGCCGTGAATGTCATAGCCTTTGCAAACGCCAACACGAATGCCTGGAACAGCAGCGTAAATCCGTCGAGTTTTCCGACCCATTCTGGCTCTGCAAGCCGCACCGACCCATCTGGCAATTCTACTCGCGGAACCCGGACCTCAAGATAGCACTCATGCTGGAAGAAATTCAGGTGGCGCAGCCGCTTCTTCTCCGTGTCATAGACCGGATGCAGCCCATCTGCATTCGGGTGGGAAAACTTGCTGCCCTTGATGAAGTCCACCTTCAATGTGAGCAACTTCGCTTCCGCGTCAAACGATACATCCTGCACGTACCAAGGTTCCTTGAGGCCGAGTGCCAGGCTAAACAACTTCGTGGTATCCAAGACTTTCTCTTTCTATTGTTGTCTGTCCTTTTTTCTGTTTTGGTTGTTGAAAATCACATCGAATCGCTAAGCTTCACGCCGGCGAGTTTTCATCGTCGTACACATGAAAGGGAAGAATGCAGACGTGGAAAATAGACTTCAATCGAAGAAGGATTTGGTCAGTCGCGACGCAGAGGCTGCGTTGGCATTGAGTGTGAAACTGTTCATCAACTGGAGGTTGATACAGCGTCCAGATATTGTGAGGCGTACCTTGACCGAACTGGATCGATGGGATCGTGTTCGGTGCAGGAACTGATTTCGCAATGATCAATCTTATTTAGTGTACGCCCGAAACGTGCGGCGATGACCGCCCCTCGGAGGAGCCACTGCACAGCAGTGGATTGATTATCGAGAGGTCTCCGAAAGATCGAACCAATAGAATCAAGTTACATCTAACCGCGTGAAGTAGTCCAAATCTTCAGTGGCTCTTAAGAATTGCAAAATTCAGCGCAAATATCGGGCGCAATTATTAAGGAGTTTAAGAAGTGATGTCTATGGTCACGCTCCATTCGTGACGAGCGGTCGATGTTACTTGATCGGACCGCATGTAAACTGCCTCTGTGTTTACTAATTGCCCGTGGCTACATAAAGGAACTTCCTAATGAGTCTACGTCTTTTCACGATTGCAGTCTTCGCCATAGCTGTTTGCGGACTCATGATCTTCTTTCTCCAGAATCATGTAAGCCATGCTCAATTTGATGTGCTGTTGGACATCTTTACCAACGGTGTTGAATTAATCGGCATAGGCTGGGGGCTTTGTTATCTCTTTCTGGCGGCGCGATCTTGTATAAGACGTGAGCGCTTTATGAGGAGAACCCTGCTAGGATTGCTTGTTGCCACCATAGGCCTTGCCACACCGGGAATCATTAACTGGGTCGTTGCCGACTGTCGCTGCGGAGACACGTTCTCTTGAGGGGAGGTACTCGTAAGCCGGGCAATGAAAATGGTATGGAAGCGGTCCCGCAGCCAAGGTTCAACCAATATGTTTCGCTGCCCATCCTCCCGCCTGCCAGGCGTCCAAGCCTACCACTCAGCTCCCAATGTCAAACCACGCTTCGCTCTAAGAGGGTTTGACCCCGGCGTCCGGTCTTCGTGGTATTGCGGCGAGCGCCGGCAAGGGTGATCTGAGCCGCGAAACAAAACCGCCTCCATGGAAAGAGTAACCAGGTCTGGTTCGGCCAACAGCGGCAATTCTCGAATACCTCCAGAATCACTTCGTTTGCCTGCGGGGCAAGAGCACTGTTCCGTGATGCAAGTCGAAATGAATGGCGTCGTAGACCTTCGCTCAGGAAATTGAACAAGAAAACTTACATCCCCCTCTGACGGAACAAGGGCAAATCGTCGCCCTTACATAATATCGGACAAATAAGACAGTCTTTTCGTATATTTTTGGAGGAATCAGGCCAGGATCCGGGAGGGTATCGCTGAGCAAAACTGGCACCAATCAATGGTGGTCCCTGAATGAAAGAAGGTGCTGAGTGCTGAATCTGGAAATTAGGCGTATGTGCTAATCAGCTCAGTATCGTATCCAACATTATGTTCATTCGCTCCCAATGTCCGCCTGGCCAATAGAGCTTCTGGCAGTCATTGCAGGTGTAAAACTCTTTCTGAGAAGAGCCGACGTGTTCCGGTAGTAACGATTGAACTTGTTCTGCGCCTATCGCCGAAAGGGATCCATTGCAATCGACGCATCGGCTGAAGGAGCTATTACGATTGAGTTCAAAGTGCTCATAGACTTCCCGAAGTTGTTCGCGCCAGGAAGTACCTCGAGTAAAGAAGGCGCGTACCGCTCCGGAGGTACACTTCTTACGAAGTAGAATTCCGTTATCTCGTGTGAGAAGAATTCGATTCTCGTTTTCGGCGACTTGTACAAGCTCGCCATCATCGATGGGATTAATAAATTTCGTATCGTAACCAAGCACTCTTAACCAGACTGACAACTTGCCGACGTTCATGTCTACGATAAATTTTGGGTCCAAGTCTTTTGGCATATAGGAAATCTGAGGGTGACGGGGCAGCGAGCAGGACTATTCATCCCAATCCTTCCAGTTTACATTGTTTTCTTCAATGTACTGATCGACAGCCTTTCCGATGGTGCGAAAGAAGTGTTCTTTACCAAATTTGCCGAAGAGCCCGTAGCGCTTTAGCTGATCCTTTACCGGTCCTTTCATCTCCGCAAAGCACAGTTCAATGCCGACTTTGGACAAGTCGTCGTCGAGTTCCTTTAAAGAATCTGCTGCAGTTATGTCTATATCCGTGACTGGTTCGGCCGCTACTACAACCCACTTTACCGGTTGTGGTGATTGTTCGATTGCTTTCATTATCCGTTCTTGAAATATCCGTGCATTGGCGAAGAATAGTGGAGCGTCCCATCGAAACAACACTAACCCGGGAATAAGCCTGGCGTCGGGATGACGACTAATATCGTGATAACCTTTAAGCCCGTAAACCCGGCCAAGTGTAGCGGTGTACGGCTGCCATGCTTTGCGGATAAAATTCAGTAAGGCAACGGCGGTGGCAATCAGAATACCCTGCAGAATTCCCACCAGGGCCACACCGAGGAAGCATATAACCGAATAAACTAACTCGATCGATCGTAGTTTATAGAGTCGCCAAACGCTACCGATCTCCAGCAAAGAGATGCACGCGGATATAACTACCGCGGCCAGTGCTGGCGTAGGTATGTTCTGAAACAATTGCGGTGCAAACTGCAGTAATAGAGCAATGCAGCCGGCACCAACGAGGCAGGTGACTTGCGATTTTGCACCGGCAGCTTCTGCCACTGGTGTTCGTGATGAACTGCTGGTAACAGAAAAACCCTGTAATAATCCCGCCGCAGCGTTGGCTGCGCCGAGGGCGATGAGTTCTTTATTGTCATCCAGATCATGACTGTCGCTCATTGCGAACTTGCGCGACACCACGCTCATGTCTGCAAAAGATACCACTGCAATGGCCGCTGCACCGGCCATTAACGATGTCATCTGTTCCATGGAGACTTGCGGAATATGCAATGACGGCAGCCCCTGAGGAAGATCACCAACTACCGAGATGTTGAACGCTGTCGGGTCGAGAATCGATACGACAATGGTTGCTCCTATCATTGCAATCAGGACTCCAGGAATTTTCGGCGCCATGAATTTGAGTCCGATAATGATGATAAGACAACTGAGTCCAATGGAAAATGCCACCCGGTTGATCCTTCCATCGAGAATGCCATTGAGTAAACCTTTGCTTTCTTCAATGAGATCGTGACCGCCGACCTTAAACCCCAGGAGCTTTGGTAGTTGTCCTACCAGAACTGTAAGTGCGATAGCGTTCAGGTAACCACATCGTATGGGATTTGAGAGAAGATCAGTGATAAATCCGAATTTCAAAAGCCCGGCAACGATACAGAACGAGCCGGAGAGAATGGCCAGCATGCTCGCCAGCTCTACAGCTCTCTGGCTATCTCCTCCGGATAGCGGAAAGACTGTGGCGGCGATAATTGCCGCAAGAGACGAATCCGGTCCGAGCACCAGTATGCGACTTGAACCAAAGAGAGCATAGAGTACAAGTGGTGCAATGGTTGCATACAATCCGTTTATCGGAGGCAATCCGGCGGCGGATGCGTATCCCATTCCCACTGGAACCAGCAATGTTGTTAGCACCAGTCCTGCACAAATGTCTTTCAGTAGCCACTCTCGTTTATATTGGAGAAGTAGTGCTAGACCAGGCAAGATTCGTCTTGTCCAGCCAGATTCCTTTTCACGGGAAGATTCATTTGTTCGAGTGGACGAAGCCGTTGGCATCAGGAGCTGCTCGCTGTCAGACATTTGAAGGTGCTTGTCGGAACTTGCTAAGCACGCTCATCTCCAGGTAGGACAGGGTTGACGAAATGAAGGTTCCAAGACAAATTCGACGCCGTTGACGGTTGACAAACATCTTCTTCGCGAACCTGTTGTCTCAAGACGGCAAGGTCATTGCAAAATGTAAACTGCATTATTGGGGGAATCATCTTTTCTGGCCGTCCAATGAATTTTGCTATTTCGATCGCTGCTCTGATTATTTCCGCCTCTAGTGCGGAGTTCGTGCAGAACGGCTCACTGGTACAAGGAGAAGTTAAGCACCGTTAATGCCCCAATCCGTATAGTGGCGGATGGAGCGACGCCTAGTTACCGATACCGATTGGCTCACATTCGATACATCATAGATATGTACGTTCGACTCGCACAACAATAGTCCGACTGAAAGGTCATGTGCGTAATGCCTGGCCAATTGGTAATCGCCTGGTTCGCGGCCATAATTTCGGCGAATTTCAATCTGAATCCACAAGGAGGCAATTCTGTGTTGGAGTTGGCCGTCTTATTTCGGGCTTTACTGTGAGTAAACCTCTGCCCATTCCGTTCTATTCCGGAGAAGATCAAATGTATGATTATCAAACTGCAGCATCGGCTGATCTAACGCTGGAGGATGCGCAGCGAATAGCCGATTTCGGATCAGTAAGAGCGCGACGAAAACTGGCCTCGAATTCTCGCTGTCCACTTACAGTTATGTGGGTGCTGAGTCTTGATGAAGATGTTCAAGTGCGTGCTAGTCTGGGGCTTAACTCCGCCGCAGACGATTTCTTGCTAAATGAGTTGATGAAGGATCGTTGTTTAACGGTGAGACGGCGAATTGCGGGCAGTATGACCCTGGGGCATCGTCGGCTGGCAGAATTGATGAAAGATACTGACCCCGTGGTGGCGGAAAGAGCATCTTTTACATTTAAGACTCTGAAGCTTGAGGGAATTCTGGCGATATAGCATTGTGGGCTGTGAGGATAGAATGTACATTCAAAGCACAGCCCCAGGATAGAGTTACACCGGCACCACCGTGACCATAATTGTGCACTAGAAGTTTTCCTGCTGGCAGAATTTCCGGTTCGAGGCGCACCTCGTATCGCGTCGGTCTCAGTCCGCACGCGACGCTCAAGATCTCCGGTTCGGCAACCTCTGGTGCAATTTTTGTGCATCTTTCAATAATTGCCTTCGTTTCAGCAGTATCGATGGAAAGGTCGTCAACACCTCTTTCGTAGGTTCCGCCTAATATGGCATCTGTATCTCTGGGAACCACCATTGTAAATTTCTCTACGATGCGATCGTCGAGCCACAACCGGGTCAACTGCGCTGGTCTTTTTATTCTCACAACTTGCCCCCTTGCGGGAACCAGCTCAGCATCAGGCACAAGTTGTCTGGCACCAAGGCCGGTGCAATTAACAACCACGTCGTAGTTTTCAAACAATTGGTCCAACTTATCGATCCGGGTGATTTTGATTTCTCCTCCGGTCGCGGCCAGGCAATGATGTAGATACGGCATGTATCGGCTCATGTCAATTACGTATGTTTCGAAGTGAACGGACCGCTCATAGCCGGAAAGACTGCAATCAGCCTGTGAATTGTTAAGACCTGCGATTCCTGCCCATGACGGCAATTCTTCCTCAGCCCCAAGATAATTTATCGCGCTACGTTTTTGCACCCCCGCTTCTGCCAAATTTTCTATTCTCGAAAAATGCTCTAGTGTCGCCTGTGCCCATGCATTCACACGTTCAGGTGGAAAAGCCATATAGGGGAACCAGAACGCAGCAGCCACATCTGATGTGGTGTTCGGCGAAACCTGGCTGGCAGCGATATCGACTGAAATGCCGTTCTGTCGTAATACAATCGCGGTGCTCAGTCCGATAACACCGGCGCCGACAACGATCACATTGGTCATATTTACTCCTTGAGGTAGTTTCACCGACTGTCAAATGCGCTTCAAATGCAGTTCAATAAAGCGACATTACTCTACCGAAACGGCTGCTTCCGCAGCGATTTTGGGAAGTTGGATCCAGAATGCGCTTCCTTTGCCTTCCGTGCTGTCGACTCCGATGGTACCACCATGTTGTTCTATTACTGCCCGGCAAATTGCCAGTCCCAAACCGGTGCCACCTTTCTGTGTCGCATCGGTAGTGGAGACCTGACGAAATCGTTCAAAAATTAGTTCCTTGTGGGCCTCTGGAATTCCGCGGCCGCAGTCTATCACTTTGATGGTAAGCGGGTCTGACGAGACATCTACCGATATCACAACCTTCTCTCCTTCAGGCGAAAATTTGATGGCGTTCGAGAGTAGATTTATAAGCACTCGTTCCAATCGATCGCCATCAACAAACAATTTAGTTTCGCATGGCGAATAGTCCAGTTGAACTTTATGTTGTGCTGCGAAAAAATGCACCGATTCCACCGCACGTTGCACCAGATTGTCCAGCGAAACGGTCTGGCAGTGAAGTTCCAGCTGTCCCGATTCAAGCTTGTTAATTTCGAGCAGGTCGTTAATCAGGCGTAACAGGCGCTCAACGTTGCGCAACGCCATGCCTGCTCGGTTCTGTCCATTAGTATTTAAGTTGCCATAGGAACCGTCTTCCAGTAGCTCAAGAAAACCAAAGACTGAGCTGAGCGGTGTTCGTAGATCGTGGCTGATCATAGCAACGAATTCCTCTTTGGCCTGTTCTATTGCATGACGTGCCGTGACATCCACCAGGTTAATGAGATACCGCTTTCCTTCAATAGACTCCATTTCCGTCATCCACAGTTCCACCGGAATCAGGTCGCCATTCTTTCGTCGCGCTGCGATATCGGCTTTGTGGACGGCGCGAGAATCAGCGCTGTCGCTGGATGGTTTGTTTCTTGAAACTTCCAGGACGCGTCTCAAATCTGCAAACTTCAGGTTGGGAAAGAGAATGCTCTGCGATGTACCTGAAAGCTCCTCGGCGTTATACAGCAGCATCTGCTCAATTCGAGGATTTGCAGATTCAATGGTTCCATCTTCGTTCACTGTTAAGAGACCGACCAGCATGCTGTTCAAAATTGTTCGGACTCTGGCTTCACTTTTTCGCAGCGCATCCTCTGCTCGCTTGCGATCGCTCATGTCGTGCACCACTGAAAAGAAACAGGCATCCGCATCGGACCAGTGCATTGACCACACCGTGTCAATCAAGCGACCGGTTCGCGAAAACATACGTGATTCCAAGTTCACATGAGGTTCTTGCTTCTGAAACCCGGTGAGGGACTGCAGGAAGTTTTGGCGTTCAGAGTCAACAATTAGCTCCCGCACTTCATGCCCTATCAGTGATGCCGGCTCGTATTCCCAATTCGTTATTGCAGCCGGGCTGACCTTTTGAAATTTGTATTGTGCATTCAGACTACAGATTACTTCGCGAGAGTTATCGATTAGTGATCGTTCTTTGCGGGCAGCTTCCCGCACATTGCGTGACATTTGATGGAACACTGCATCTAGTTTCCCGATTTCGTCCTGGCTAGTGCTCTGCGGGTTGAGTGCGCGATCCTCAGCCAGGCGGCGAGTATTATCCACAAGAATATCTAAACGGTTGGCAATTCCTCTCATGAAGGCCAGTGAAATTGCTACCGCTGCAAGTATGTTCAGCACGACGCAGGTCCAGAGCCCTTCCATCAGCAAGTTTCGAGAGCGCAGATGCGCCGCCATACTTTGCTGTCGCGCTGGTTCTATGTCTTTCTGCAACTGGTGGAGTTCGGTCGGAATTCTCTCTGTCCCGATTCGTGTTTTAGACTTTCGGAGTTGACCCGCAGCAGGATACTGCCTGGTGGACTGTAGCCAGACGAGCCTCTCTTCAATGGTGAACCAGTCGTTGAATAACTGTTCGATTTTGTCAGCAACTTTTACGCAGGAGGGAAATGCGCGAGCGTGTTTGATCAACTTTGAAGAAGTGTCTTTTAGTGATGGTACTAGCTCGTGATACTGCCGTGCAAAAATCTCGTTATTGGTGCCCAAGTATCTATTCTCATAATAATTGACTCTTACCGCCAGAAGAATGAACTTATTGATAAGTGAGATTACTTCCTGCGCATTAGATTCATATCGCGATGCAGCTTCTGCTTCATAGAGCAAGTAACCGAGAGTGCCCACGAATGAAAGTTCCAGGATGAGCAGCAACCCGATTAACGACAGCCCCTTTTGAGAGAGAGTAAGCTTTCCGAATAACTTCATGAGTGATTTTCATTGCCCGGTAGTCGAAACCAAAATGTGCTGCCTTTTCCTTCTTCGCTGATTACTCCAATGCTGCCCCCATGTTGTTCAACTATTGCTTTGCATATTGCAAGCCCTAACCCGGTACCACCTTTCTTGGTAGAGTCTGATGCCCTGACCTGCCGGTATCGCTCAAAGATTAGTTCACGATGTGACTCAGGAACTCCGAGCCCTTCATCCTTCACTGTGAATTCAATCTCGTCGCCGAGGCACTTCGCTTCTACCGTTACGGTGGCTTCTGCCGGTGAAAATTTGACTGCGTTTGAGAGCAAATTGACTATAACGCGTTCTATTCGATGCCCGTCGGCTTCAAGTGAAATATCTTCGCCTTCCTGTGCAAGCAAGACATTGTGTTTGTCAGCGAAATCTCTCACTGATTCAATACTGCGAGTGATCATACTCTTGGCGGAAACTGTTTCACGATGCAGCTCGAGTTGGCCGGATTCAAGTTTTGTTACCTCAAGGAGATCATTGATTAGTCTCAGCAATCGGTCTACGTTGCGTATTGCCAGTGCAGCTCGGTCCTCACCCGTCTCCGTCAGTTCGCCATAGAGGCCATCTTCTAGTAATTCCATGAAACCATTTACTGAGTTGAGCGGTGTGCGCAGGTCATGACTGATCATTGCAACGAATTCTTCTTTCATTCGTTCAATCTGCCGTCGTTGGCTGATGTCAACGATGTTAACCAACAAGCGATCGCCATCGATGGTGAAGAACTCAGTCATTGAAATTTCTACCGGCAAAAGAAGGCCGTTGCTGCATAGCGCATCGAATTCGCATACCTTGCCTGATTCGGTTGAAAGCACTTGCTTGCAGAAATCGGGCGCGTTCTGTGTACGAGATCGAGGAAACAGTTCGACAATTGCCTTCCCCGAGAGTTGCTGCAAGCTGTAGCCTAAGATTTCAGCGGTTCTGGAATTCAGCATCTCTATGGTGCCATCGAAGGTTGTGGTCATCAAACCGACGAGCATATTGTCGAGCATCGCTCGGACGCGTTGTTCGCTTGCGGTCAAGAGTGCTTGAGTTAGTTTTCTAGTGGTGATATCGTGTGCGACCAGAAAGAAACTTGAATCAGTCTCAGACCATTGTCCCGAGCACAGCATATAGACGAGTGAACCGTCCTGTTTGCGCATTCTTGCTTCGAACTCGTGTTGCTCTCCGCGTTTCAATTGATCGAGAGCGGCGGTGCATTCTTTCTTATCCCCTGGCACCACCAGGTTAATGAACGCCTTGCCGACTAAATCTTCTGGCTGAAAGCCCCAGAGGTGAATCGATGCCGGGCTGACCTTGATAAATGCTGCTTGCTCATTCAGGCTACACATTACATCAGACGAATTTTCTATAATCGCTCTCTCTTTTCTTGCCGATTCAGCCAGTGTGGCAGCCATTTCTCGAAAAGATTTGTCTAATTGTCCGATCTCGTCTGTATCGGTCATTGCCGGAAGCAGATCGGTGCCCAAGGCCAGTCTTTCGGAATTTTCACTCAGCATGATTATTCTGTTTGCGATGGTGCGAACGAACATCGTTGCCAGTGCGATGGCGAAGATGATATTGATAAATACCGCCCCCACGAGAAGAAACTCTATAACTGCGCGATTTTGGCGCTGTACTTCCGCACCTTTTGCCAGGCGCATGTCGTGCTCCTTCAGGAGTAACCCGATTTCGCTCCATAGTGATTCTTCGAAGTCGTGCTGCTTGAATTCTTCACTGAAGGAAGCAAGCGCGCCATACTCCTGGTTCTCGATCATATGACCGGCCTCTTCCACGGCTCGAGCGCCAATCAAAAGCGTTCGCAGAATTTTTTCGACACGTTGTCGATAGTCGGGATAAGCCTTGACCCTGATGCTCAGGTCTCTCATGGCGGCTTTCAACCGTGCGATGGTGCGTTCGAAATCTTTGAGTGCTGCGGTGGCACCGACGTGCTCCTGAGAAGCAATTGCCGCGGTACTATCTGAAAGCTTGGTGAAAGTGTCGAGGATTTCACCAGCAATAGCCTTTGTCTCCGCTTCCCTTAATGCTTCGGATCGCGACTGCTTTACGAGCCAGCCAAGAGAAAACAGGAACATGAGTTCGAAGATCAGTATGGAGCCGACCAGCACCAGTGCTTTTTGGGAAAGCTTGAGCGAAGCGCGCACGCGATTGTTTCCGAATCTACCCTGGCTAGCTATTATAGGAGAGAATGCCACTGGCGGATACTTGTTGGTTCAAGTCGGTTAGCAAAGGGCGCAATAGACTTAGAGGCTGCGGCGAAGTCTCACCCAAAGCGGCGGCTCAAGCCATCTTTGCGGCATCTGCGCTGAGTTGGTGTGTTGTGGTCGGGCCGCGCAGAGATTGCGCGAATTCGGTATAGCCAGCGGTGAGCGATGTTGAGGGATGATCGACCTGCCCTCGTTCACCAGGATAGTTCCTGCTAAGCACCTGAGTTCGTGCTGTCGGTTTTTGGACTGTCTGGTAGCCGGTATGAAGCAGAGTCCCCGAAAGGGCGTTATAGACGCTTCTTCCGGGGACTTACCAATGGCGTATTCTTTTGATGCGGACCATTTCGAACGAGATGGATATGAGCCTGCACATGGCGAGGAAGTGACGTTGTTTTGCAACTACCTTGCTCGGGCGCGGAATGGGATTGTCCCTGATCAGCTGGCGATTATCTCGTGGAGGCGAGTTTTCGTTCTATTTTGGTGGCCTTTGATTCGACGCGACTGACGTGCTTTTCCATCCGTGCTCGCTGCTTCTGGGGCAGGTTTGGAGCCAGTGACATATAAGCACGATATTGCACCGCTGCATCTCTAAGAGCTTCCGGCGATTTCGGTGACAGTCGTTCTTCTGATTTTGCAATTCCGAGGTGGGCGTCCGGTAATTTCGGATTGTTGCAACTCGCTTGCCGATAATTATCTACTGCGCTGGCCAACTGCTTTCGGTTATACAAATCGGTGGCAAGGCGAACATTCCGTCCGGCCTCTTGCCGTATCTTGCTTACTGACGCCAGCCCGCGATTAGCTCTTTCGCTGTAACCCATCGAGTTCATCTTCTTATAGGCTTCCTCAGCGCTGTCGAGATCTTTGATCATGACGGCAAGGTCTGCCACCGCGACCAATTGTTGCGGTGATGAGCTGTGAGCGATCACTTCTTTGAGAATACCGGTAGCTTCGGCAAACTTGTTTTGGGCAAGCAGTGCCTCAGCGTAGGCAATCTTCTCACCGTCGTTGGTGGGAGTTCCGAGCTTTGACAGATCAACTGGTTTGCCAGCTAAGGCGCGCAGCTTTGCAAGAGCTAGATGCAGCTGCAGTTCATCCGGGTGCAGTTTAATTGCCTGTAGAAGAGTTGCTTCAGCGGTTTCGTAGTCGTTGGAGAAAGCAAAAGATCCCTGTGTTTCCTTTTGCGCTTTCAAGTAAAAGGCTCTGGTCAGTCCGTCGAGCGATGACTTATTGTCCGGTTGCAGGCGAAGTGATTGTTGATACGGTTTGATTGCGTCGTCGTATTTGTCGAGCTTGAGTAGCGCGTCGCCGACCCTTTGATGCAGTACAAGGTTATCTGGATTGACTTCCAGACCGCTGCGCAGTTCAGCCACGGCCAACTCGATATCACCGCGCGACTCTCTTAGATCCGCCATACGCAGATAAGGTTGGCTCAACTGTGGATCGATCAAGCTGGCTTGCCTGTACTCTTTCAATGCTGCGACAATATTTGATTTCTGCTCTTGCTGTTGCCCCAGAGCAACGTGCAGTGCTGCCATCCGTGCGTATGCTTCTTTTAGCTCCGGTTTGATCAGCGCTGCGTGTTCGTATTGCTTTAGCGCTGCATCCGTATTGCCTTGCGCTTCATACACCTTACCTAGAGCCATGTGGACCGGTGCACTGTTGCGGAACTGGTACTGGGAAATATTCAGTTCCTTAACGGCCTGATCTAATTGGCCCTGGCGTAAATAAGTCTCGCCAAGTCCATAGTGTGCCGTGGAATTTCCTGAATTGAGCTTGATTGCTTGTTGAAAGTTTGAGGAAGCTTCGGCGATCCTGTTCTCTTTCAGATCAATGAGGCCGAGACCGCTGTATGCCGGTGAATATTCGGGATCAACTGTTGTCGCTTGTTTGTACGATTCATAGGCGTCTGCGTTTTTGCCTTCCTCCTGCAAAATACGACCAAGGGTATAGTGTGCCTGTTGGAGTTCGGGATCTTGTTGAACTGCGGTTCGGGCATGATCCTCAGCTTCTCTAAGCGCCGCGTCGCGATTGTTGATGACCGATTGAGACGAAGACTGAAGCCGGTTGAGGGCCGACATGGCTATGCCTGCGTGGGCAATTGGATTGGCGGGATCGCCAGCAAGCACTTTCTCGAACTGCTCGTTGGCGCCATCAATCTTAAACTGTAGAGCCAGTGCCATTCCCAGACCGGCTATGGCATCGACGTTCTTAGGATTGCGTTTTACTTCCTGACGAAAGACCTCTGTTGCTTCTTCCAGCTTATTTTGCGCGAGCAGGTTCTCTGCTCGCGTGAGCCGCAATGACACTTTGCCTTTGAATAGCTTGCCGTGTGACGGTTGATGTGCTCGTTTACTCCTGGCTGCGAAAGATTCACCTTGAGTAAAACCGATGGTTATCGAAATAGTAAGAAGCGCGGAAACCACGAGGTTTTTCATGCTGACGTCCTCATCCAAAAGTTAGGATTCGAAGTCTATCAGATGATCATCTTGCTATCCTTAGCAGATGTTATTGTCATCCGGAATGGGCGTAGACATGGTTGTTCGCGGTAGAGAGGTGGCGACGAACCTATTTGACCGTGACAACCGGAGAAGCGAGAGCCTGCACACCCGGCGACCTGGTTAGATCCGCGGAAAGGGCGCCTTCCACAGGAATTCGCTGAGTAGCGGCTGATTTGAAGTCTACTTTGTTCAGATCGATGACAATGGGAGTAAGTTGATCAGGGCTGACGAGCCAATACTTAAGATTCGTTTGATCTCGTACCACGATCCACTGGGTGTAGGAGCCCGAACTCTGGGCCCCTTTGGGGACTTCTACATTGTGTAAGATTTGCATAGCCGTAATCATTCCCTGCTCCGACGATTTCAGAGAAGGTGTAGTAGAGACCAGGTATGCTGCTTTTACAAATCGACTGGTGGGGCGATAATCGCCTGGCAGAGTGCAATTGGCATCCTTTGCGCGCTTTGCGTTTTGCTCGCGAAGATTCTCCATTTGTTTGTCGTAAGTCGGCGAGTTGGTCATAACACCAACATCAGTTACTTCGTCGAAGAATTGGGGGTGTCCGTCCTTTAGTTCCACCACAACACTGCGACCGGTCTTCTCTGTGATGACCCAGTGCAGCAACATGTCTGCACCATTGTATGTGGACAGAAATACACTGAGCTTCGAGATAGCTTCTCTGGCTTCAGCAATATTTTTCGCGTTCTCCAGTACGTACTGCACCAGAGTCACATTTGCCAGCCCTTCTGTACCAGGTTTAATGCTTTTGGCCGTTTCGGTCTCGTCCTGCCAGAGCGTGGCTACGGCGAGTCCTTCGCTGTTCATTCCATCCGTGTATGCTGGTAAATCGAAACCGTCGACCAGCACACAATCATATTTGCTAGTCCAGGCGAGAGGCTTGTACTCGCCTTTTGTGAACTTGACGTTGGGATCGGCTACCGCTGTGCCTTTTGCACGGAAACAAATCTTGGAACCGAGTTCACTGGGATAATCAAGTGTTCGTCCTGATACAACCACACCGTTAGTTCGATTTAAGATGACACTTGTGCATGCAATACTTTCTTGAAGCGCTGCGACTCCGAAAGAGCAGGTAAACGCCAATAAACCCGCCAGTACCTTTCGCATGTCTCACCTCATAAAAGTAACGGTCGTCAAATACCGAAATATATGAATTGATCCTAGTGTGAATTTTTGATTTTTTCTAGTCGATCCGGCTCAGGGTACTTGATTTTTAGAGACATTAGCATTGTTCGTGGTGTTCTGGCAGCAGTCCGTGTGGCGGTCCTCTTCGCTTTGACCCCGTCGCCTTGGATTGCTCTTATCTTTGTGCGAATTCTGCAGGGACCTTCCTGTTGTAGACCGTTTAAGGTTTTGGGGCAGAGGTCAATAGTTGGGGTATGTATAGGTGATAGAGCGGAGGGTTTCTCGTTGCGATCCGTTTTCGTAGAGTATAGACAGCTACGATGGTTTTATCTTATGCCTGCGACGGCTATAGCTTCTTGGATTAGTTGGACTGAAATCATCAGCCCCGGAAGTACGTCGTACGGATTAAAACGTGAATCTATGCTTTACGCGTACCGATTGCCGGCGAAACACCACCCGCATTTATATCCAGGCCCGCAATGCTTGTTAGCCCGCCGATATTGAATGGAGCTCCGATTGCCATGTTCGGGGCGGAGACCACACCACGTTCAGCCATCATCATTGCGGTGTAGTAGCGAACAGCATCGAGTTCCGACAAACCGAATGCTTTCAAAGCAATTAACGATTTCATGCGATCATCACTCGGTCTCACGAGTACTTTTACGGTATCGAGCGTAATACCATATCCTGTCAGGAACAGCTGTAGGTGATCACCCACTACCTTAGTGATGTCATGGATCCGTTCATTCACGCTTTCAAGCGGTGTAACCTGCACAATCTGGTTGATGGCTTGCTCCACCACCGGGCCGGCGTAATTGTCCACTTCTTTCGTTGTGATGATATGCCCTGATATGGGCATATGCTGAACCAGTGCAATGGCATTCTTGGATTCGTTCACATGGATGTAATAATCCACGTCATAGCACATTTCAGCCATTTCTCGAGACAGAGCAATGCCCTGCGTCTTCACAACAAGTTTGGATCGATTAATGTATATCGCTTCGTACTGCCAGGGGCTCTGCCCCCCATAGAATGCCTGGACAATGGTGCCGATGAGCGGATGATCCGGAGTCTGCACGGTAAATTGGCCTGTTTCATAAACGTTGAGAATGGCGCCCCTGGATTTGAGAACACAGAAGTGATTGCTTTCTACCGTAAGCAGAGAGCCATTCGTAATAGAATTTTCGGGATAACGGTACAGCAGCACGTGGGGCCCCATTACCTCCTGCCCGTCTGAGGTCAAGGTAGAGATAACACTTCGAATACCAGGCATTGTTCTTCTCCTCCACGTCTTTAGTTCAACTCTTTCAGCACCCGCGCCAACCGAAATATGGCGCAGCGGATCCTCTGCGGAACTTCTCCGCCGCAGCTGCTCTTCCGCTTACACGGGAACACAGTTTGCCAAAACCTTAGCATGATGGCTGTGATCAAAATGTGATCATGCTCGTCGATTTCTACGACCCTCACGACGCGACGAGAGAACCTGTAAATAGTTGTTCTACGATGTCAAAAGGAGCGCTGAATTACTTAATTGAGTATGTTCCGGAAATCATTGGCAATTCCATTACGGTTCACGCAACCGCAAGTGCAGCAACACTGCAGCTTGCTTATATCATCAGACCGCGAAGCTCCGACGCAATTTCGTTAGTACGCGGTACTACTCGCCCATTGGCCGCTCGGATCAATTTTTCTCCGAACTCTTGTTTAATCATTTTCTGATCGAAATCCTGCACCAGGCGGTATAACTCAGGACTCTTCTGAAGTAAATGCGATCTATGGTGCCCGCTCATGCGATACATTGCCAGACCTTCCGCCTGGACTTCCATCGGATTATTCATATACGAGGTACAGGGACGAATCCTGGCCGACGATAACATCTCTCGATGAGTCAATAGTTCAGCTTCCGCATTTCGCTTTACGCGCTTACCACAGACATCAACAGGCTGTCCTTCTCTGTTGCAGCGCACCCATTTACCCAATGAGCTACTGTGCTTAAATAGTTGCCCGTCCTGTCTTGTGACGGACCACCCCGACTCACCAGTTAGTGGATTTGAGAAAACAGTCCACCCTAGTTCCTTACCAGGACGCCATCCGTAAGAAGCCATTGGACGGTAGCCCATTCGATACTGCGTGTGGTGCGCCAGTTCGTGCATTAGCACATACTCGAGTGCCCAATCGTCCCTGTCGCTGCCCACAATGATTGTCGGTTTGTCCTTGCTCGACAATTCCCACTCAGCCAGACGATCGGGAAACAGAATTTGACTCGAGAACAAGATCTGCAACTCTTTCTTTCCATTGCTTTCAGGCAAAGACCGTTCCAACGCATACTCCAGCGCCAGAACTTCTCCCAGTAGCGGTTGCCTGACTTCAAGCTCCGTTGTTAGATGATGATCTGCCCCGTGTTTACCTGTATAAGGGATCACACCATTGCGGCTGATCGAAATGCCGAACCGCTTTTCGATCTGTTCAACTTTCTCGATGGCCATTTTCGTAAGTTCAGCACTTATGGCTTCTTTATCTTCAGCACTTGCAGACAGGCCGGTTCTTACAGTAATTTCGTCGCCCGCCAGAAATGTTACATACCGAACAGAGTTGTTGTCCGACCTCAGCACCACGAGTCCGTGTTCTTGCGCAATAGAGACATCGTTGTTTGGTGTGCGGGAGTAAAGCACCTTTGGCACCATTATCAACCCGGAGCCAGAGTCGCTTCGATCCCTGAATCGTTCCTCTCTTTCTGGAGTCATGGAAACAGGAAGGCCCAATTTCGACGCTTCGACTGGAGAACTTCCGAAAAGACAAAAGAGCACCATTAGTAAAGAGAAGGTTGAATTTCTAGTCATTATCATTGCTCAAGCTGTGAGTTTCCGTATTTTGCTACGCATGAACTTAACTCGCGGTCACGACCGAACACGAGCGATTCATGGTTATAAGTTGTCTAATAGATTTGTTTCCAGCTGTATCGAGTTTGAGACGATGAGAAGGAACCAGTTGTGTCGATTCTCAGATTCAATGCGGCAATACTTTGAGAAACCGGTAGAAGCGGAAAACATCGAGAAAGACGTTAAAACAGAGACTTAGTAGATCTTGAGGTTTGGAGACGTAATCCAGGAATTAATCCTTCTACCGGTCTTGAACAAATACTGATGGATGCTGAATGCGAGTTGAGGAATTCAGGCCTCTCTTAAAATGAGGTCGTTAACCTCGCAGGGAGAAACCACACCGTTACCGGTGCACCAATTCGATTAGAGCCGATGAAAACGTTTTTGCAAAGAAACTTGAATATAAATATGAGAATGCCAGTCCGTTCGGTGATGAAGCTGTTGGTGATTGATCCTCCGTCGAATCTATCTATATATTCAGCCCGTCCATACCTGAAAGTCGTACCGCCCCGAACGACATCTCTGAGTATAGCAATCACCACAAATTACACTGTGGGCAAAATACGTTCGTAACGCGAATTAAACTGTATCGTTCACGCAATCTTCACAAAGCTGAGCTGAATATCACACAAAACACATTTAATCCGATCCGGGTCAAGACGTTAAACCCACCACACAAGCCGTTGTAGACATTATTCAAAGGAACGGGATCGTCGAAGTCTCAATCAAACCAAATAGTATGGTGCTTTACTTGGGCAGGATTAACCGAAACCACTCTCAGCTTCAACAAACTTTCTAACTTGAAGAACCATAGAGTCAACCAACGATCATTAATTCCCGATGTGCCGTCAGCTTTCAAAAAGAGCGAACTGAGGTAGCCGTTCAAACGATTTCACAAGAGAAGTAACTCAAGACTCACTCCAGTGGACAAGCCGCAAGGAAGACTAGTTAGTGGTTAAGCTGGAACAAGGGACGCCCCGAGGAGCATTACACGAAACGCGATACTAATCCGATCAGCGCGGCGTCCTGCCCTTTTGCCGCCAGTAGCGAAAGACCGGGCGATGGAACACCCGATGGATTCGCTGACGGTAGTGTCACCTGCGGTGCACCAGCAAGAGCAGATGGCGCGGCAAGCGACATAACCAGCTTTACATAACGGCTAGACTCACTGGCTTTGCTCAAGAACCCCAGAACCGGTGCCGAGTACGGTGTCGTGGGTAAACACAGAAATCGCTTGCTCCCCAGAAAGCCTGAGAGCTTCTCCGAGTAGTAGAACCGTCGTCTAGCCAGAGCCGGAAGTTGGGACCGATCTAAATGACGCGCAGTAAACAACCTGTGTCGAGCTTCATCACCCATAACCGGCATGCAGCTCTCGACCCACCCGCCAAGGCTATTCCATGCTTCCATTCCAAACAACTGCTCGAAGACGAGAAAGCAATCATCCAAAGACACGTCGCTTTGACCACAAATTTCAGCCAGGTCCGTTTCTCTCACAGTGACGCCCCGGACCGCATTCAACCTGGAGATCTCGCTTTCAAATCCGCCGCCGGCATTCTTGTCCAAGAGCCTCAGTGCATCTTTAAGCACCAGAATTTCTACGTCTTCTGTACTGTCCTCGGCACGCCGTGACAGCAAGCACTCGGCAATAGACGGCAAGAGAGCGGGCGACTTACAAATTATAGATGCGGCATCGAATGAAGCAGCAACGGGCATAAATCCGGCACCAGATACGATACCATGACTGGAGCGCCAGCCCGTAAGCCCACAGTTGCTCGCAGGAACTAATACCGTGCCACCGGAATCCGTTCCCAGACCGAAATCGACCAATCCGCAGGATACAGCCGAGGCAATTCCATGAGCAGCCCCGCCTGTCAATCGATCAGGAAACCTACCGTTAACCGGACGAACGGATGCATCGGTTTCACCAAGGAGAGTAAACCCAAGTTCGCTTACACGAGCCTTTCCCAGGCACTGCGCTCCAGACGACAACAGCAGATCTACCGCGGCGGCGTTCTTGGCTGCCACTACCCGTCCTTCCTTCCATGCTGCGTTGCCGCAGCCAGTGAAGCGCTCCTCTATATCGATTCCGTCAGATATCGCCAGAGTAACTCCCGATAAAACTCCTGAACTCCACGGTCCCAGCTCGAACTCTTCCAGAAAGGCACGTGAACCGGCCGCAGTCCATTCGTGACCATGAGATACTGTCATTCAGTGTCTCCGGACAAAGCGCCAGCACCGCCCCAAACTGCAAATTCCATGGCAAACTCGACGATGCCTTCTCTTAGACTTGGCGCAAATGTCAACGACAAACGATCGATCGCGTCGTTCTCATCATCTGCTTCCATCACCGGTTTACTACTGATACGAAACTCCGCATGGTCACCGGGGCTCAGAGTGCATTCCAACAACAAGTCGAATCCCTCGGAGGGGCCTTGATAAAAGAAATGATCTCGCACCACATCTTCAAGTCTCTGAATGTATGCAGACAGCACTGCGGGGTCCAGAGCCCGTGCTACGTCCGGTTCATGAGTGCGCAGTTCAACCCGCGTTGCACGGGCAGGAACACTCGATTTCTCCCGGTTGACACAGAGAGGGTCTTCCCCAACTTCGAAGTGTTGTCGCTGTTCCCGCTTCGTACTCAAAATTTCCATATCAGGATCATCGAACCATTGAATTTCCAGATCGAGGCCGGGATTGGTAGCCGCCACCGCGCAAGGTTTGCCCTCAACTAGTGCCTGACGAATTTTCCGCCAGCTTTGTGCTGTAAGCGAAAAAGCAAAACCATCATCACTAATCAAACCAAGATCATGATCCTGATCTGGAACAAAGCACAAGAACGATCCGCCCAATCTGTCGCCCGGAAATCCAGGAGCCGTGATGGCCAGGGGAGCCTTTTCATCCTTCTGCCACACAAGGAATCCATCGGCAGCTCCATCGATACCAGTGAGAATCGCCATGGGCATTTCTTCGTCCAAATCTCTAAGTTGCGAAAGAGAAGCCCTGGCGCTAGTGGGAATCAGACAATCTACCTTGTTTTCCATGCGACTGGCTGTTACCGAATGCAACGGCATTCGCGGAAACTGCGACATGGGGCTGCGATTCATGGCCAATAGCATGTCGTCGCTGACGGAATCATCTCTTTGGAGGTCATTCCATAGAGGACAGGGAAAATAGAGATCACGTTTTCCCATCAGCGCCATGATTCGAGAAAGCCCGCCGATGCGAGCGGCTTCAAGTTCGTTCGCCGTCAGTAAGAGCGCCCACAATGTTTTCTCCGGAGGACATGCTTCCGCTATTGCGGGTGGTTGAACATAACCGATGGCGCGAAACCGTCCGGAAAGAAAACCACTGTCACCGAATGTGGTTATGCTTCCTGCATCTAAATACTCGCCTTTCAAGACATACTCAGCGATATTCTTGAAGAAATCGAGCGGCGCACCGGGGAAACTGCCTGGAGATTGCCCGTCGTCTTGTTTTAAGGCGAACAGAATCTCCTTCTGCCCGAGGTCGCAAAGACCACGAGATTGATATGTCCAGCAATTAATTTCCCTGTCACCGACGCGAACCTGCATTAGATCAATTGTTGCAAGAACCATCTCCGGAACCAGCTCCAGCTCAACAGGCAACCGAACGGAAGAGGGATCGATACTGATTCCGGGTAGTCCTGGATTTTGCCACCACGACATTGCTAGGTCACCTGTCCTTTCAAAGATGTGCCTAATTATAAGGGGCCGGCACACCAACAAAATCATTTGTCCCCAAACGTCAAGAGCGTATCGCAATGAAGGATCAGTAGCGGATGCGCTATTCTGATTCAGTTTGCAATTGCTAGGATACCGGGGAGCGATTCTTAAGTTATGGTTCAGGATCTAAACGCCGCAAAAGCAAAGTCCGCCGAAGTATTGCAATTGCTGGCAAAGAAAACGCTGGAAACCAACGAACGAGAGCAAGTGATTCTTGACTCTGTCAAGTACTGGACAGATCATGTCAACCCCGGATTCCTTCAGTACCGAAAGTCTGTCAGCACCGACTATACCGCCGTTGAATGGGATGACAACGGAGCAGTTTTCCGCGACGTGCATGGTAAAGAATTTATCGACATGCTCGGCGGGTTCGGCATCTACAATGTGGGGCATCGTCACCCTAAGGTTCTAGCCGCCGTAACGCAGCAACTGGAACGTCAAGCGATTCATTCTCAAGAACTAATTGATCCACTACGCACTTACCTGGCCCACCTGGTCTCTTTGATTACCCCCGGCAGTCTTCAATATAGCTTCTTCACAAATTCGGGCACGGAGTCGGTGGAAGCTTGCCTGAAAATGTCCATGTTGACCACCGGACGAAAACATTTTGTCGGCGCCATAGGCGCCTTCCACGGCAAGACTCTCGGCGCCCTCGGCGGCACATCGAAAGCTGTATTCAGGGAGCCGTTTTTGCCTTTACTGCATTGGTCTCATGTCCCTTTTGGCGATAAAGATGCTCTCAAGAAACACCTGGAGTGTTGCGATTTTAGTGGAGACAAGGTCGCGGCCGTGGTCCTGGAACCGATTCAGGGCGAGGGAGGAATCAATATTGCACCGCACGGATATTTGGCAGCCGCACGCGAGATCTGTGATCGCTACGGAGCGTTGCTTGTATTCGACGAAATTCAATGCGGCATGGGTCGCACAGGCAAAATGTTTTATTGCGAGTTCGATGAAATCAGTCCGGATTTAATGGCTCTAGGCAAAGCCTTTGGCGGTGGAGTAATGCCCATTGGTGCAGCAGTCGGTACTGCAAAAACCTGGCAGAGATACATTGAGAACCCATTTCTTCATACCACCACATTTGGTGGCAATCCGTTGGCTTGTGCCGCCGCCATCGCCACTATAAATGTATTGCTGGAAGAAGACCTCACTACAGCAGCTGCCGAAAAAGGGCGTTATCTGCTACCTGCGCTCGACGTTCTGGCACGGACCTACCCCAAAGTAATGACCAGCGCGCGAGGCGTCGGACTCATGATCGGAATGGAGTTCGTAGACAACGAACTGGGGTTCGCCGTGGCCAAGAATTTATTTGCCCGAAATATCTTAATATCGGGAACATACATCAATGCCCGCGTACTGAGAGTCGAACCGCCACTGGTAATTTCCTACGAGCAGATCGATCGGTTTATAGGCGCACTGGAAGAATCCCTCAATGCCGTCTATAAAGAGTACAAGCTTTAGGAAAGAAAAGCAGTCTTCGCTTATTTGGAAGATATAGCGTGCTTCAAACCAAGTTTGCGGTCAAAAAAAAAACAATACTTGCAAAGAAAGAGACAAGTTGCAGTAGTACGCGGCTTTGAAGACACCATGTTCACCAACACGGTAGCAAATTGATCGTCCGGGTACGATTCGACCACTGGACAGTCGTTTCAGTTAGAGCCAAGTTCATGGCCAACCTCTTGTCTCGCCAGGGGGATTTTCGATACTTGCTCCAGACTGAAATGCAAAACTTCCCGGAAACAAATGAATCAGTCACTGCGGACTTTGCCTTCTCAGTCTACAATTGACAAAACTACCGGCGAATATTGAGACGCACCCGTCACGATCTCCTCGCCGAAGCCACACGGGGAGCATCGACCATGGTACGACCAAGGGCCGGGGGCGGATGGCCAGCCATTCTGTACACGTTCAATAAGGCTGTGGAAGCGGGACCTCTTCGACTTTGGAAGAAGATGCGAAGCAAGAACGCCTGTAAAACGTGCGCGCTTGGCATGGGTGGACAGCGTGGCGGAATGGTAAATGAGTCCGGTCATTTTCCGGAGGTTTGTAAGAAAAGTCTGCAGGCGCAGGTCGCAGATATGCAAGGTGCCATTGAACCAGGCTTTTTCGACAAGAATGACCTCGCCAAGCTATTGACACTAACACCTAAACAATCCGAGGACTGCGGCCGAATTGCCTTTCCTCTGGTATTGCCGGAGGCTGCCACACACTTTCGTCCATTATCCATGGACACGGCATTAAACAAAATTGCAGAAACTCTCAAGAAAACTGATCCCGATCGGGTTGCTTTCTACTCTTCGGGACGTTCATCCAATGAGGCTGCATTCCTACTGCAGTCATTTGCACGAGTGTACGGTACTAATCATATAATGAATTGTTCGTACTACTGCCATCAGGCCTCCGGTGTCGGTTTGAAGATGACGCTCGGAGTTGGCACTGCAACGGTGGAACTTGAAGATCTGGCACGCTGTGATCTGGTCGTTCTGCTCGGCGCCAATCCTGCATCAAATCATCCCCGGTTGATGACTCAACTCTCAGATCTGCGCCAACGTGGAGGAAGAGTTATCGTGGTGAATCCCATTCGCGAGCGTGGTTTGGAAAAGTTTCATGTACCCTCCCGACCGATGTCCTTGCTCTTCGGAACAGACATTGCCTCCCAATATGTGCAACCGCTGGCCGGCGGCGATATCGGTTTTCTTGTCGGTTTACTCAAGGTCTTAATTGAAGAGAATCTGGTTCAGCGCGAATTTCTCTCTTCCTATACGGAAGGATGGGAAGAAGTTCTGGCCGAAGCCAGCACCGCAACTTGGGATGCACTGGTGTCACAGTCCGGTGTTTCACGAGAAGAAATGCAAACCGTGGCCAGAGCGATTGCCAGTTCCAAGGCTTGCATTTTTGCCTGGGCAATGGGTCTGACACACCATCAGTGGGGAGTCACAACCATTCTGGCTTTGTGTAACGTGGCGCTGGCTACTGGCCAAATCGGCAAGGTAGGAGCTGGCATGCTACCAATTCGGGGGCACTCCAATGTGCAGGGGATTGGTTCCATGGGTGTAACACCATCGCTTCAGCCAGGGGTGCGTCAGGCTCTGGAGAAAATCTACGGCAGACCAATGCCTACCAATGAGGGGCTTGATACTTACGCCATGATTGAGCGGTGCGATGCCGGAGAGATAGATGTAATATTTGCCCTTGGTGGAAATCTATGGGGCTCCAATCCCGATGCCCGACTTGCCTCCCGGGCAATGCAAAAAGTCGGCACTACAGTTTATCTATCGACAAAACTCAATCCCGGTCATTTTCACGGTCGTGGACAAAACACCATAATCATCCCGGTTTTGGCGCGAGACGAAGAACCCTATCCCACTACCCAGGAATCAATGTTTAATTTCGTACGCCTATCTGAAGGCGGCACCCCGAATGTGCCGGGACAAATGCAATCGGAGGCATTGATTATCTGCCAGCTGGCAAATCTAGTGCTGGGTAAGGTACCGGTCGACTGGAATCGCTTGACCGACATGGCTGAAGTTCGAAGATTGATAGCAGAAACTATACCGGGGTGGGCCGCCATAGAAAACATTGGCGACACTGGCCGGGAATTTACAGTGGACGGACGGGTCTTCCACTCCCCTCAATTTCCGCTACCGGGAGGCAAGGCAAAGATGCATAGAACGCCTCTACCGGAACAATCATCCGGCTTGCGTCTTATAACATTGCGGTCCGAAGGTCAGTTCAACACTGTGGTCTACGAAGAACATGACCTCTATCGAGGAATCCCCCATCGCTTTTGCATTTTGCTCTCCAGCGAAGACGCCCGAGACTTAGGTATTCGTGAAGGACAAAAGGTGACAGTGCGCGGTGAGGCCGGCAGCCTGCCCAACATCGAAGTCGTTGTCGGACAGATTCGCAAGGGCGTTGTCGCCATGTACTACCCTGAAGCGAATTGCCTGATCCGCGCCAACGTTGACGAACTCTCCAGAACGCCCGCGTTTAAATCTGCTCCGGTGTGGATAGATGTTTAGTGGTGGTGCCCGGGTCCAGAGGAAGTGCAGAATGATTTTTGCCAAACGCCTGATACTTAAGAGAAAGTCATTGCCAATGTTGTTGAGCTGCGCCCTGGTGCTGACCGTCGCGTATCCTTCGGTCGCTGCTGATGACACCACCGCCGACGAGAAGGAAGAGACAACCGCGGAACCGGCCGCTACGGAAACCCCACCAGCTGCGCCTTCCACCACGGGGGAAATCAAGCCTGCCACCCCCCAACCGGGCGAATCCGTTGAACAGCTACTTGCTACTGCCAGAGACTTTGTTCACCGCGAGAAGTATCAGCAAGCTCAACAGCCACTTAAGCGAGCGCTGGAACTCTCCCCGAACAACATGGCAATTCTCAACGAATATTACGATGTAAGCGTCAAAGCCAGAGATTGGAGCAACGCAAATTCCGCCCTTGAGAAAATTTTCTCTATTGACCCGAGTAAGGAGAAAGAACTTTACGCAGATTATGCTCAGACTTTCTGGAATCTGAGAAAATACGACAAAGCCAAAGTTGCCCTCAAGAAGGCTTTGACTTTTGGAAAAGACAAAGACAAGATCTATAAGACACTCATCAGGATCGCCCTCCTGGAGAAAGAGAATGTTCTGGCCGACGAGTACTATCTAGACTACTTTAAGGTAGCTCCTAAAGAACCGGACCTGCGCCTGGAATATGCAAACTGGTTGCGCGGCAAGGGTAAGGTAAAAGAGTCGATTCCCCATTACAAAGTGGCCTCGGATGGACGACCGAAAGACTCGCAGCTACACGAAACCTTTGCCTACCTGCTGCTCACGGAAAAAGACTATACCGGCAGCTTGCAGGAATACGAAAGGGCAATGTCATGTACCGACCAAGCTGGCGTTACCCGTATTCAGGCTGCCTACAAATTTGCTCAGCAACAGAAAGCGGCGCAGAAAGAAAAGGCATCCCCCCCGCCACCACCGCCACC
>JAKFUT010000111.1 GCA_021732565.1 Candidatus Obscuribacterales bacterium
TGCTGAGGGAGGACAGACGTTTATGAAGATCGACATAATCGTGGTCTACATTCAACGCTATCGAAAAGGACACGAGGTCGACTTCGTTCCGCCCATCACCGGAATTCATCTGGCGGCATTGACTCCGGAAACGCATCAGGTGCGGGTATATCACCAACAGGTGCAAAAAATAGACTTCAACACCGACGCAGATCTTGTCGCATTATCATTCTTTAGTGGTTTTACTCCCGAAGCTTACCGCCTGGCAGATATATTCAGAAGCAAGGGAAAAATGGTTATCGGCGGCGGTCCTCATGCAACCTTCTGGCCGGAGGAAGCACTGCAACATTGCGACGCCATTCTAACTGGCGAGGCGGAGTCGGTCTGGAAAGAGATGCTGAAAGACGCAGAGAATCGGCAGCTGAAGCCAATTTATCGAGGCACACCCGAACCCCTGATCGACCTGCCAACCCCACGTTATGATCTGTTACCTAATGCTTACTTTGTTAAGAAAGTAATTCAGGCCACCAGAGGTTGCCCGTTCACGTGTTCGTTCTGTTCGGTGCCCGCAGTCAATCCTGGTTTCCGAATGAGACCGGTCGCCGAGGTCATCAAAGAAATCAGCTACGACAGGTTTCCTTTCTGGTGGCAAAACAAGCTGGCCTGGTTTTGGGATGATAATTTGACCGCCCACCGCACTTATGTGAAAAGCTTGCTGAAAGAAATGGTTCCACTGAAAAAATGGTGGCTTACTCAGGCAAGCATGGACATAGTGAAGGATCAAGAACTTATGGATCTGATGGAAGCATCGGGTTGTATTGGTGTTTTCTTTGGAATTGAAAGTTTTAATGCCGAGTCATTGAGCGAAGCAAACAAGCGTCAGAACAAAATAGATCACTATCGGGAAATCGTCGATGAGGTGCATAAAAGAGGAATTGCGGTGATGGCAGGCTTCATTGCGGGATTCGATCATGACACCAGCGACAGTATCGAAGAGATGGCGGAGAATTTGCAAGCGATCGGCATTGATGTTCCTTTCATGAGCATACTCACTCCATACAAAGGCACTCCCCTGTATGAGAAACTCATGCAAGATGGCCGCATATTGCCTGATCGAGGCTGGGAATTCTACAACGGATTCAACGTTGCATTCAAACCACACAATATGACACCGCAAGAGCTTCTAGTTGCCCACCGGGCGCTCTGGAATAAAGCGTTTTCACCCGGGTTTGTCAGCCACCGCATCATACGAGCAATGAAAACGCTGAACCCTGGAGCAGCCTGGTTATCGTTATTCATGAATGGATTCTACGGCTTAAAACAAGTGCGCAAGAATCCGCCCGTAGACATGCTCGATTTTTCGCCATATCGCAATCAGGTACCGGCTAATGCGGCTCATGAAAGCGGAAGTATCCAGCCCACTTCTCGATATGCTTAGGAACTATAACAAAACGAAGGTGCCACTGTAAGCGGTATCATACCCGCCATGGAATTAGTGACAATTCGTGAACGATTTGAATTGTGTTGCCCCCCACATAAAATCCGCATCGGGCATCCTTCTTTGCAGCTCTAGTGCGATATAGTTGCGTGCTCATAATGTTCGTAGATGGAGTACACAATAGAATGTTGCAACCAATCAGACGGATAATCACAGGGCACAATGAGCACGGGAAGTCCATCATCATCAGCGATGGTCCATCACCCAATAAATTACCCTTGATGGAAACCCCTGCGCTAGGATTAACAGATCTTTGGGTCACTCATTCGGTGCCGGCTGACAACACCATCTTTAGCGATGCCGCAGCGAGAAAGGTTGTTCTTGAACCACCTCGCGGCGGCACGATCTTTCGGATCGTAGAGTTCCCCCCGGAGAAAGAAGTACTAGGCGAGCGTTACCGCAAGGCTGTATTTGATGCCATGTCCGCCAGCGAGACAATGGATGGCGACAGTTCTCGCCACCCTATGATGCACAAAACGAATACGGTGGACTATGCAATAGTCGTAAGTGGAGAAATTTACGCGGTTCTTGATGAAGGCGAAACCTTAATGAGACAAGGTGATTGTCTTGTGCAGCGTGGCACGAATCATGCATGGAGCAATCGAAGCGATGGACCATGCCTTGTGGCGTTCGTCCTTGTCGACACTCATTTGGTGCCACCAGCAACGGAACCAATCACCGCTGCGGCTGCTACTACTGTATAGCCCTTTGCTGTGGTCGATCAACAAGAGAATTCACCGATTGATTTCTCCGTTCCTTTTTGTCGCAGCTGAACTGATGCTTTTCCTTAAGTCGAGATGCATTTCTCGTTTCCTACCCGTTGGTTCCAAGCATGATCGAACGTGCGTCCTAAGTTCGCAGTATCCGGATTTTCCTTTGACTGCGTCCGGCACTATGGCCGCTATCGGAAACCGCTACCGCCACCATGCCCCCTCCTGAAGAATGCCCCCTCGGAACCGGCTCCACCAAATCACCGCAAAAGCGGAAAGACGCGGAATAAATATTCCGCGTCCTATTTTTTCCCTCGCCATTCACCATGTGTTGGTCTCGCCAAAGACCAACACTCATCCGCCATTGCCTACCTACAAACTTGTTCTTGTTCTACAGCTGAGAAGAGCGCCCGCAACTCGGTGACTGATTCTTGAGCATCAAGCGCGTTGAGTGGTTGCTCGGTTTCGAAGAACCGCAATTCAGGCAACCAGTCGATGTTCTTCGAACCAGTATTTCTTTCTTTCCCGAAGGGATCGGACAATTGAGTGGCGCCGGCGACAAAATCCAGAAAGAATTTGTCTCGTGTGCTCTGTCCTTTAACGGCCATCTCTTTATCCTCCGTGCGGGGCGGGCGCCCCTGTTATCACTTTTAGTTTTTGGAGGCGACCTGCAGGTTGTTTCTGCACTTGTTCTTGTCGCCTTCCCCCTTGTGCTTCACATTATGGATGAAGCCAAGCGCTACCTTAAGGTGCTTTGCCGTGATCGTATTTGCACGTATTGGAGTCATAAGTCTGTGCAATTGCACAGCGACAAATTTCGAAGTGTTTCAATCATAGGCGGCGGTAAACAGTAACTTTTACCCCGCGAAATCGTTCGTTCTGTGATGCCCGTTCGTAAATGACAAAAAGTCCATTTTCGGTTCGTGGCCGAGCCCGTTCATGGCATAGGGAAAATTGCAGGATACGCAATTTTTCCCTTAGCAACTAAGTCTGCAAACGCTCTGAATTTGGCAATAGATTGGTTGTATGGCTTGTAGAAAATTGCAGCCGGCGCAATTTTCTACAAGGGCGATGGACATACCTCCACTCCACCCCGGTTGTCTTGAATCAGTAAAGTGTGAGTGGACAGAACTCACGAGCAGCGAAACGCAGAGGCTTTATCTAAAACAAGCTTCGCAGTTACTCCCATACAGACGGATGCGCATTGGCATGTCCGCTTGGTGCGAATTCTCTCGCGTCCCGAACGCGACAACCAACGATTCGGGACTAATCGAAGACCATCTCCATTTGGTCCTAGCGGAGGTTGCGTAAGCGCTTCAAGTTTGTGAAAGACCTGAATAAACCTCAAATCTCCTTGAACGAAGCGATTTGGGGTTTATGCCTGCAATTGGTGCCCCTGGTCTCAATGGACCTCCAAGGTGCTGGAATCGCAGTGTGAAAAATAAGTGAACTAAAGTGAAACTCTATCCAATATGGCAATTTCCGCATTGTCCCTCCCTGTCTCTTTCCTTTAATGTACTCTGGTTCGCCACTCGATTCGCGCCCGCCGACAATGAGTGACACAGTATTTGGAAACCTAACGAGGAACCCGATGTTGTCTAAAGAGATTCCACCTGGCCAATCCCCACTATCAAATCTCCGAAAGCATCAGGTATTCCAGCAGCGACTTAGTATGGCTGGCGTTGTACTGGTTTGTACTTTCCCTGCTCCACTGGCATCAGCCCAGCAAGTCGATACAGCGTCCACAGTACCAGTCAACCATGCTCACCCGGTTCCGATAAACCTCGATCTCAGCTCCACTGAAAGGACTCTGACGCCGGGTCATCTGGCAAATCTAAGCCCGGTTACCATCCTTGAGGGTGGACAACAAAAGAGCATCACCGGTTCGTCCATGATCACCGCCGCAGAAAGGATGGCGGTGTATCAGGTAGTCTCAACGGGGCAACAATCACTCAACCTTGCAGCAGCGGGAAATGCCGTGGGCGGCAACTTCAACATCGGCGCCGGTTTCAGCACCTACGTCAGCAGTCTTACGGTACCTGCAGGTGTGACGGCCATTAAGGATTTTGCAGCCAACTCCGTCTTGAGCCTGGTGGGGAACCTCACCAATGGTGGCAACCTCTTCGCAATTTCCTCGAATCCCGCAGTAACAGCAGGCACTATAAGTGCAGCCAATATTTTCAACCAATCAAACGCCGTAATATCCTCCGTGCTTCCCGCCGCCGGTCTACCTGGCATTACCAGCGCGGTGACCAATCTAAATCTGCAAGTAAGTGCGCTGAATAACATAATCAATGCCGGAACCATTGCTAGCTCGGGAAATCTGAGCGTGATCGTCGGCGGTTCCATCGTCAATGCATTGCCAGCAGGCGTGACCGGTACTGCGGCTATCATGCAGGCAGCTCAGAACCTCAATATTCTTACAGGAACGGGATCTCTGGTAAATAGCGGCATCCTGGCCGCTGTGTCGGGCAACATAAACATTGCATCAACCACAGCTCAAACCCTCACGATAAATGGCATCGGTGGAAGGATGGATGCGTTGCACGGCATCATAAACGTTGGTGACCTTACATCCGTTCTCAGACAAAATCTCGACATCCAGGGCGGAGATTTCGCCGCAAGAGAGATCAACTTGTTCTCAAACAACGGCATCATTCGGGCCGACATCAATGCTGTTAGTGGCACCTTGAGCACGATTGCAGGCGAAGCTCATGTTGCGGCAAACTCAAACACTCTGGTTCTAGGCAATCTCGATCTCAGCGGCGACCCGACGTACTATAACACTGGTGCAATTCAGCTTACGGGCAATATCTCGGTTCTAGAGGACCTTTCAATTCTGTCCGGCGGAACGCTCTCCAGCACATCCGGACTTACCTCCATAACAGCTCGTGGCAGCGATGGACAAGGGCACCAGATTGTACTTGTATCCGGCGCTCAATTAAGCCCTGTTTGCGGAAATTGCGTCAGCACGCTGGCGGGCGGTCCCACCACCAGCGGTGTCATCACATTGAGTCCGACTTCTGCAACTGGCGGCGACATCGATTTCTCTGCAAGTACCAGTTTACAAATCAACGCGAATTCCACTAGCGGAAATCAAAGCGGCGCCGCCGTAACATTGGCAGCGTTTGCAAATGGATCAGTCGGTGGAAAGATTATTCTTGCGCCGAATTCCTCAATCAAGGCATCGGGCTTCGGCACTGGAAATAATGGCAATGTTACACTTTTGGGCGGAGCCACCAGCGGCACCGCGATTACAGTGGGAAATATCGATACTACGGGCGGTACCGGAACTCTTTCCGGCATCGGTAAGGTGCAGATCGTTACAGCTCAACCCGGGACATTAGGAAATAGCGATATCACATTTGCCAGCGCCGGAACGCCCGGGGCGGCATTAATCGCGTCATCCACGGTGCAGGGGGCGAGCATAAGCCTGGCTAACACCATATCATCGAAGAACGAACTGGACATTACCGCGGGAAAAAATATAACCACAGCCAGCGGTGCAGTTGGTTCTGGCCGGCTTAGCTCCGAAGTTGTTCAGCTATCTTCAACACAGCAGGGCACGATCAACGTCTCAACGGGAACCCACTACTTGTCGGTGAACAACGACGGGTCTACTACTATCTCCGAGCTTGATTCAGTGACTTTGCAGACAAGTCAGGTTCTTGGAACTGCAACCATATCGGCAGGAAACATCACTGTGGGAGCGCCGGTAACTGGATATGATCTCACGCTTAACTCATCCGGCAGCGTGTTGGTTTCAAGCGCGCTTGTTTCAGGTACGCTGACTGTTAACGCAGCAACTTCGATTAATACCGATGTGTCCGGACTGATCACCGCAGATCTTCTGAAGGTACAAACCACCAACGGAAGTATCGGCACCAGCGCCACAAGTCGGCTCAATATTGCGGTAAATTCCTTGTCTGCAGTGGCGAAAGGCACTGGAGCCAATGCCTACATAAACCAAACGGCGTCAGGCCTCATAGGAAACAACAGCGGCGCCATAGCAATTGGATCGAGTTCCGCCGTTGGTATATTTGACTTAACGGCGCAAGGTGCAGCCAGTGTAATCAGCACGCTTACAGGGACGGTTACAGGGACCTCGGTGGTCGGCTCCACCGGAATTTCGGCCACTGAAATTGATCTGCAATCGAATGATATTGGTATTTCCACATCTATGGTTGGTACAACTAAGGTCTTCCTGCAAGCCAATGGAACTAGATCAATTGGTATCAACGCACCGGGAAGCACTTCTTCAGACTACAATTTGAGCAGTACGGAACTGGCATTCATCACCACGGGCACTCTTGCCATCGGCAGTCTGCTCTCCAGTGGCGGACCTGTCACTATGTCTGCAACTTACACTGCACCCGCGTCTGGTGCAGGACTATTCAATTTGGCATTGGAGACACCTGGTGCTTTCGACGGCACCGGTAGCAGTTTCAACGCCGGTTCCAAGACCATCTCCATTCATACAGGAGGGAACCTCAGAACAGGTTCAATGACTAGCACTAGCTCGATCAACTTAGGATCGGGACGAGATCTATCAACCACCGGCACTGTTAATGGTTCCACTGTTAGTATCGACGGAAAGACCGTCACAGCGGAGGGAACAGTTTCTTCTTCCGTCTCGACCACTGTCTCTACATCTGAAGGAGACATAAGAACAACGGGAGCGGGGCTTTTATCTGGAGATTTTGTAGAGATAGTCGCCATCACCGGGAGTATCGGGACAGGAACAGGTGATCGTGTAAACACGTCTGCCAACAAATTGTTGGCAATGTCCTTCAAGGGAAATGTTTATCTCAATCAGTCCAAAGCGGTTACAGTGGGATCGAGCCAGGCGTCCAAAACATTTGATCTTCTCTCTGCTGGACAAATCAGCACCTCAAGGGTGATTTCGACAAGCACTGGAACGGATTTTTCTAATGTCACGGCTGTCAGCGGAGCGGACGTGTCTCTAGTCACCACCGCCGGCAACCTTAACCTAACGAACACCGCCGCCGTAACCGCTTCCGGCACGCTGACCATGACGGCGGCCGGAAACCTGAATTTGGGAGCGACGGCATCGGCTGCAAATGCAACTCTGGCGAGCACTGGGGGTACAATTCAGCTGACGTCTCCGGGCGCAGATCTCAACATTACGCAAACAGCTCAGCTAACGGCAAAATCCGACATCATGGGAATCGGTGGCGGAAAGGTCAGAGCACAATCACTGAGCCTGACAAGCAACACCGGATCGATTAACGTACAAACTGTCGCTAACAAGGTATCTGCGAGTGGCCAAGGAATTACCATCCTTGAATCAGACGGCCTGCAGCTCGACCAGATTTCTGTAACGGGTAGATTGTATGTCGACGCCGGCTCAGGAAACATCACCACCACTGGTAGTATCAGTGCCGATTCAATACTGTTGGGAACTGCTGGCTCTGTTACTCTGGGCGGCTCACTAACGGCACCAAGTCTCATCACTTTGATTGCCGGCGGCAGTGTCACGGCCCCTACCGGGGCAAGCCTCACAAGCGATTTCATCCAATTTCAGACCAGCGGAAGTGTCGGCACATCGGCGACAAACCGAATCTCGATTACGGCCAATCAATTGCAAGCAAAGGGCTCAACAGCAGTCAGCGCGAACTCCATTTTTTATCTACAGGTTACAGGTAACGTCGTCATCGGATCGTCAACCGCCAAAGGTGTCTTTGATATTGTCTCTGGAGGCACGGTTTCCACCGCATCGACGCTTAGTTCAGCGCTGACCGGCAACGTCACCAACGCCACAACTGCACTTTCTGCCAGTGATATCAAGATCCAGGCAAACGACGTTGCGCTCGCCACCCCCATAAGCGCCACTGGCACAGTGGAGCTAGTCGCCAATCCATCTCAAGCGGCAGGAATTTCGCCCACCGGTACAACCATTGCGGCATTCAATATAGATGCCGCAGAATTAGGCCGTATCTCTTCTCAGAAGCTCACGCTCAATACGCAAGCCGCAGGCACCGGCATAACGGTGACGACCGGATACACCATGCCCGGCTCCGGTGCAGGCTCGTACGATTTGTCGTTCATCAGCGGAACGGGATTCACCAGTACCGGCGCAAACTTGATTCTTGGCAGTCGCGCTTTCAGCCTCGATGCGCAATCAAATGTCAGTTTGAGTACAGTTTCAAGTTCTCAAAACCTTACAATAACGACGAAAGGATCTGTTTCGGTCGCGTCTGGTGCTACGGTCAGTGGTCTTTCCGTCAATGTCAGCGCTCATGACCTAGCTCTGGCAGGCAGCCTGTCGGCTTCTGGCGGCTTAGTCACTCTTACACCGGTTAACGCGGCAACGCTTTCAGTAAACACCACCGGCGGTGAATTCTCGCTTGATTCCGGAGAACTTTCTCGAATTTCGGCAACTCTGCTAACCGTGGGGAACAACACCAGCTTCGCCGGTGACATCACGCTCGGTGGCACAATCAACTTTTCCGGGACGGGAGCCGGTAAATATTCGCTTTCTCTGGCAACCCAAGGTAACTACAACGCAACCGGCTCCTCAGTCACCAGTGACAAGTCGATCGTAGTGACCGCCAACAATATCACCACAGGTTCCGCCAGCGGCTCTTCCGTGACCTACACGGGGCATTCAATACTTCTTAACGGAGTTGTTTCAGGCTCAATAATCGTGAAGCTGAGCTCCGACACTAATTTAGTTGCTTCGGCGGGTGGCCTCGTAACAGGAGACTTTACGCAACTGAGTGCGGGAACAGGTGATATCGGTGGCGGAACTAACGACCGACTTCAGGTCTCCACGAATATGCTTGGAGTTACCACAGGCGGCAGTGCCTACATCAATCAATTAACTGCGGTAAAAATCGCGGGAAGCTCTGCATCCGGGGTCTTTGATCTTGCGTCGGCAGGTAAGGTCACGGCCGCACCGAGCATTACATCAACAAATGGTTTCACGACGGCCGGTGCAGTGGCAATTCAGGGCGCAAGTGTCTCCATTGTCACTTCCAGTGGTGGCATCGAGGTACAGTCCGCGGCGCCGGTGACGGCGACCACGGGAAATCTTACGCTGACAGCAGGAAGCGGCGACATTAACCCTTCCGCCAAACTGACCGGTGCCAACGTATACCTCACAGCCAATGGCACCGGCGGCATTCATATATCCGGAGGAGTAAATGCCAGCGGCTCAGTCGAGTTGCGAGCGACCGGAGGGGGAGACATCTCCAATAGCGGACTCCGAATAGTGGCATCGAGTCTGACAGTTGCGGGCTCAGGGCCAATAACCCTTTCTACCACTGTTGACAGAATGTCTATTGATGCGCCCTCCTCAACGAGTTTAATCGGAATTTCCGAGTCAGACGGACTCATTCTGGATAGCGTAAATCCAAGCTTGACCTTATCCTTAACCGCCGGCGGCGATCTGACCGTAGCCAATGCAATTGTTTCCACTAGGAGCGTGACACTGGCTTCAGCCGGTGGGAAGCTCACCATCAACGCTGATTTGACCGCACCGTACCTTAATCTGATTGGTAAAACGGGAATTACATCCACCGGAGTTCTTAGCGGTGAACTTGTTAATCTCCAATCATCGGCTGGCAACGTAGGCACTGGACCAGCGGATCGGATACACACCAATGCAGATAATTTGAGCGCGACGGTGTCAGCCGGTGTGGTATTCATACAAGAGCAGAATGCCATAAACATAGGCGCGTCAGTTGTAAGTGGCGACTTCGACGTAGTTGCCGGCGGCACAATTACCACACTAAACACAGTGCGGTCCAACACAGCGAACACTCAATTATCCTCTCCGTTTTTCTCGATCTCCGCCGGCACGATTCGCCTTGAAGCGCCGGATTTGAACTTAGCCAATTTTATAGCAAGCGCAGGTGCAGTGGAACTCCATCCATCCGCAGGCAGAACTATAGGAATATCCGCCAACGGAACATCGATTGCGCAATTCAACCTTGAGATTCAGGAACTTGGGAGAATTCAAGCCACAAGTTTGACTATCGGCGATACCGCCAGTGGTTCCATCACCGTCAATGCGAACTATTCCATTCCACTTTCCTCAATTGGAGCGTTTAACCTCTCACTGGTAACCGGCTCAACAGTGCAAGCAGCGACAGCTTCAATAGATATGAGCAGTCACAGCTTATCCATTACCGCGAGCGGCGATGTTTCACTGGCCTCGGTAACAATAAACACGACAGTGTCCGGAACCAATCCAATAGTCGGAATCAGCACGCCGGGAACAGTTTCTGTTGCTTCAGGCCAGACTATAGGCGGCAAAACGATTACGATCGGCGCACGCGATTTGATTCTAGACGGGAGCTTAGGCACTACAGGCACCGGCACAGTTACGCTTCTACCGTCATCGCAGTCGGTAACATTGGGCACGGCGGGAACAGGTTTCTCCCTGGACGCGGGCGAGCTAGGCCGAATTAGCGCGTCTAACGTAGTCTTCATCGGACAGGCTGGATTCTCGGGTGATGTTTCCCTGAGCGCGGATTACAATTTGGCAGGATCGGGCGCGGGCAAGTTTCCACTGGTTGTAACTACCACCGGAAGTTTTACCGCCACTGGATTCTCACTTCTCAGCGATAAGTCAATTACTGTCACGGCTGGCACTATACAGACCGGTTCATTGAATTCCACACAACTAACCCTTCAGGGATCGTCCGTAACGGTCAATGGAGCACTCAACGGATCTGTGGTCCAAGTGACAGCCGCCGGGGATCTAATCGAAACTGGAAACGGCTCCATCAGTGGTGACGTTGTAGCACTCAGTTCGACAGCGGGGGACATCGGAAAAGCGAATCAAAGACTCTCTGTCACCGCGAATCAGTTGAGTGTCAGTGCCATTGTCGGTTCTGTTTTCGTAAATCAGAACGGCGCAGTTACCCTTGGGGCTAGTGGTGCCGGCAACACATTTGACTTTTCGTCCTCTGGAAAAATCACCACTGCGGTAACTCTTCACTCTAATGTTACCGGTTTTGCCACGACCAGCGCGAACGCAATTGATGCTGGCAGCGTAATTCTGAGCACCACTCACAGTGGCGGCATTAGCGGTATCGCCGGAATTCGCTCTCGCACAGGCGATATTACACTCAGTGCCCCTGGCAGTATAGAGAACGATGACAATATCACCAGCAGCCGAGATATCTTTATAACGACCACTGCTAACGACGGAGGTATCGCCGTCTCCAGTGTGACGGGTAGAAACGTCTTCCTGCAAACTCAGGGTGGCGGGTCAATATTCTCCATTTTTCCCTCCAACCGCATAACAGCTTCATCACTGTCATTGATATCGGCGACGGGTAGCATTAACGTTAAGACCGCGAGTACCACTATCAGCTCCCATACTGCTAGTTCGACATTGATCAGTCAGTTGGTTCCCCTATCTGTTTCTGAATCTAACGCCGGACTGTCTTACTCGATCGATGGCGGAGACGTAGTCACTACAGGCGATATCACTTCTGCAAGGGTAACGATAGGTGCTGGCGGAAAGCTCACCATCGGGGCCAATATCGTCGGCACGGATATCATAGATATTTTTGCCTCCAAGGATATTATAACAAACGCCGGATGCGTACTCAGCAGCGATTTCGTCCGGCTGAATTCGACTCAGGGCAATATAGGCAACTCAGCGGATTCAAGACTGAACACTGAAGCTGGAACTTTGATTGCCACCGCTCGTGGCACCACAGGCAACGTCTTTATCAATGAACAGAGCTCTCTCCTGGTGGGCTCCAGTGCAGCGACGAATGCATTCGACTTGAGCGCAAGTGGAGTGGTTACCACAGCAACGACTGTCACTTCGAAGACCGGCCTTCAATCCACAGCAACAGTGGCAATAAGCGCAGCAGATCTCACAATTCGTGCAACCGACGTTTCATTGCCCACTTCACTCAACGCGACCTCCAGTGTTCGCATACAGGGATCCCCTTCTCAATCCGTAGCAGTGGTAAATCAAGGTACCGCAAACTCCGCGAGTTTGACAATCGACACAGCGGAGCTGTCCGTTATTTCCACCCCGACCCTAATAATAGGGAACAAGGCTGCTGGAGGCAGTATCACCTTCGCGGCGAACTACTCCGTTCCGTCCAGCGGTGCCGGTGCGTTTAATTTGACTTTCGAGAGCGCGTCTAATTATAACGGTGACTCCGTGGCACTGAATGCTCCCGGACATTCCATATCAATCAATGTTGGCGGCAACGTGAGCACGGGCTCAATTGACACGTCTGGCGCAAATGGCGTGACCTTAACCAACGCAACCGCGACAGCAGGCGGTAACGCGGGTAACATTTCGGTAACCGCGACAGGCAATGTAACCACCGGATTTCTACATGCTTACGGTGGGAATGGAGGAGGAGGGGGCACCAATCAATCCGGTGGGAACGGAGGCAACGGCGGATTAGTAAATCTGCTCGGCGACGTGATCATCGTCAACGGTGACATAAATGTAAGCGGTGGTGCCGGTGGTGGCGGCGGCGGCGGCAATGGCGGAGTTGGCGGTGTCGGTGGTGTTGGCGGTGCCGGTGCCAATGGAGGCACAGGAGGCAACGGCGGGTCCGGCGCCGGGACATTCATCACTTTACACTTTTATCAATATGGGGATGCTAGCCTGCGTCCCGTTTTTGCCGCAGCTGTTTCCGGCGACGAGAATTCGTATACGTTACCTCCATCAGGGTCGCACCTCTTTTTCGGCGTCAAGGTTGCTGATCTGGTTGTGCTGCCGGACATGTTCGAAGTCAGTCCGCAAGGCAACGGCAGTGCTGGCGGCAACGGGGGCAACGGTGGCAATGGCCAGTCCGGTGGCGCAGGAAGCAACGGTGGCAATGGTGGCAACGGTGGGAGTGGTGGCAACGGAGGGCAAATCACATTAGTGGCCAATAAACTCACCATCAACGGTCCAATTCTCGCCGCTCAGGGTAACGGAGGTTTGGCCGGTCTTGGCGGAGCCGGAGGGCAAGGCGGGACGGGCGGTCAAGGTGGGGAAGGCGGCACCGGTGGTGGAGCGGGTGGTCCGGGAGGCCCGCTCCCGCCAGTTACAGGGGTGCCCAACCCGCTGATAGCACCACAGATACTGGAAGGTCCGTCAGCGGACGTGGTCCATTTCGCCTTTGTCGGAGGAAGTGGTGGCGGCGGTGGTGCCGGTGGTTTCGGTGGACGAGGGGGAGCTGGAGGAATAGGAGGACAGGGCGGATCAAGCGGTGCTGCAGGAGCCGGCGGATTTTCATTGACATCCCATGCCGCCACCGGTGGTACTAGCGGGACAAACCACTCGGCAGATGCACTGATAAACGGAACCGCAGGCGCCAACGGAATCTACGGAACAAATGGTGTCGGAGGTGAGGGATACGGGGGCGGTGCCAACGGGTCGAACGGAGATAACAATCCCCAAATAAGTGTAGGTCCCGGCATCCAGTCCGTTGCGCCGGGTCCATTCGGAAGTCAAATCGGTCTGATTGGTGCTTCCGGCGGTCTTGATACAGCATCCACCCCTGGAGGCCGGGGCGGATTTGGAGCGGTATCAGCCAGTTTTCTGGGTAATCCCAATCAACAGCCACAACACAAAGGTTATTCTGCAGGGCCGGCTCAATCTATAACCCTTAATGGCAGCGTGGCCCAGTACACAAATGTAGGAACAGCTAGCGGTGCGGCAGGGTCCAACGGTATCGCAATAGCCCCCGGCCGAGCACTCTCCGGGCAGAATGGAACCAATGGCGCAAATGGTACTGCAGGTAGTGCAGGCTTTATCAATATTACTGCAGGTACCTTAAACCCAATCGGTACTATCGGACAAAGTAATTATTCATTCCATAATGATCCCAATTATGCAAACTATTCGATTGTCGGCTCGTCGGTCAATATAACTACAAACTCAAACATCGGAGAAAGTACGAATCGCTCGCAAATCATTGCACCAACGGCTTCTTTCAATACCAGCGGAAATGTTTTCGTAGCGACAGCCGGCGCCATTTCTTTAGGAAGATCAAGTGCAGCGACTCTAGATCTTCAGGTGCCAGGGGCGATCATTATTGCAGGCACTCTAACAGTAAACAACCTTTCGCTTCAGTCAACGTCCGCAACAGATGTCATAACTGTGAATAACCGCATCGATGCAACGGGTACGGTTTCCCTCATCACGAATGGAAGGATTTTGGCCGCACAGCATGACTCCGCTATTAATGCAGCAGATGTCCTACTACAGAGCGGTGGGCTTGAGCTCGGCACGGCAATCAATGCCACGGGAACGGTCCAAATTAAATCGGCACCACATGTGTCCATTGGCATCCTTGAAAGCTCCGACTACTTCCTTAAGGCGACGGCTCTCTCAAGCATCATCGCCAAGACTTTAATCATCGGAGACCGGTCCAATGATGGCGGAATTTTTATTCGATCGGATCTCAACCTCACCTCCTCAGGTCCTGGCAATTTCGACCTTCAGTTGCTCAATGGCGACAATGTTGATACACAAGGCTCCAGGCTTAATTTAGGAGGTCATACCCTCAATATTGACACGGGGCGGTTCGCTATGCTTGGCGCCATCGCCAGCACAAACTCGGTCTCTATAACATCGAACCTGGGCACAACCATTCTTGGCGGCTCCGAAATCGAGAATCAGCCGGTTACCGGCATTACGGGCTCAAGCATAACAATATCAGGGACAAGCCTCTCGCTCTCGAGCCCACTCAACGCCATCAACGGGGGAACAGTAACCTTTCAGCCCTCTGCAAACAGCAGCATCGTTTTCGGCGGAGGATTCAACGCAAACGCACTTTCCCTGACAAGCACGTTACTGGGGAAAATCACCGCTGGCAAGGTCATTGTTGACGCCTCTACCTCGTCAGGCGGAATCACTCTTGCCGGCTACAATGCCACCGGCCTCGGTGCAGGCAAATACAACCTTTCTTTCTTGACAGGTGGTAACTTCACTGGCACAGGCGCCGCTCTGACCTCAGATAAGACCGTTAATATAAGTGCCGCCGGCAGTGTCAATACCGGAGGACTATCCGGTTCAAACATCACTCTGACAGGCACCACAGTAAATGCCGACGGGATGGTAACAGCGGCCTCTCAATTGGCAGTACATTCGACCGGAAACATCACTTCCTCTGGAGCGGGCAAGCTGACAGGGATAGAGATAGACCTGACCTCATCCAGCGGGTCTATCGGAACGTCCACAAACACACGACTTGCCACTGGCGCCGATCAACTTGTTGTTTCTGCCACAAATGGCAGCATCTATCTCAGTCAAGATCGTTCAGTCACCATAAGCTCTGCCAATGCCGGAGCAACCTTTGACGTTCTTTTGAGCAGCTCCGGCAATATTTCACTTCCGGTTGCTGTATCAACTTCAACTTCCATTTCACTGACCTCGTCAACTGGTACAGTGAACGGTGCTGGCTTGTTGACTTCTCGCCTGATTGACGTTACGGGATTCGCCGGCGTCAATCTTTATACCAGGGTTGTCGACACCGCCGACGGTGCCCCGGGTAATCTATCGGTCAAATCACTTAACGGACTGATCACCGTAAACGATCAAAGTAGCCGGTTGGTAACCGATATCGGAACCACGAAGGGCGCTTCAATATATACTACGGGCGAGATATTCGCTCGCACGGCAAGCACGCTGGATCCCGCCAGTGTTTCCGGCTCCATCCTCATCAATAACACCAGCAGTACACTAGCAAGTTCCATTCATTCTCTCGGACTCATCGCACGAGACAACATCACTTTAATCACTAACGGGAACATCGATACGATTGATATTACAGGAACGGCAAATCCACACCCTCTCGCGTGCTGCACCGCCAATGTCACACTCACTGACAGCGTAAACGGAATGGTAGTCTTAAATGCTGCTGGCGACGTGAGAGGACAGGCCGGAGTGAACGGTGCAGTGCCGACAAGCCTCCTGGTCAGCGCGCCGGGAGTCTCAATTGGCAGCGGCAAATCCGCTTACGTTGAAGACATGCAGACAGGCTCAACCACATTAGTGCAAACATCGGTTCTCGAGCTGGCACTGACCGTTCACGGAACAGTGCAAATACCCGTCGACATTTCTGGCAACAAAATAACCATTCAAGGCGCAACGGGAACGAACACAGGAATTTCACTGCTGGGGAACATTGTCGCCGAGACTTCATTAACGCTCGGCGCCACCGGTAACGGTGCTATGACTCAATCCTCTGCAGCCTCGCTGACAAGCGCCGTTATAGTGCTCTCGTCAAATGCGGGAGACATAGGAACCGCCACCCAAGCGATAAGAACGGCTACGCCAAAGCTCTCAATCAATAGCGGTGGCAATACCAGCGTGCAAAATATTTCTGCCACCGAATTGGTTTTACAAGCATCAACCATAAGTGGAGCATTGTCTATTTCTTCGGTTGGTTCATTAACAACGGCCGGAGAAATCAAAGCCGCAAGTATTTCTATTGATACAATCGCCGGTTCACAGGCGAATATCACCATTGGCTCCAAGCTCACTCCGACAGCCGCGGGCGCTAATCTCACGCTTACTGCCGATGGAGCTCTCGTCACCACTGGCACTGGTAAAATCTCAGGAGACATAGTTAGCATAACTTCTCGTACTGGTAACATTGGCGGCAGTGCGACGGATCGCACAATACTTTCTGCAAGTCGATTAACTGCCGTCGCGAGCAAAGGAAGTGCATTCCTTCAGCAAGATGGCTCCCTCACCGTTGATTCCGGCAAAGCCTCAACAACTTTTGACCTTCTCGTAAACGGCAACTTAACTGTAGCCGGAATAGGCGCTGATGGTTCCCTGAAGTTGACGACCACTGGTGGCGGAAACATGCTGAGCTCGGGAAGCCCGCTACTCAATAGTCCTAATATAACGCTCTCTGCCGCAGGCGATGTCGGCACTGATAGTGCCCCCTTAAGAACCGCTGCAGGAACGTTGCTTATCACGGCTAATAGCGCTTTCATAGATAATGCAACAAGCAAACCGATAAATCTGGGAGCTTCAACATTAGCAGGCTCCCTGCAAGTGACCTCAGACGGCTCACTCACCACCACAGGCGATATCGCAGCATCAAACATCAAATTGCAAACTACCTCAGGCAGCAATTCGGACATTAACATCGGTTCGAAACTATCAGGTAAAACATCATCGACTGCGGCCATAGTTATAGATGCGTCCGGAAACATCACCTCCACAGCCAACGGGCTGCTCAACGCCAATGTCATCACGTTAAATAGCGCAAAAGACATTGGCAGTGTTTTCCAAAGCATCAGGACAATAACGGGAAGTCTGACTCTCACCGGCACCAATGCATACATTCAGAATCTGGCTCTAACAACATTAGCGATCGCGACTTCCACCGTCACAAATTCTCTTTCGTTATCGTCAACTGGAGCCCTTTCCACAACCGGCGAGGTATCAGCAACAAATATTTCCATCCAAACGGTCGCGGGTTCCGGCGCCACTATTAACGTGGGAAGCAAACTATCGGCCAACGGCAGCGATTCAGGCGCACCGACGTTGTCCCTAGTCGCCGATGGAAACCTGACGTCTGCAGCACCAGGCATAGTGGAAGGTAATTACGTTAGCCTTACTTCCAGATCAGGAAACATTGGAACAGCATCAAATGACCGGTTCACTGTAAGCGCTACCAAACTCGATGTGAACGCCAACAGTGGCGACATTTATCTGAAGACTGACAATTCAGTCGGCATCGCCTCAGCCCAAGCGCTCGGAACCTTCGATCTTCTTATGTCTGGAACTACGCAGACAACAAGCGTTACCGGAAACATCAATGCCAATGGCGTAGCCATTCAAGCAAATATCGGCACCAATGGCGGCTTGTTCCTCGCTGGAGCGATTTTGGCGGGCAATTCATTGACCCTGGTAGCTCATGGTAGCGGATCGATTTTACAATCCGGCAGCGGGCAAATCTCCAGCAAACAAATCAGCCTCGCTTCAGATCGAAACGTCGGCAGCGATACACAAAGCATCAAGACATCAGCAGATCAACTCACCATCAATGCTAGCGGCGATGCCTACATTGAGAATACATCAAGCACTCCGCTAGCATTGGCTCAGTCTACTCTTGGCGGTTCGCTCACGCTCTCTTCAGGTGGATCGATCGCAACACTGGGAGAACTAAAAGCCGCCAAAGTAACAATGGCAACTTCAATCGGATCGCAAGGCGATATCAAGTTCGGTGCCGATGCATCGGCCTCGGCGAGTGGAGAAGATTTCACTGTAGTGGCCGACGGAAATATTGAAACGGCCGGCTCCGGTAAAATAACAGGAGACATAGCCAGCCTGACCTCAAGGTCCGGAAACCTGGGCACAGGAACGACGGGCCGCGTCTTAATGAATGTGAATCAGCTGACGACAGCTGCTCAGGGGAACGTTTTCCTGAAGCAGGACGGAGCGGTAATCATTAACTCCGGCTCGGGACAGGGTTCCTTTGATCTCCTCGTTACAGGAAATATAACTGTTGGCGGTGAAATTGAGAGCAGCGGATCACTAAAGATAACCGCTACTGGTGGCGGAAAGATTAGCGGAACCGCCAATGGACTGCTGCGGGCACCAACGGTAACACTGGCAGCATCAGCGGATATAGGCAGTGACTTGCTGGCAGTCAAAACTGCAACAGGAGCACTGATGATCACCGGTGCAAACAATGCATATTTGAAAAACGTTTCTACTTCGTCCCTTAATTTAGACACGTCTTCGCTCAACGGGTCGCTTGAACTCGCTTCTAACGGCTCAATTAAGACGATTGGCGATGTGTCAGCGGCCAATATCAAATTAGACACCAGCAATGGCACTGCGGCTGACATTCAAGTGGAAACAAAACTATCAGCAATCGGCGCAGCACCATCTACAGTATCGCTAAGTGCATCAGGCAAGATTACTTCTACAGCCAATGGACTGCTCAGCGGCGACGCAGTCATTGCTTCTTCTTCTTCTAACGTTGGCGATGATTCTCAAAATATCCGCACAGAGACGAAATCGCTCAAGGTCTCAGGAGGTTCCGCTTATATAACCAACGTAAGCGGTGGTTCGCTGTCCCTGGAGGAATCGACCTTATCCGGCTCCTATGCCATTTCGTCCAATGGAGAAATCGTCACCAGTGGAGGTATATCTGCCACAACAATCAGTTTGAGCAATGCCGCCGGTTCCGCAGCGAACATCAATATCAATTCGAACCTATCAGCCACTGGTAGCGGTAACAACTTCTCCGTAATCGCCGACGGAAACATAACCACTTCGGCCACAGGGCGACTGAGTGGTGACTCAATCAGTTTGGAGTCGCGTTCCGGAAGCATCGGAGGCGGCTCTAGTTCAAGGTTATTCGTGAATGCCTGTGAATTGCAAGCAACTGCCACCACGGGAGATGTTTATTTAAAAACCGATGGTTCCCTCGCCATTAAGAATGCAGTCGCCAGCGGAACATTTGATATGTTGACTCTTGGCACGAACAATGACATTACGATTTCAGGACCCGTTCAGGCCAATCACGTATTCCTGGATACAGCAGGAACCATATCTGGATCTGCTGACGGATTGATTTCATCCAATCTCATTTCAGTGAACGGTGGCAAGGGAATAGACGTAGAGACATCCGTAAGCGACACTGCTACGGGCTTGCCAGGCACCATTCATATCTCGTCCGCAAACGGAGCGTCAGTAGTACACGACCATAGCACCAGCCTCATCGCTGAACTGGGTCCGGCCGTGTCCGTGACCATCACAACCACTGCTGAGGTATTCGCAAGCACGGCAAGCAGCCTTGATCCAGCCGTGGTGATTCCTTCTATAACCATCGATAATTCAACTAGCACGTCGGCAAAATCGATTCACTCCCTCGGTATGGTTGCCCGAGACAGCGTCACGCTCATCACAAACGGCGACATCGATACACTCGACCCGAGTGGAAATCAGAACCCGCACCCGCTGGCTTGCTGCGCTGCCAATATCACGCTTACCGACAACGTAAACGGGCAAGTACTCCTCAAAGCCGTGGGGAATGTAAGTGGCACCCTCAATGGAAGCGGGGGAACTCCGGTCACGCTGAAAGTCGACGCACCGAATGTGGGTCTGGGCACGGGCAAATCAGCCTATATAGAAGATCTTCACCAGGGTCCGACGACTCTTCTGGATCCGACCATAGGCATTCTCGAACTAACTGTAAGTGGCACATTGCAGACCACAGTTCCTGTATTCAGTGATCAACTCCTGATTCAAGCAGCGCCAGGCAGCAATGCGGGCATAGTTATCGGGAGCAATCTTGTGGCCACTGATTCAGTGAAGTTAGTTGCAGACGGTACAGGAAATATTGCGCAAACCACTAACACCGTTATCACAACCACTAATCTCAATCTTACCGGAAATGCCGACATTGGTGCCAGCGGACAGGGGATCACCACCTCCGCGCAAAACCTGGCAGTAAATGGGGGAGGTAGTGCTTTCATTGAGAATGTTTCCAGTTCTCCTGTTAATTTGGGCACCTCCACCGTGGGCGGATCTCTTCAGTTGACCTCCACAAGTTCCATCAATGCAACTGGCGATGTGCAGGCCTCCAACATCGTCTTACAAACTGCACCAGGAACAAATGCCGGAATAAACATAAGTGCTAATTTGAATTCGACCGGACAAGTAACGCTGCAAGCCGAAGGTGGAAAAGTTTCTCAAGGAACCGGATTTGTGGTTAATGCCGACAAAGGCGTCACCCTTGTGACTGAAAACGGCAAGATTTCCAGTGCCGGGGGAACGGTCAATCTCACCGTTTTAAGCTCATTAATTGGAGCGCAAGCACCTTCTACCAATCAGAATTCAAGTTCGCCGGAGCCTGTTGCTCTTCAGGCTAACACTCCGTCCATCGGAGATGCGGCCGGGAGCAGTAGACAGGGCAGTGTAATTGTTCCGACAGATACGCTTAAAGCTGGAATTAAGATGACCCGCAGGCATGGCGGAAACTCGGACTCCGAATCGACAGATGAAAACACGGAAGAAGAGACTTCGGAAGGAGCTTCCGAAGAAATTGGAGAGAGTGGCACCGGCGCTGGTGCACCTTATTCCAAATTCGCGGATAAATTGCCTGGTACCAACGGAACAATTTACGCTTCGCCGAACAACAGTCAGGTGCTGTATGCTCCACGGCAAGCGGTGCAGATAGAGCTCGCGGGAGGAACCTTGTCGATGGCGGCAGGATCTGTGGTTTTCTTCACCTCCACGGGAAATGATGTTGCAATTTACAACCTGCACGACCCACATGGGGGTAGCGTGGCCTTAGTTGTCGACGGCATGAAAATAACGTTGGCGCCTGGCGAACAGCTGGTCTTGACGCGCGATAAAGTTGGCAGTTTTGAAAAGATAAATCCAGGCAAACAAATTGCATACAGACATGAAGTATTGCATGAGCTGCCTAATGGACTACGAGCTTTCGTTTCGGACTTCTCCATCACCTCTGCTCTCACTAGCATCACGCCGCTGAAGCAGATGTTGTCTAATTCCGCGCATCACCACATCGCCCACAAGATATTGAAGAACGCTGCCATTATGACGGTACTCACCGCCGCGAAAGGCCCGTACAAAGCCGTCGCCACTAACCCTTAGGCTCGCCGAATGGAAAGTTTTTTTGCATCTGCAGCCAATCTTTCGCGAGAACGTTCTATCTCAGGGAACAACGAGTCTTTCATTAGTTCTGAAACTCATCGATCATGATTCTTAGTGCTGGGTTTATAGCGGTGAAATGGTCCATGGCTGGGCTCATGGGCCGGTCGCGGACCAGGGAGCAAGAGCCTGAGCTTGGCGGCTGTCCCTCCTGCGACTGCCGCTACATCCTTGGTTGTGTCGATTGCGGGTTGTGCGATCGTTCCCGCCCCTTTTCCCAGAGTGGCAGCCGAGCTGTTCAGTCGCGCAGCTTGATCATGCAGGTGCTTGACGAACTCGCTAGCGGCTCCCCCCGCGGCGGTGGCGAGTTCCGCTGCTGTTTTAGCAGCTGGTATGGCCATTTCTGCCGTATGTGCTCCCAGAATGGCTGCCGACTTACTAAAGTCGCCATCAACCAAATCATCGAGACGATTCCCGAGTTTGTCCGCCCCTATAGCACCTGCCAGCATCACACCATTGACAGGCAGAAGCAGAAGCAGCGATTTGCAATCGATCAATTCCATGCTTATGCAATAAATTTTCCGTTTTGTCCTTCTGCTCATCTTTCGTGTTAGGCTCGGAACCGAGGTCCCGCAGCATGAAATTTAGCTCCTTCGCCCAGATTTGATTTTGAGCTTCTGGCTCTCTGATATCGGATCTTTCCATTTCCATCGGTCATTCTCCTCGAAGGCAACCCATCGCCGACCTTTGTTCTGCTGCTATCGAGCTGCAGTGAGTTGGGGCAATTTCTTCTTGACGATAGATCAATAGGTTCGTCAATTGTTCGTTTCCCTATTTTGTTTTTCCTGTCGTCTAAGAAGAGCGTGCTCGCTAGACAATCAAACGAAGTCACGTTTGCTGCGGATATGACCCTTTGTCGATTAACTGCCGAGAACCGCCAAATCGCCCGGATAGGTGACAACACTCTATGGAATCCCGCGAGCACGCTTTTCAGGCGGACTTTAGTATTTCGGCAATGCGCTCCACCTATGTTTGGAGGACTGCCCGATCAGAGAACCGGCAGTCGCCCGAATAGTGACAACGCTTCACAAAATTAGAGTGCCTTGTGAAGAGTAACCAGTGCGTTGGAGTTTTTGACCGGAAAATAACTCCAATAATAGACGAGCTGATGCGTAATCTCCATCTGCATATATATGTGACTCGCACTGTTCTACCACGCACCTGCTCGCGATCATGAATCAACCCGGAGAACGGCTTAGTTACGGGATCTTCAGACCCGGCATTTGTGTCTCGGAAAAAGAAATCACATTCTTGAATTTTTTTGTCCGAACTTGCGGCAATCACGGTAGATACATTCACGGGCAAGCGATGAAGCAACCCGAAATGTACCGATAGTGACAAGTGTTACAGAACAGCAGGAACAGGCACACAGTGCCCGGCATTCACATGCCGAACAGGAGGAATAAATCATGGCCGCCAGACCACAGCAAACCAGACAGGGACAGAGCGTAAGAGAAAAGTTCTTTCTGGATTTTGCGTCAGTCACCGCTAAGTCGTCGGATCCATACGGCGATCAGAAAAAGACTGAGAAAGTAAGTTGGCTGCCAGACTTGTTGTTCATCGACTGCGCCGAAGCTATGCCTCAGACGGAAGCTCATCAGGCAAGGTAGTCGAACTCTGCAATATCACAATCACAATCCGAGAATCTGTTACACCCCGCCTTCGAACGATGATGGCGGGGTTTCATTTCCCTAATCAATCGTAAGCATCGGGCGCTTCGGCACGTCTGCGCGATTAGATCGTTCCTTCCACAAACTGCTCACATCAAAGAAAACAAAACTTCAACGAACGCTGACCATTGGAAGAGTAAAGCAGAAGCGCGAGCCTACGCCTCTGGTTGAATCGACCCGGAGCTTCCCGCCGTGAAATTCTACAATTCGTTTGGCAATTGCTAATCCCATGCCAGAGCCTGGATTGTCACGATCCAGCTTGCGAAACATTTTGAATATCTCTTGTGTTTCAGTAGAATCAATTCCGATACCGTTATCAGTTACGCAGAACAACCACTGATCAACCAGTTGAGAAACACTCATTGTAGCGGTAGGCACCGAAGAACGGTTGTGTATCAGCGCATTGGAAACCAACTGGCGAAAGAGTGCCTCCATCTGCCTTCGCTCGCCTCGCACACGGGGCAGATTCTCTCTGGAGACTATCGCTTTCTTTTGTTCAACAAGTTGCTCCAACGAAATGGACGTTTTATCGAAAATTTCGTTCAGATCAATCTCTTCAAATTGAATATGAGGGCGGTCAATTCTGGCGTACTCCCACAATCCATCAACCATCCTGTTTACCACACCGGCAGCCTTAACAGAGTTGCGAATGAATTCGTCTGCATCGGTGCCCAATCGATCAGAGTACCGCACTGACAGCAAACCAAGTTCGCTTCTTATGATGCGAAGCGGTCCCTGCATTTCGTGTGAAACCGAGTAGGCAAGATCAAGCAACAAACGATTCGATTCCTTCAACCTGGATTCTGCAAGATCTCGCTCTTTGAGGAGTGCGTGTTCTCTCTGGTGACGTTTGTACCCCTCGTAGATGACGCACGCAGCACCAGCAAGTAGTTCAATAGACTTCACCTGCTCTTCTGAAAATCCACCCCGGCGATTGGCCACGCCAAAGGCACCTAATACAGTATCACCCTTCATAATGGGCACCCCCAGGAAAGATTTTATAGGAGGGTGCCCGAGTGGCTGCCTACCGCTTCGGCGTGAGTCACCATCGACATCGTTTGCGATAATGGCACGCTGATTTATAATCGGCCAGCCAAACAAATTGTCGAGCTGCGGAAAGTCTATATATCCTTTCAAATCATAATCTGCCGCTACTTTATCGTAAAGCTCGCGATTGACGGTAGAGCTCCAGTTAAATCCCTGATCGGCGAATACTCTCAGCGTTCGCCCCTGCGGTCCTCCCGGAACAACGGTGCCGACGAAACCGTACTCGCCGCGTGTGAGTTCCAGTGCTAGCTGCAAAATACGTTGGCTGGCCCGTCGAAAATCACCGGTTTCCACGAACTCAGACAACATTGATGCGATTGTCTTCAGTTCGTTCGTCCGTTCTTCAACTTGCTGCTCCCACGACCGGCTCGCCTTCGTGTTATCATCAATGTTCGTGCATGTACCGAACCATTTGACGATCTTCCCGCTCTCATCACGAATTGCGTTGGCTCGCTCCAAATGCCAGAAGTATAGGCCGTCAGCGCGTCGAATTCTGCAGGTGACTTCGTAGTCGCCGCCAACCAACCATGCGGTGTTCCAGGCTGCTACAGTACGCTCGTAATCCTCTGGATGAACCGCTTTAGTCCATCCGGCGCCCACCGATTCTTCAAGTGTTTGTCCTGTAAAATCGCACCATCTTTTATTGGTCCAATCCTGATTACCATCTGCATCCGCGGTCCAAACCATTTGCGGGATCGACTCCGCTAATATCCGCAGGTGAGTCTCGCGCTCTTGAACTCTTTGCTCAGCAACTCGCGTCGAGTGCACATCGGTACACGTGCCCAACCACCCATACAATCGACCGTCTTTCGTAAATAGAGGGATCCCTCTTGCCATCACCCAGCGATGCTCGCCTGAACGAATACGTAACCTGTACTCCAATTCAAAGGGCTCACCGCTTTTGACACCATTTTGCCATTCCACCGAAACGCGGTTCTGATCTTCCGCATGAACGGCTGAAGCCCATCCACCACCGCTGCTTTCTTGTTGATTCAGCCCGGTAAAATCGGTCCATCTCTGGTTTACATAGTGGTTATTTCCTGCGGAATCCAGTATCCACACAATTTGTGGTAACGATTCCGCAAGCGCTTGAAATCCTGCTCCTAAGATCTCCGAATCTACTTCCCCGTCGACGCCAGAACCATTAGCGCGTTGAGCACCGGCACGTACGTTGTCGTTAAGCTCAGCCTCGGTCAATTCGTAAACCTTCCAGGATTTTGGATGTCGGATGGTGATCGATGTGCCTTCGTGTGCAAACCTTCCTGCTCAGTGTATCGGTTTCCCGGTTCAGGTCACCGGCACTCGGTCAAAATCGAATATTGGCAACAGGCTGCAATCCACACCGGCTCTAATTGTATAGGACTTTCGGAACCGCAACCTTTCTTCTGCCATCAAATCTTTCCATACTCCACTCATAACAAACATGGTTGCCCGGGAATCACCGGCATAGCTCCGAAGTTAGAGTCACACCTTAGGAACTGCGCGTAAAGATATACGCTTCCAGCAAGAGCAAACCGACCGCAGCATGGTCTCCCGCCGTACTATCAGTTAGTTGGGACATGTCGTCGGGAATAACCTGGATGACTTGTCGAGGAGCAAATTTGAATATCTACCCGCGCATTTTCACAAGACGTGATGGTTCAGAAGCGGACCTGAAAGAGGGAACCTCGCAGTTTGAGTTCTACATGGCTTGCAAAGCATTGAACAAGTGTGAGGACTCAGGAGATACGAGTTGGATGCGAACAGGGCTGGGTTTTCTTGCAAATCTGCTGGCGAAGGATCCCTCGAATTTAGAATGGCAGGAGTTGCTTGAACAATACATTTCTGCAGAAAGGAAACTTGAGCGACTATTACCCGCCATTGGTTCCGCCTCGTATGCATTCGAAGGAGTGCGAGCCTATCTCTGGCATAAGGATGGAAAACTTGTCGAAGCTATTAACTTATTGCAGGAAACGGTGGCGACCAAGACTTCAGCAAAATACTTTGAGACATGGATTTTGGACTGGCTTGAACCCGCTGGTGTAATCGAATCACTGCCACCTGAATTCGTAATCAGCACACTGAGCTTTGAAAACTCTCGTTTTCCCGAGCGAAACTATCTGGCCGTAGCCGAGTTGCAGGCATTGCAGCGATGGAGCGCGATTTGCGAGAGATATTGCGGTTCGGCGGAACATCAAATAGCTGAAGCCGGGTTTTCAAATCTAGCGCTGCACATTCGCTGCAACCTGTTATGCAAATCCGGTAGCTTCGAGAAAGCGGAAGCCCTTGTCAGACCGTCACTGGGGGATTTTGAACCGCCGGTAGATACCGCCAGAGCAAATGACGTTACGATACTCGGGCGAATACTTCAGCTAAAAGGAGAGATCACCAGTGCGGAGAAGTTATTTGACCTTGCGCTGGAGTTGAATCCGCAAGACATCTTGCCCGCCAGAATTGCTGCCGATGGTCACTATTACGCTGAACGATGGGAGTTAGCGCTCAAGTGGTACGACCGGCTGGAACGCGCAGGTACAGAGAAGCCTGATCTGGATTGGGCGAAGGCGTCGAAAGCCTTTTGCAAATGGGTATTGGAAGAGGAAGGAATTCTTGAACTCGAGTCGCAGTATTCTCGTGAGTTGGAGACCATGGGTGGCAGCGGCAATAGCCGAGCCCACAAGCTCTGGTATCGAGTATTTGGAGCGCCGTGGGCAAGAACGGAAAACATTGCTCGCCTCTGCAACAAGATTTTCGAACGGACGTGGGAGGAAAAAATTACCGACGACCAATTTGAAATAACCACGATTCTCGAACAGCCCAGCAATTTTCTAGCATGGCGTTTGCAGATGGCAAGCCTCGATCTGGATCATGTGAAATTACGCGTCACTTTTACCGAGATTCCACAACCTGATCCCAGAATCCCGCTCGTGCCCGATCTGCCGTATCAATTGTGGACTTATGAAGGCACAGAGGCCAAGGCCAACATGCACACACCCTCATCAATTGTGGTTGATGAAATTACAAAAATTGCATCACTGGTCTACGATGAAAAAATGCATTGGGCACTGACCGGCCAGGCCGCAGAGCGGCTTGGCCCCGAACGCATTCGAGATATTTTGGCGATTATGGTCGACCCGCCCCCGGTGCCTGGAGGACGCAGAGCAACAGATTGGTTGCTTCGCATTCAGTTGGCTGCAGCTGAAATAGCAGCGCAAGTTGACACCGGCTGGGAAGGATCGATTCGAAAAGACGCCATGCTCTCTCTCTTGTTTGGTCCTCGAGATTGGACAACTGAAGCTGCAATCAAGGCTCTTGCACAGTTAGGCAGATTTTATCCTACGTTGGCTTATGACATTCATCAGGCGTTTGTGGTTCTGCTCAAGCAGATTCCCAACGTACCCGACTATTATTGCTGGGTAGAAACTTTGTTCGCCTACTGGCTGATGCTGCAACACCTTACACCGGCAGAGCGAGAGGAAGTGGATCACTGTTGGAAATTCGCTGCCAGCCTTGCACCGAAGAGAACTTGAACAAAACATTCTCTAGAACTAAAAGTTAAATCGTCGAGCTTCATTCAATCATAGAGGCAAGCAGCCTAGCGTGCTTGATACAAATTTTCGACCTGAAAGGCTGGCGCGATAAAAGGTGCTCGGTCCACATCATCAGCCGATTGTTCGACATCGATAAACAGCAACTCCGGCAACCAGGTGACAGTCTCAGTCTTACGTTGATCGCGATAAGGATCGGATGACTTGGCCGTGACTGATGCGAAATCCAGAAAGAACTTCTCTCTTACGTTTTGTCCTTGTCTGGATAATCCTTTCGCGGTCATTGTTCGTCCTCTCGGCATGTTGATGCCGGCATCTAGTGTGCCTGTAACATCGTTAGTTCAGCGACATAGTAACTGTTTGTGCTTTTCAGGTGGCGGGTGAACCGTTGCCCTGTGAGTGTATCTACCGTATTTCGAACAAGATCCGACAGAGAAAAGGAAATCATGGTATTTATTTTTGCCACTGCTCGTGGTTCCTCCACCATAGGTCCGTTGCGCACGAGGTTGAGCTGACATATTGAATGTTTGAACCGCCCGGTGTGCATCAAGACAGAGCAATTCAGACTGGTAGAATCGGCAGAGAGGAGCCCCCACGGTTGCCACACCACCGTACAAGGGGTCCGCATACGGCGATTCGGCGGTATTTAAGTAAGAGTTGGTAGACCAAGAGCTTGAAAGTGAGTGGACTTTCACCTCCAAGTTGTGAATATGCCCGGCACACCAAGAAAAGAAGAGGCGGATAATTTCCGCCTCTTCAAACTCGTTATTATGACGATATGCGGCTTAAAGGCTCTGGTAGGCAGCTTCAGCTTGGACGAATAGCGCCTGTAACTCATATACTGATTTTTCTGCATCGTAGGAACTGAGTGGTTGCTCCGATTCAATGAACAACAGATCGGGTAACCATTCGATTGCTTTTTCTGCTTTTCGTTCGGAGCGAAAGGGATCAGAACATTGCGCAGTGGCTGAAGCAAAATCCAAGAAGAACTTTTCTCTTACGCTTTGTCCTTGTCTGGATTGTTGTGCTCTGGCGCTCATTGTTCTTCTCCTCAGTTGGCACGTCGGTGCCCGGACACAAAGTGTGTCTTCCGTCTCTGTTTGTTTCAGTAATCTAGTTACTGTTCTTACTCTTGAGTCACCGCTGCACTTAGCCGCTTCGCAACTCGTGAGTGTATCTACCGTGTTTGCCGCAAAATCCGACAGGAGAAATGAAACTCGCTTAAGATTCCCTTGACACGCAGGGCTTTTTGCCCACTGGCCAGGCTCTTCGGTGCAAGCCTGAGAGAAGACACTCTTTATATGAGGTTATTGACTGTCTCCGGTCGGGTGGGCTACAGGCTGTCGAATTTCAAGCAGTCTGCGCTATGCAGGTGGTCCGTGCCATTTGTATTTGAGGGGCGCGGAAACAACATCATTCAGGCAGATGAGATCGCGGTGGAACAATCGCGCCTGTTTGAGCGGATCCTTGAGCGTTTCCAACGGCTCGGAAGAGTCATGATCATTGCGGAAAGACAATCTCGTTTGGCGCCCGTGGCAAGTGTATTCGTGGACAGGACCAGTGCCACACCAGGCAACTTCGTTGCAATGAACACCTCGCACCATCCAAGAAGAAGATGAACCCGGGTTAATCTCCGGCATTGCGTGTTCTGCCAGTATATACCTCGCTATTACACGTCCTTAAGAAATAGGCTTAAAAGATGCCATCATCGACTAGCGGGCTGGCATGTCCCTCTGCCAATCCTACTGAAGTAAACTGGTCAACCCGCCGCAATGAAAAGCAACGGCGTCTCAAACTTGTAGAGAAATGGCTGGACGATCATATTTTGCCTGGCGAGCGCATTGTGGAGGCATTGGAGTTCCTCGTGCAGCCCAATGACAGAGTAGTCATCGAAGGGGATAACCAGAAGCAAGCAGATTTCTTGTCTCGGGCATTGGTTCGTGTCGATCCGAAGATGGTGCATGATCTACATATGATCATCTCGAGCATCAGTCGGCCGGAACATCTAACTTTGTTTGAGGCAGGAATCGCTCGCAAGGTAGATTTTGCATTTGCCGGTCCGCAAAGCCTGCGGGTGGCTCAGTTGCTCGAAGACGGACAACTGGAAATAGGCGCTATTCACACCTATGTCGAATTGTACGCCCGTTTATTTGTGGATCTGGCACCGCATGTGGTTTTAGTCTGCGCCGAGCAAGGTGATGCCGAAGGTAATCTCTATACTGGTCCTAACACTGAAGACACGCCGGTTATTGTCGAGGCGGCGGCGTTCCATGACGGCATTGTAATTGCGCAAGTCAATGAAATCGTCGACAAGTTGCCTCGTGTCGATATACCCGGGTCCTGGGTAGACATCGTAGTAAAGGCAGACCGGCCGTTCGCAGTCGAGCCGTTATTTACACGCGACCCGAGGCACATCACTGAGTTGCAAATTTTGATGGCCATGATGGTCATTCGCGGCATATATGAAAAGCACGGTGTCGTTTCTCTAAATCATGGTATCGGATTTGATACCGCTGCCATCGAGCTCCTTCTACCCACTTATGGAGCATCTTTGGGCTTGAAAGGAAAGATCTGCCGGTATTGGGCACTCAATCCTCATCCGACTATGATTCCGGCTATTGAATCAGGCTGGGTAGAAAGTATCCATTCTTTCGGCAGCGAAGTGGGCATGGAACGATATGTTGCAGCTCGTCCCGACATTTTCTTCACCGGCAAAGATGGCAGCCTCAGATCCAATCGCGTAATCTGTCAGTTGGCAGGTCAGTATGCAGTTGACGCTTTTATCGGCTCGACGTTGCAAATGGATGCCGACGCCAATTCTTCCACCGTCATTTCGGGCCGATTGGCCGGTTTCGGCGGTGCGCCAAACATGGGTCATGATCCCCACGGGAGGCGGCATTCCAGCCAGGCCTGGCTCAATTTAATTGAGAATCCGAAACCGGTCACTCGGGGGCGCAAAATAGTGGTGCAAATGGTGGAAACCTTCCAGAAAGGAGGAGTTCCTACATTTGTAGATTCTCTTGATGCAGTTGAAGTAGGTAAGCGAGCGAAGATGCCCCTGGCGCCAATCATGATATACGGTGATGATGTCAGCCACGTCGTCACAGAAGAAGGCATAGCTTATTTGTACAAAGCCCAGTCTGTGGAGGAAAGGCGCCAGGCGCTGGCTGCTGTCGCGGGGGTCACAGACGTTGGCATGCGTGCTGATGGCAAGGAGGTCGCTCTTTTGAGAGAGCGTGGAATAGTAGCTTATCCCGAAGATCTTGGTGTCAGACGATTGGATGCTAAAAGATCGTTGCTGGCGGCACGCAGTGTTGAGGAACTCGTTGAATGGTCAGGTGGACTGTATGAGCCTCCCTCCCGGTTTAGGAGTTGGTAATGGTAGTAGGCGGTATTGAGGCCTATTCATCTCATCAGTCGGTAAGCGCGTCGTCCTCACCGACCGAATCATGGTGGCAATTACTGGGTACGCTGGCGAGTTCCGCTCTGGTGAGCGAAGCTACGTTAACACCTAAACCCGCACTCGTCGATAAACGTGGATCTGGTGCTCATAACGATTTAACTTTAGAGTCCATGCTCAAATCCGCACTGGCACTGGAGCCATTTTTTCAAGAGATGGCCCGTATCTCTTCAGGTATGCGTCCGAACTTGAGCTTAAGAGAAGAACTGGCCGAGTGCGGCAGACGAGCGGAGATAGCGATGCACCAGGCAACTGGTGGCAGCAACTCTCATCGCGGAGCAATCTGGTGCCTTGGTCTTCTGGTGTCGGCAGCGGCGATGAACACGGGCAAATCGCAGGTCTCGGAAATAGCTGAGACCGCAGCAAAGATAGCGGCTTTGCCTGATCGTAATGCATCTGATCTGCACACCCATGGACTGGTCGTGAAGCGAACTTACGGCGTGGGTGGAGCCCGGGTCGAAGCACAGTCAGGGTTCCCCCATGTAATCAAAGTTGGTCTTCCCCATTTGAGAAATCGAAGGCTCGAGGGAGCGCCAGAGATTTCCTGTAGACTCGACACGCTGCTGGCTATAATGTCCTGTCTCAATGACACCTGTCTTCTCTATCGAGGTGGTCTACGGGCATTAGAGACCGCCCGGTCAGGGGCGAAAGAAGTCATTACCCTTGGTGGCACGGATAATCCTCGCGGCATGGCTCGACTCTTTCAGCTGGATAGAGATTTGGTTCACCTGGGGGCATCACCCGGCGGCAGCGCTGATTTACTGGCAGCCACCCTGTTTCTGGATTGTCTCAGTTCCTTAGATAACAAAAACGTTCGGGTAAGCGCAGAGTTCATGGGTAAAACGATGGGGCGGCGAAATTGAATGGAAATACTGAATTTCAAATTTTCAGCCAAGAATAAGGGCAAGGCTAAAGGGCGCGCTCATGTTGGAGTAGTCGGCTCGGGAGACCTGGAAGTTTTATTGGAACCGCTCGATGCATCGAGCGCGCAGGTGCGCATTCGCACCAGTGTGCCAGGTTTTTCAGAGCAGTGGAAAGCGGTGTTGGATAGGTTCTTTATGAAATATGATGGAGCCGTCGCGATTGAAATCAATGATGCAGGAGCCACACCAGGGGTGGTGTCATTGCGTCTGGCACAAGCAGTGGAGGCAAGTGAGCAATGACCACAAGCACCGAGGCCCTTCCTTCCGCTCACATGGCGAAGAGGCGCGACAGCTTTATTGAGCTGAACGGGCGAGAAAGGGCTATTACATTTTTTGACCCCGATAGTTGGCGAGAGTTGCTCGGACCTTTCGATCGCATTGAGTCACCCTGGCTCTTGCCTCAAAACGTTACCCCCCAGTCTGACGACGGATGCATAGTGCTTAAGGGCAAAATCGACGGCATCTCTACTGTAGTTATTTCCATGGAGCCCGCCTTTCAGGGAGGTTCTCTCGGCGAAGTCTCAGGAGCCAAGATATGTGCAGCGCTTGACCTTGCTTGTAGAGACACGGAAAATGGCATCAGGACTAACGCGGTGCTCTTGCTGGAAACAGGCGGTGTGCGGCTGACCGAGGCAAATCTCGGACTAGCGGCAGTCGCTGAAATCATTGCTTCACTTCTATCGCTGCGTAAGGTTTCACCGATTGTCTGCCTCAGCGCCGGCACTGTAGGCTGTTTTGGTGGAATGTCGCTGGTTGCGGCCCTGTCGAGTTATATGGTGATGACGACTGAGGGCCGATTGGGCTTGAATGGTCCGGAAGTAATCGAACAAGAACACGGTGTAGAAGAATTTGATTCCAAAGACCGCACACTTATCTGGGCAATTGATGGTGGCGAGCAACGTTATGCAACTGGTCTTGCCGATGTTCTGGTTAAAGATGACGTGGGCGAAATCCGGCAGGCTGTTCGGTCTCTTTTGAAAGCCGGCGTGCCTTCTGTCTATCGCAGTGAGCAAGTTGATCTTTACCGCAAGCGGATCGCCGCACTAGATCCCGCATATCAGTGGAACCCTGAAGATCTTCGTAAAACCTGGCACCGGGAGAATACAAAATGAGCACCGATAGCATTTTATCAACTCGCGGTCGTGTTTGGTTTGAGGCTTTGGCGGGGCAGTCCGGGAAGAGTACCGACCCGCGCGACCCGGATTCGGTCCTCGTTGCTGATGCGCCGTTAGGGGAAGCACAGGCCCGATTCCTTTGCGTGGTACCGAATGCTGCTGCACGTTTTCCGCGGGCGCGAGAAGGCGAAGTAGGACTGGAAGAAGCCTACGCGCTGGCCACGCATGTGCGGGAAGTGATCGATTCCCACAAGTCGGTTGATCGCCGACCAATCATCGCCATTGTCGATGTGAAAAGCCAGGCGTACGGCCGGCGTGAAGAAACGGCAGCCATTTACCTGGCGGCAGCAGTTGCAGCAGATGCCTATGCATCAGCTCGCATGCTGGGTCATCCGGTAATCGCTCTGGTTGTCGGACAAGCTCTCTCTGGTGCGTTCTTGACACATGGCTATCAAGCCAATCGAATATTGGCATTCGACGACCCGGGCGTAATAATTCACGCCATGCACAAAGAGGCTGCGGCCCGTGTCACCAGGCGTAGCGTAGCAGAGCTGGATAAGCTTGCCGAGACAATTGTTCCCTTGTCCTATGACATAAAAGATTATGCCAAGCTCGGGCTTTTGTACGATCTCTTGAAGGTCAAGGATGCAGACAAACCGCAGACGGCGGATGTAGACTTGGTTAAGGAGCGAATTTCAGCAGCTGTAGATGACGCCAGACGGGGACCAAAAGACCTCAGCAGCCGTTGGCTGTCCGCTGCTGCTGCCACCACTCGTAGTGCCACGCTAAAGACCAGGGAAGCCATGTTTTCTCAATGGTCGCAAACCAGCTAAAATTGAACTTGGAAGGTTCGAAAAGATAACGTAATCAGAAATCTTACGACCATGATCAGAACCAATCTCCCATTCGCCAACCCGCATGATTTGCTGGAGCTTAAATCTCCAGATAGCATTCAGGCTCTTGCGGGCGCTCCGGCGTGGGTCTATGAGTCACTTTTAGCGTGTCCCTATGTCGTAGTGCGCCGCCAGCTAGCGTCGGGAACCGGTATCGCAGTTGGTGTGCGAGGAGAAGCCCGCAATCAACGCTGGGCTGGTATTGTCAGTCCTGATCGGGTTAAGTCCATGGTGTCACCTTTTGAGCTTCGTGCCGGCACAATAGTCAAGCCTGAACGGCTCGAGGCAATACCAGCATTACAGCACTTAGTTGCACTGGAGAAAGAATGGTGCAGCCTGGACCAAAGGTGGGGACCGGGCGGTAGCATCGGCTTCGAGCTGGCATCGACATTTCCAGCGGCCACTCCATTGAGCGATCTCGACATTGTACTTTTCGCACCAGTTCCTTTTGACCATGACTACGCACACTCGTTACTAGTGTCTGTTCGACAGATTGCCGCGTGTATAGATGTGCTAGTGGAAACACCGGCCTGTGCTTTCTCGCTAAGTGAATACGCTGACAATCAAGGTCGTCCTGTCCTGCTTCGCTGCCCGGATAAGCCTCGCATGGCAGTCGTTCCCTGGCATGTTGCTGATGCACCGCATTTGGAAGACAGCTTGCTCACAGAGATGGAGACTCCCGGGTGAGCATCTGTTTTCTCTTTCCAGGTCAAGGATCACAACGACCCGGGATGCTTAAGCGCTTGCCCCGGCATCCAGCTACCGAGTCTACCTTTCGCCAGGCAAGCGAAATCCTTGAGTGTGAGATGAGTGAACTCGATTCGGAGGAGGCCCTTGAGTCTACGGTCGCCGTTCAACTATCGCTTTTCATTGCCGGCGTAGCCGTAGCAAGAGTGCTGGAAGCAGAGCAGGTGATACCGGCAGCGGTGTCCGGTCTCTCAGTGGGGGCTTTCGCTGCAGCAGTTGTTTGCGGGTCTTTGCCGTTTGCCGATGGTATCACTGTAGTTAAACAACGTGCGCAGCTAATGGAATCTAGCTTCCCCTCAGGCTACGGTATGGCCGCCATCGTTGGACTGACTGAGCATAAGGTGGCCGAACTGGTCAACAACTTCTATGAGCAATCCGCTCCTGTCTTCGTCAGCAACATAAATGCACCACGACAACTCACCATTGCCGGGTCACTTCAAGGTATAGAAAAGGTCGCAGTAGCGGCTTTAAAGTGCGGAGCGCGTAAAGCAGAACGTCTTCATATAGCAGTTCCTTCGCATTGCCCGCTTTTTCAGGCAGTAGCGGAAACACTGCAAGAGACTCTAAAAAAGGTGAACGTGCAAAAACCGGCGATTCCTTATATGAGCAATGTCACGGCGCGCCCATTACGGACCGCTGGCAGTGTGGCTGAAGATCTGGCGAATAACATCGCCAACGGAGTTCGGTGGCATGATTCAATCTCGGTACTGGTCGAGCTTGGAACTGACGTCTTTCTCGAAATGAATCCAGGCAATGTGCTCTCCAGGCTGGGGTCAGAAGCCTTTCCCCATTTGCGTTTTATAGCCATGGAAGACACTTCACATGCATATGTAAGTCGTCTAGCTCGCAAGAACCTCATACCCTAGACTACGCTTTTGTTTTGCTCGTGCAGGATCCTCATAAACCCTTTGCACCTGCAGCAGATGATGTAAGAGATGTATTGTTCGCAGACTTAATGATCCGTTTTCTCCAGACGAGAGTGTCATGTTCATGTGGGCAGAACACCATCACCTCAGCTCAGTTCACAAAATCACATCAGCTCACAACATCGCATTGAAAGAGCGACAACATCATGGCGAGCCCGTGTTCTCCGTTTAGATACTAGCGTGAATTCTCCTCGGTCTCCTCGTTCCGCCGATTCGGGTATCGGGCATTTGTTCAAAACCATCCGCGAATGCCAGTGGAGAGCGCATTAAATAAGGCATCCTGTCGTTCGGGCAGGATGCCTTACATTAAAGAACTGGACGCTTCGCTGAAGGTTGTTACTTAGCGCAAGTAGCCATCTTGTCTTTCATTGCCAACATACGCTTCTTCATTTCTTCAGGCGCAACGTCTTCCTTGTGCGTGCACAATTCCCAGACGTGTCCAAACGGATCGACAACGACGCCGTAGCGATCGCCCCAAAACTGATTGTCCAGAGGCATCATTACAGTGCACCCTGCTTCCACAGCCTGCGGGAAGGATTTGTCTACATCCACAACCGAGATACACAAAGAAGTCGAGGAACCGCCACGTGCTGCAGGTCCGAGTGCGCCCATCTCGGGGAATTCATCGTGCAGGAAAACATAGGAATCTCCTATTTTAATTTCTGCATGAATGACCTTTCCGTCGGGCATTTCGCTAATGCCGCACTCCTCGGCACCGAAAGCTTTCTTGTAGAACTCAATGGCCTTCTTTGAATCGCTTACAGTCAAGTGCGGAGTAATGGTGTGAAGACCCGGACGAATGGGATTGACAGTTTCTGTCATGTTGTTCTCCTCAAAAGGGCTATTGATGCCAACTTTCGAGAATTCTATCTTGGCGCTGGCAGGACAGGTTCGAATGCAATGGAATCTTACTAATTGCGAAAGAGGCGGAGTTTTCCAACTCCGTGTGCCCCAAGGATTAAAACTCGGCAGGCAGCGCTAGCTCAAGATTCCGCCATCTCGTAGCGGTTAGATACGATGCATCGACAACGTCTGATTTCCGACGCTGCTTGGAGCTAAAATGTGTGGACCATTACATGAATGAGAACATCGCATGAAAAGTAAGACCATCCTGATATTATTCCTATCCATTTTTGTTGCCGGCTGCACTCCCCCTGTCGAGGATGCGCACAAGATTCTCGCTAGCGGGGTGGCTCTGATTGAAAAGGGCAAGTATCAGGAAGCCGCAGACGCAGCGGAGCGGCTGATTCAGATTTCACCGAAAGCCGAGAATGGTTACTTGTTGCGAGGAACTGCCAATGAGAAACTTGGTCAATTCGACAAGGCGATTCAAGATTACTCTACATGCATCAGCATCACTCCCAGTGCTGAGGTGTTCACTAATCGTGGGCAGATGTACCTGCAGCAGAAGAAATATGACAAAGGGATAGAAGATTGTAACAAAGCACTGAGTCTTGATGCCAAGTTCTACGACGCACGAGTATGCCGTGGAACTTGTTATTCTGACCTTGGCCAGTACCAAAAGGCTCTCGATGACTTCAATGTAGTCTTAGCGACAGATCCAAAGAATGACATTGCTTTGCAAAACCGCGCTTCTTGCCTTCTCCAATTGAGAAAGGCGACAGCAGCGAAAGCTGGAAAAAACTAACGGTTCAATAAGAGAGAAAGACTTCATATCCGTCGTCGCTCGATACGAGAACCTTTTCGGCGTCATCCGGAAAGCTTGAAAATTTCGTGACCGGTTGCTAGTCGTACGTGGAAGTCCAGTTTGGTGGCAGGCGCGGTCGGTTTTGCATAATTTCCCCGAATCCGGGGGTGCACAAAGCGAACCACAGCAGAGTGAGAAAACCGACTGGTAGAAAAATGTGGCTCACTTCTGCCAGCTGGCGTTTAGCAGGACACATGGATCGAACATTAGTGAACCGGTTGGTGGAATATGCCATCAAAGCGGAAATTTATGAAAGAGGCGGAGTTTTGCAACTCCACCTCCTAATTTACCTTCCATAGTTCAAATCTGATCGCTGCCAGATTAAAGACTCTGACAACTAGCTTCGACTTGCATGAACAGTGCCTTGAGTTCAGAGACGGACTGTTCCGCGTCATAAGAATTCAATGGCTGTTCCGGTTCGATGAATAGCAGGTCGGGTAGCCACTCGACGGTTTCGGTCTTCCGTTGTGAGCGAAACGGATCCGAAGACTTCGCGGTCGCTGATGCAAAATCCAGGAAGAATTTCTCTCTTACGTTTTGTCCCTGTCTGGATTGTCCACTGGCGGCCATTGTTTTATCCTCTTATATTCGGCACGTCGATGCCGGGCACGTTGTGCCTGGTTTGTCTGCTAGTTCGTTGGCTAGTAACTGGTTTGCTTTATGAGCGCTTGGTGAATCTCGCCACTTTGCAACTCGTGAGTGTATCTACCGTGTTTTCCGCAAATATCGACACAAGAAATGAAAGTTTCTTAAGTTTTTTGCCTTACGTGGGATTTTGCCCATTGTAGTCTTCAGGGTGTGAGTCCGAGAACTAGCGATATTTGGCAGCCCCAAGATCTTTGGGACGGTCCATCATGTCTTCAGTGACGTTCCACTGAGATGAACGACAAGGTATCTTGGACCATAACCACTCGGGCAGACACGAAAAGTGTACCTTTCCATGCCTTCGAGCTTTCAAAATTCGATTTTTGCTGAAGATCGAGCGATTTGGTGTTGGTGTTCACCTTCTTCCAACGCGCAAAAGATCGCGGTTAGCGATGAAGCTGACTAATGCAACAGCGCGATTTTGGTAAGAACAACCTCAGCGCTGACAGAATCGATCACGTGTATCAAAACGCGAGGTGGCCGCTCATCCACAAGACCACTCATTGAAGTGTTGATTACTGCTATCAACCACTTCCCGCAACTAATCAACCGCACGGAAGGCAGCCCCGCAACCTGTACGACAAACAATGGCTTGCTCAGTGACATCTCGCCAATACGTTTTCCGGACAGATCGAACTTGAGCAAATTCGTTGCATAGTCAGGAAGATTACCGCTGTCACTCAACGCATAGAGGCAGAGTTCGGCTTCATCTAGCGCCAACCCTTGCGAGTTCCGCAGTTCTGAATCATTAGATTCCAAAGAGAAGAGTTGCTCCACCAAATCATAGGTTACGATTTTTTCGTGGATTCTAAGCCACAATCTCCTATGTGCAGAATCCAACGCCATTGCCCATATCACGGGGTAGCCTTCAACTTCTTCCGGTACTTCGACTTCTTCTGCCATCACAAATGGATGGGTCGATCGAAAGAGCGTCTTGTCGATCCAATAAATGGTTTCGCTAGAACCGTCATAAACAACATCATCGAACCGGCCTGAAATTTTCTGTTTCGTTCCCTCTAACGGGCCATTAATATCAAATTCGTAGAGCGCCGCCGGTGTGATCATCTGGCCAGATTCAAGATGGTGTATCGGTGGTCCAGATGGGTATCCGGCCTTAAAAGTCACGTTGGAGAGCAGTGACTCGTAATACTCGCGGCGTTCGCGGGTTGCTCGCTTCCAGAGCTGCGTCATCCTATAGGTGAGATGTTGGAGACACCAGTCTGCATTGCGCGCTGAGATATCAAAGACATCACCGCTAGTATCAGGAATGAAGGTTGCAATCGGGTATCCCGCAATAGATTCAATATGGTCTACGAAGTGCGTCCACCCGAAGTCTTCCCTGGCGTATGCAACCTCAGTATAGAGAAAAGTTACGGGAACCCCGGAAGGAAGCCCGTTGACATGTACCGCTTCTTCTCGCGATTGTCCACACATAATAACTTGTAGCAGCCTAACCTCCGAATCGACAATAAAATTGTAGGTCACCTCATACATACTGTATTGATTGACGGCGACAATGACCGGCGAAGCAGTGTAAGAAATGTGCACCGCCACCGTGGAGTTGTGGCCGAACTCGCTTTCTGCCTTCCCCCATTGCACACCAATTACGTGGAGTTCAGCAACGTCCGATTCCGGCGGAGCATACTCGTTGCTATCCGCCTCGGTCTTCAACAATGCGAGGTCGTGCTCAAACGTCAATCCCTGCTCAAGGCTGCCATTATTTTTCAGCCACTCTATACCGGATTCAATCTCCTTGACTCTCTGCTCATATTCGCTCTTGCCTGTATGACGATATCCATGTTGAAGGAGTTCAGGAAGATCATCAAAGCCCGGTGTTGGTTGCAGCTCATTCGGTACCACGTCTGGCAGAACTATCAGCCCCCCGCTAGATACCGGGGTTACCCGTTGGTTTGTTACACGGGGCGTCGCACCGATTATCAGAGGAGCGCAAACTAGTACGCGCCCGCTGTTTGGTTCAATAACCCACACATACGGGCGGGAATCAATCCTCTTTGCTCTGATCACCCATGTATCTTCAATCACCAAGGTATCCATCGGGCACTCTTCGGGTACTTGAGATACCAGAACAAGAAACGGATGAACGAAAAAAGCAGCAGTAAAAGCAAAGCCCCCATTTTGACCCACAGGAACCCAACTGCTCAACTGTTGCTTTCGTTCTGGCACTCCGTCGAGCGAATACCATGTTAGCAAGGCCGCATAGGGAGTCGTTTCCATGGAATCCAGAAACAAGAGTTTACCCGAATTGGCATCGTAGCTCATGGCGCTAAGAGCAGGCATTGTCATAGATGAGGACGGTTGACCTCGATCTTTGGCACTGCGGTATAAATGCGTTAGTCCCGACCATTTACCGGTCACTACATCAACAGAGAAAAGAGTAGAAGAGCCCTTGACCAAAAGTTGCTCACGATCGCTATCAAATGTGATATCAAAATCATTAGGGAAAAAGTGCAAGTCGTCATCAGGCTCCCGCAGTTGTGCCTCGCCATCGCTGCACTCCAATACCCCGCGCACGGAAACCGCAAAGACTTTTCCACCCGCGAATACAGCTTTAGGCTGGCAATGAGTTTCCGGTGAAAACGTTTCGTCGGAATTTAAATAAAAGCAGTGATCATCGGTTAGCTCCCAATCTGATTTCATTACACCATTTACAAAATCAAACGATTTTGTCGGTGGCTTAAGTTCACCAATGATCAAGCGAGGAGGATTATACCCGTAGGCTCCGTACTCTGCTTCGATGTTGGCGGCCATGCGGGTTCGCGTGAGGGAGAAGAGCTGAAAGATCTTCCGTCGAACAGGTTCCATTGCTCGAGCGTGCAGATATTCCACTTCCTGCAAGAACATTTGCGCGCGCCACTCACGGCTTTGCTTACCAATAACCCATGGTTTCTCATACGCCCAATGACTACTCTGCACCGTGCGAGGTTCAGCTCCGGTAACCCTTTTGACACCACCAATTAATAGTTCATTCGAACGAGCGTGTGGTCTAGCTTCTCCGAACCACCAATCATGGTGCTCGGTGACTTTGATATCATTTCGGTCTACCGCGATCGAAAATTTCTCGCCCTTCGGTACCACGACATAGATTCGCTTGACGATAACCTTCGGCCAGCAACTGACGTTCCAATCAACGGTAGCATTCGAACTCAACAAGAGTTCCACGGGTTCATGCGAGCAGGTCACAATTACAGGTATCTTCGAAGGAGAAGTTAGGTCTTCCGGCGGGAAGCCTACCGATACTACATGTAGTGGCGAACCCGGTTCGAATGGCCCCCGCCCGTCAGCAAATCTTTCGCGAACCGCCAGATATTCGGATTCTAATTCTTCAGCCGTCTCAATACTCCCGTCTTGCCTCAACTGCTTTATGCCGAGTTCAATGTCCATAAACACCGTGTTCAGCATATGAAGGTAACTCTCAGACCGGTCATAAACCGGCTCTTGAGCATGGATCTGCTCTTCAGCACTAGTTTCGTTGATCTGTATCGAGTCCACCCCTACCCTCCTGCGCACCGATTACTATCCTGAGAATTTCGTGTCCGTTAGCCGGTCGTTCGTGGAAGTCTAGTTTGGTGCATTGGGCCACAAGGTGGTCGAATTGTTTGTCGCAATTGTGTCCATCGCGTTGTGGATGGAGTTCTGTCAACGGCAACGGCTCCTTCCCCGAGATCAGGAAATACAGCACGGCTCCGAACGCATAAATGTCACTTTGGGGTACAGCCTTTCCCTGAAGTTGCTCCGGTGCAATGTAAGCTTGTTTCCCAATCAAGGTGCCTGTGGCTTGACCGATGAATTCGTTGGCGGCACCGAAATCGATCAAATACAATTCGCCCGATCGATGAAGCAATATGTTCTCTGGAGTAAAATCACGATGAACGATCGGTGGATCAAGTTCATGAAGATAAATCAGGAACTTCGCCATACTTTGCGCCCACTCGATTACCCTGGTCTGAGGTACCGCGCCCCCCTTCCTGACGAGCTGCGATAGCGGCACACCCTCAATGTAGTCGAGAACAAGATACTCACGATTTCCTTCCTGAAAGAAATCTTGAATACGGGCAATTCGGTCATTTGAACATCGCGTCAACAGCCGTGCCTCGCGTGCAAACATCTCCGACACCTGCTGACGCACCACATCAGGGAGATTCTCCGGCAACGCTGATTCTTTGAGCACAACTCTGGCGCCACCAGGTCCCATAGCGATATAGGTGGTGCAAAATCCGCCTGAATTGAGATAACTGTTGATCGTGTATCGCCCGTTCCCAATAACTTGACCATGCTCAAGCGGAACATAATTTGTTCTACCAATGTGCGCCTGTATATCGCGTTCCCAATTAGTCGTAAAGTTGAACTGCTCTAGCTGTTCTAGCTGCGGCACTGGTGCTCCGATCACTTGAGGCTGCGCATTCAGTACCACTCGCCTCGCGCGAGAAGTGAATACGTTGTCGTCGAAATTCTTCTCTATCCAATGGAGCAAATGCTTGCGTTGGGGGGGATCAAATTTACTAAAGTAGATCTCCAGTACCTTCGCCGAGGATTCGGATCCATCCGCAGTTCGAACAGCCAGGTGGTGTTGAGATTCGTCATCTTCATGATAGGCACTCTCGGTCGTATCCGCATTTCTCACCAGGTCAATTTGCTGAACGTCCCTGATTGCAACATTCTTCCATTCATAGTTACTTCGCGCATAAAGATGATCGGGAGCAACAGCAAAGATGTGCCCGCTACGTATCAGCGCAACACCGATGCTGAGAGTCAGTGCTACCGGCAGCGCCATAAGAATTGAATCAATCCCGAAATCCCAAGGATACAGCATTGCCTCAATGCCCAATTGAGACGCTATGACTTTGGCGATCAGAAGAACAACAGCAATCGCACCCGGGGCAAGCAGAAAAAACAAGCTAATACTTGGCGAATCCCAAGCGCCAGATACAAACAATTCTGATACCTGCGTAGGCAGATCACCTTGTAGTTTTTCACACAGTAACGGACCAACTCCAACAACCACAACCGTGATACCAAAAACTCCAAACATCCCAAGCTTGAACCAGCCAGGACAGTTGGAAGGAGGCCCGAAGCCGCCAACAGCAACCGAAACGAGGAAGCACAACAAGAACAGAAGGAAGCATCCCGTCAGAAAAATTCCGATCACAAAGATCGGAGCAAAAAGTGCCCCTCTAACGAGTGTCGGCAGCACTCGTCCCCGGGCCGAAGCTCCGCTCGCCACAACGGATTGCTCATCCGAGTGCTTGATCGTCATCAGCCTATAAACCCGTGAAAGGTGCCGAAGTTTCCACCAACTATTTTCATGAAATGTGCGCAGACGATGGTCTCCATCCCTACCAATACGGCTGACATCGGTGGCTGTTTTGTATCTGTCCTCAGGTGTAAATGCTGTCGACTTCCCCAGAGGGCTGAATCGATTCTAATGTGCTCTTCAGCACTAGTTTCGTTGATCTGTAGCGAGTCCACCCCTACCCTCCTGCACACCGATTACTATCTTGAGAATTTCGTGCCCGGTAGCCGGCCGTTCGTGGAAGTCCAGTTTGGTGCATTTGGACACAAGATCATCGAATTGTTTGTCGCAATCGTGTCCATCACGTTGTGGATGGAGTTCTGTCAACGGCAACGGCTCCTTCCCCGAGATCAGGAAATACAGCACGGCTCCGAACGCATAAATGTCACTTTGGGGTACAGCCTTTCCCTGAAGTTGCTCCGGTGCAATGT
>JAKFUT010000048.1 GCA_021732565.1 Candidatus Obscuribacterales bacterium
CACCTGAAAGCTTTCGGACTAGTGGTTCGGGTGAGAGTTCTGATTCGGTGTCCGCTTCTTATTGAGAGGAAGAACATGCCGTTTACACAACAGCAGCTCGTCGACGCCTATGACCAAATGACAAAGGACCGGCAAGACGATTCTCAGTTCGCGCAGGTTGCTGCCGACAAACTGGGCCAGATTGCCGGGCTTGCGGGGAACGTTCAGGCTGTCGATGACGCATGGCACTGGAGTCACGGAGCTGTAACCCCATACACGACCAATCACGTCCTCACCATTCAGTTGTGCCAGTATGACGACTGGCAAAAGACCGTGGCTGATCTTCAGGCTGCCGGAGTGCAGATGAAGCCCTGGGGAGGAACTTATAATCCGGGTCCGGAGGGGAACTTCGACCTGTCTGCTGATCCGACTTTCGCCGGGCGAAGTAAGCAGAGCTACACGGTGAAAATCGTGTACTACGATTCGCATTCGGGTGGCTATTGATCGAAAATCGTGACTGGTGAAGTTGCTCTTGTAGCGACACTCAAACGCAACCAAGCAATCGCGTCGTAAAGAACAGCCCGGGCTCCGGGCTGTTTAAGATTTCTCAAGCGGAGAAGTTCAATGAAAACTGGTCCGATGCTCACCATCGAACAGCTGGAAACAGTGCTTTCGGCGAGGTCGCCCCTCCGACGGCTTATTAACAAAGCCAAGGTTTGTACCGCCCGTGGAGATCACAACGGCGCGTTCTGTGTACTGCTCGACGCGTTAAAAGGTGCTCGGGAAGAGTTCGGTCCGGATCACGAAAACTGTGTTCCGCTGAAGATCGCCATCGCTCGGGCGGATATCAAACAATCTCGCGGCGAGCGAGACAGGGGCAAGTACAGCTCCTATGCACGGCAAATGCTGGAGGAAGTGACCGCTGTCCTGCCGGAACCTTACAAGGAGCTGATGGACATGGTTGCGACCTGCAACTACAGCGTCGGTATCGTATATGGTTCCAACGATCGGGGCTAATGTGGAATGTCTGCCGTGAGTTTCAGCTACCCCGAAGCGATTCGTTCGCTTTGGGGTGCTGTGCTCGCCGCCGCCCTTACTTGGACCTAGACCTGCTTTCAGTTTTGAAATCCTGCGCGATTTTCTGCATTTCGTCTTTCTGCAGTGGGCAAAGCACGTCTAAATTTGACAATCCTCCGAGATTTTCTGCATTCTCGTCTTTTGCTGGGGGTGAAACACGTCTAAATTTGACGATCCTCCGAGATTTTTTGCATTTTCGTCTTTGCTGGGTGAAACACGTCTAAATTTGACAATCCTCCGGAATTTTCTGCATTTTTATCTTTTGCTGGTAGGCGAAAAACCAATGGTCTTCAGGCTCAGGTCTGACGAAATAAGAAGCTTGCACCACCGCTCATTTATAGACGCGCATTACTGTCTCAGGGTCAAATAACGGCCATAAGTCGCTTTGTAGTTCCAATAGCTGCTAAAAACTTTGCGCACGTAATCACGAGTTTCAGTATATGGAATCTGCTCCACAAACATGTCGGGATCTGCCATGGAATACTTTTTGGTGAAACCTGCAACCCCGTTGGGACCCGCGTTATAGCTAGCCACTGCCAGCATGGCGTTGCCGCCGAAGCGAGACAATGTATACGCAAGGTAATCAATTCCCAGTTTCAGATTAACCTCAGGCTTGTGAATATCACGCACGCCAGAAAGAGGCACGCTGAGACGCTTTGCCACACCATAAGCAGTGGGAGGCAACAGTTGCATTAAGCCCCGAGCATTGGATCTACTCACGGCATCGACGTTATATCTAGACTCTTCACGCGTGAGTGCTTGAGCCAACAACGGATCTACTTTCTTTATCCCGCCTTCGCTAGACATGATCCGCGCGAACAGCAACGGGTACGATAGCTGCCAATCTAGCGCGTCGCCAGGCTTACCCGAGAGATCCTTAGACATGGTATTTATTGCTTCAAGAGGCCGCCCGAGTTTAGCCAGACAGATGGAGCGAAGCTGCGGGCAGGGGCAATCTTTGGCCGGAGCAAGATCCAGACATTCATCCCATTGTCGCAATTGAGCCAGCATAGAGGCAGTGGGCCCATATGTTGATTCGATTTTGTCGTAGGGAAGCAATTGTGGCGGCTCCGGCCAGTTCCACTTGGAACCGAGTGCCGCATAAATTTTCAGGCTGTGTTGAAAGTCTGTAGACCATGCCGGATCTTTGCTGGCCTTGTCTCCATTCAATGCAGCCAATCTGCCGGCCGAGCGATGTCCGTAATAGTCTCGCGGGTAAAGATCGACTGTGCGCGCATAAATTTCTTTGGCTGCGTCTGTCTGCTTGAGCCGTTCGAGCAGCTTCCCTTGCCAGAAACAGAAACGAGCGGCAGATCTTGCAGAAGCATATTTTTGCGAAAATTGCTTCGCATCTGTTAAAGCCGATTCGTTTTGCCCTTTCAAAATTTTGTTCCAGAGCACCCACCAGCTCGACTCCGGTGCGTATTCCGAATCGGGAAAGCGCTTCAAAAGTTCGCAATAGTAGCCCACCTTCTGCTCATCGGGTGCGCGATTTGCGATATTGAAGAGTGCTACGTCGGCAAACTGAGGACCACTTGCTAGCACGGTTTGCCACACCTTGATAGCATCTTCTTTACTGATCGGGCGACACAAAATTTGTGCCGCTTCAAGTACAGCCGGATCTGCAGGATGCGATCGGATTCCGTTCAGAAGCGATTGCCTCGCCAGAGTAGGTTTGCCCAGTCGAAACAGGCATTGAGCCTGCATCAACCAGTGCGTGGTGTCGCCTGCTTTACTCCACTCCAGCAACGCTTTGTCGGGCTCACCGTGATAAAAGTGAGATTCAGCAATAAGCAAGTGATCTTCACTTGTTAAATCTGGCAGTGTTTTCAATACAGGCAAAATTTGCGGACCGTATCGTCCATCAGGACACTCTTTCAAATATTGTCGCCATAATGCCAGCCCTTCAGTTTGTTGGCCCGCGTTGTACTTGATCTGACCGAGATAGTATTTGGAACCTATAGCAAATTGCGACTCAGGCGCTTCCTTGATTATGTTTTCGAGGTAGCTGCCAGCCTCGTCCGGTTCACCCGCGCGAAAGTAGATTTGAGCTAATGTATACTCTGGCAATGCTTTTGCAAGTGGTTCTTGAGTGGCAGCAATTGCATTCTTAAGTTCACGACGAGTCATCTCGTCATCGCCAAGAAATTTTGCACAATCGGCGGCATAAGAAGCGGCATGTCCTGAGAGAGACGGAACCCCTTCGGCTTCTTGAAACAGTGGCAGTGCTTGCTTAATGTCTTCTTCTGTTCCTGTTCTCTTGAGAATCTTTGCCAGTACGTATGCAACTTTCTTTCGGGCCATTTCGCCATTGGCCTTGTTGTCGTGGAATGTCAGAAGTTCATCTTTGCGTTGTTGTGGCGACTTCGACTCTAATTGACCAAGCAAATCTAGCACCGGCGTATCTTCCACCGTCGTCATTGCGCTTATGGGCTGGATGACGGGAGGAGTGTTGACTGAGATCGGATAATTACAACCGGTCAAGCCCAACCCGGCAATAGCAACAGCGCACCCTGCCCTGAGCCCCGCCCTGGCAGTTTGTGGACATCTGGAGTTGTATCGAGTCATCATAAACAATCATGCTAGCATAGCGTGGGATACCCTGGAAAAACCGTTGAGTGAAAACCGTCTATTTAGATAACGCAGCGACAACACATCCCAAACCGGAGAATGTCTATCGAGCGCAAGATGAATCTTTTCGGCGTGGTGGCAGCCCCGGTCGTTCTGCACATCATCTGTCTCTTGAAGCATCGCGAACGGTTTTTGATGCACGAGTTAGCGTGGCACGGCTCGTTGGCGCGGCCTCACCAGAACGAATAATATTTACTCCGGGGTGCACCTACTCGATAAACTGGGTGCTGAAGGGGTTGCGTTGGCAAAGCGGTGATATCGTGTGTGTATCAGCGCTTGAACACAATGCTGTCATGCGCCCGTTGGCACAACTTACGAGAAGCAGTGGTATTAGAGTCACTACAATTCCGTATTCTCGCGATCATTTTGTCGATCTTGTTGCCTTTCGCAAACTACTGGAAGAACAGCGCCCCGCACTGTGTGCGATCCAAGAGGCGAGTAATGTCACGGGTCAGTTTGTTGATCTACCTGCTGTCGATGAAATTTGCAGAGAAGCGAACGTCCCTTTGTTGGTGGATGCGGCACAGACGGCGGGGATATTTCACGGCGATCTAAACGCGCTTTCTGTTTCGTATTGGTGTGCATCAGGACATAAGGGACTGCTTGGTGCCCCTGGTGTTGGCGTCTTGTATGTGCGGCCTGATCTCGATCTGGAGCCCCTGGTGGCCGGAGGTACAGGGTCTCGTTCTGAAGATGTGGAGATGCCCGTGCATTATCCTGATCGACTGGAAGCCGGAACTCCACCGGCGGGTGCAATTGCGGCACTCGGCGCCGGTGCCGAGTGGCTGCTTCAACAAAATCGGCAAAGTCTGGCAGATCACGAAGTCGGGTTAGCCAGGGAATTTATCGCACGGATGAGAAGCAACGAGAGACTGAACTTCATCGCTCGTGATGTTGCAAAAAGATTGGCGGTGGTGTCTTTCTCTGTTAGGGGCATGGACAGCGGCTCCGTAGCAGAATATCTGGATCACAGTTACGGCATATGCGTCAGACCTGGTCTGCACTGTGCAGCGTCTGCGCATCGCACCTTAGGCACATTGGAAAGCGGACTTGTGCGTGTCAGTTTTGGCTGTTTCAATACAGAAGAAGATCTCGATATGCTTTGTTCCGCGCTGAGCGAACTGCCCTAATTGAAGTAGCAAAAAATTAAGCCTGGCACAAAAGAGGAACCGGGGCGTTCTCTGGAACCAGCGTTGTTGTTCCTGAGCGTGTTCAAAGCCTTTCTAATTCGAAGATAAAACGGCTGGCACCGCCTTCATACTCATACCATATTCGGCCTCCGTGTCGCTCCACGATTCGCCGACAAAGATACAACCCCAGACCGGTGCCTGGCTTGGCGCCGCCGCCTGCTATTTCTGAGAAACGAACAAATAACGCTCGACGAACCTGTTCGGCAATCTCAGGTCCCCGATTTTCAATTGCAACCCGACATAAGTTCTCCCGCCGTTGAAACTTTAAAGTAACGGGTTTGACAGGATTTGCAAACTTGATCGCATTGTCTAACAGATTTAAGAACAGGCGCTTCATCTCAGATTGAACTGCTAACACTGAATAAGAACCGTCTTCATCTGTGATGATTTCAAGACCCTTACCTTCCTGCTCAAGCAATGGACGAAGGTCTCGCGCTGTATCTCTTGCAACAGAAATTAGATCAACTTCGCTGGCGCCCAGAAGCTGGTCTTGCCGTGCAGCCTTTGCCAGAGCCAGAATTGTTTCGCACATGCTAAGCAAATCAGATACCGATTCACGAGCTCGCCCGAGCACCAGTTCGGCCGGAGCATCCACTGGTCCGTAGAGACCCTCCATTACCTGTCCGAGAATCATTTTTACGGCGATGAGCGGAGTCTTCAAATCATGCGAGACCGCAGCATTGTAGTCTTCAAGCATCTGATTTCGCTCTATCAGTTCACTCTGCAACTCAACGATGCGCCTGCCCACGAGCACTCGCGCTCGCAACTCCGGAAGATTTAGTGGTTTTATCAAATAATCATCAGCACCGGCCTGAAGCCCGGCCACAACATCAACTGATTGTGCACGGGCAGTTACAAGCAAAACGTAAGTATATCGACTTCGCTGGCGGTCGAGCTCGCGCAGTCTTCGGCAGAGGCTAATTCCGTCTACATCAGGCATCATCCAATCGATAACGGCCAGCCCCGGAGCATCGACATCTTCGAAGTATTGCCACGCTTCGCTACCATTGCTGGCCGAACAAATTTCATAACCTTCCGGCTCAAGGGCCAGTTTGAGCACTTTTAGAGAAACCGGATCATCGTCGGCCAGAAGAACCTTCAATATCGACCTCTACGAGATTCTAGCTACAATCCATAGGAGACACGTCATTATCAGGCTAACGGAGTGTAGAATTGATGCTAAGCGCGCCACTTATTCTAGCCTATTAATCCTCTACCAGTGATCACGCTCATTCGCCCGCCATCGGGAGCAATTAGAAAGACCCCGGAGTTATGATCGAAACAACCAAAACCAGAGTTTTTTTGGTGGAAGATTACGATCTTCTGCGTGACGGATTGCGTGTTGCTCTTGAGCGAGACGGACAATTCGAGGTTGTAGGAGACGCAGCCGATGGTATTACAGCCTTGCACAAGATAGAAACTTTGCGTCCCGATGTAGTTATCATGGATATCGGACTTCCCCAGCTCGACGGCATAAGTGCCACAAGAGAGCTGAAGCAGCGCTGTCCCGAGATCAAAGTGATCATGCTCACCTCGCACGATAACGACCCGGAAATCTTCGGCGCCTTTGCCGCCGGAGCTGCGGGGTATTGCCTGAAGGATGTAGCAGCACAGAAGTTGAGCCTGGCAATTAAGTCAGTGGCTGGCGGAGCGGTCTGGATCGATCCACGCATTGCGGGAACAGTATTGAGCTGTCTGGCTATGCGCGGTTCGGAGAGCAAGGCCGTAGTGGCCGAGCCACCAGGTGAACGCCTGGAACTATCTCCCCGAGAGATGGATGTCTTAAGGCTCATGACAGAAGGGTTGGGTAACAAGGAAATTGCAGACCGATTGATCATCAGCGTGTCAACGGTGCGCACTCATGTGGATCATATTCTAGAGAAACTATCTGTTTCAGGCAGAACGCAAGCCGCGGTCAAAGCTCTCAAGCTGAAGCTGGTGTAGCCGGTTGCGGCACCATTGCTCAGAATCTGTCAGAATCCGCTGTCAGCGGGCAATAGCTCATGGGTGGATATAGCTCGTAATGCCGCTCCGTACGCTTCCGGTTTTTCGTCTGACATGCTGAGAACCAGCTTGCAATCTTCCAAATTCGGGGCCAGCGAATGACGCTGAACGGCAGCGTAAATTTCGTGGCGAACGCAATCATGTTCAATAACATTTCGGCCTGCTATTAGCACCATGTCGGGGGCTAATAGATTTATTGCGGCAGACACGCCGTATCCTATTGCAATTCCGGCGTTCTGAAGGGTTTCAATGCAGTGTTTATTTCCATTCTTGACCGCTTGTGCAACTTCGTCCATGTTGCGCACAGGTTGATTACGATCGATACAGCAATCAATAATGGAGGGTATTGACGCCACAGTATTTATGCACCCCATACCGCCGCAAAAACAGTGGCGCATCTGTCCTGGAACTTTGAGGTGACCGATTTCCCCGGCTCTTTTCCCCCGTCCTTCGAAGACCTGATCGTTAATGACGAATGCCGATCGCACCAGGTGACCGACTCGGACTATCAAGATGGTATTAAAGTCCGCAGCAATCTTGGCTTTGCCAATTTGCGCAATTGCGTACATGTTGAGGTTGGTATCAAGAACGACCTCTCGTTGCACGATTTTTGTCAGCGCCTCTTGCACAATTCGGTAGTCGATACGAACAATATGCTTTTCAGGGCTAGCTGACGATGTGGATCCGCCTCTTAAGGGACCCGGAACCGCCAATCCGATCGCAGCCAATTTGTCGGGCGGGAGTTGCGCTTCGCTTAGGGCCCGGGTAAGCGTGCCATGAATCTCTTCCACGAGTTCTTGTGCCGTATGGTCGCTTTTCAGACTACTGGAATATTCAAGGCGTATGACTCCGTCGAGATCACAGATAACAACATCTATGCGATCTTGATCGACGCAAATGCCTGCTGAATACCGCGCCTCGGTATTAAAGCTAAGACCGATAGGGCGACGACCTTTTGCCGATTCCTTCGATCCTGTTTCTCTTAAAAGTCCTCCGGCGATGAGATCATCTACAATGCTCGAAACTGTTGCCCGAGCAAGGTTGGTCAATCGAGCCACGTCAGCTCGACTAACATGAGGACTTTCGCGAACGATGGCCACAATCTTCATGGCATTTCGTCGCCGCATTTCTGCAAAGCTCTGGCTCGCCATATCTTCCACGTGCGGGGACTTTAGGATACCATCTCACCCGGATTCCCTAATTGAAATGGTTCGTTTGCCAAACAAACCTAACCGTTTTGAATTGTCTCACTAAATTGATTCTTTGCCAAGTCGATGCCTCCCGCGCTCCCGGGTGGCGAGGGTGTTTTTTGGGGAAGTGGGAATAACAGTCTGTGGTCGACGTTCTCTGTTTAAATCACATTGAAGGTGGATGAGCACAAGATGCACCACGACATTGATGGAAAATCAATAAATTCCCGTAAGCAAACTGACGACAACAAAGAACAGCTGTTTCAGCGGCGGTTGGCTGAGCGGTTGGAGGGGCAAAATCAGTTCCTCTGGAGTTTTAAGGAGGTTCCGACTTTCGAGATTCCACGGGAACAGTCAAAGCTTTTTGCAGACAGGTACATTGAAGATCCCCACCTGTCTGACGAAGAGATTGAACGTCGTGCCTTGTTGGATTTAAACTCGTTTAACTTCTGGTCTTTTTTCAAACGTGTTCACTATGAATTTCGTCGTGCGCAACGCTATGGCCGTGCGGTTTCGGTACTGATGGTCAGCGTTGACAATTTACAGTCGGTGGCAAACATTCACGGGTTACGTGCCGAAAACGCCGTCGTGCTGGAAACAGGCAAGCATTTGCTTTCCTGCCTTCGCGATGTGGACATAGCGGGGCGATGCAGAGACGACACGTTCGGGGTAATCTTGCCGGAAACACCCCTTTCCGGGGCGCAGATCGCCGCAGAGCGAATTCGCACGCGCATGGAAAATCAAGTAATCAAGTTTGACGTATCACAGTTCACGGTGACAGTCACCGTTGGCGGTAGCTCGTTTCCCGGCAATGCTGCTGCAGTAGATCAACTCATTGGAGAAGCGGTGCAAGCTCTCCAACAAGGGTTGAGTCGTGGTGGCAATTCGGTTTTATTCGCTACTCCCACTCAATAGTGGCGGGTGGTTTCGATGTTATGTCGTATACCACTCGATTTACTCCCGACACTTCGTTTACGATGCGTCTTGAAATGGCGTCCAGTAAATCATAGGGAAGTCTTGCCCAGTCGGCGGTCATGCCGTCTTCACTGGTCACGGCTCTAATCACTACCTGATTTTCATAGGTGCGTTGATCGCCCATTACCCCCACCGACTTTGTTGGAAGCAGAACTGCAAATGCTTGCCAAACTTGTTTATATAGTCCGTGCGCTTTCACTTCTTCGCGCACGATCCAGTCGGCATCGCGCAATGTATTTAAGCGTTCCGGTGTCACTTCGCCAAGGACCCGAATGGCTAGACCCGGTCCCGGGAAAGGGTGCCGTTCGCGAATTCCTTCAGGAACTTCTAACTCCAGTGCAAGTCTGCGCACTTCATCCTTGAATAATTTGGAAAACGGTTCCACAAGTTTGAATTGAAGATCTTTTGGCAGACCGCCCACGTTATGGTGCGATTTGATCTTAACCGCCACACGTTCTCCTGTGGCAGGATCCACAGTGGATACCGACGATTCGATAACATCTGGATAGAGCGTTCCTTGCGCCAGGTAATCGAAGGGCCCAAGTTTTTTAGACTCTTCTTCAAATACTCGAATAAATTCGGTGCCGATAACCTTTCGCTTGTCTTCAGGATCAATGACCCCGGCAAGCTTATTGATAAACCGAGAGCGGGCATCAACATACTGAACATTGATGTGAAATTCATGGGCGAATTTGTTGACGAGCCATTCTGGCTCATTCTTTCGCATGAAACCTTGATCGATGAACATGCAGCTCAATTGATCACCAATGGCTCTGTGTAGCAGGAAGGCCAGGGTGGAACTGTCTACACCGCCTGAAAGTGCCAGCAACACTCTCTTTTCTCCAACTCGCTCACGCACTTCTTGAATGGCAGATTCAAGAAACATGCTCATGTTCCAATTCTGACTGCACCCGGCCACATCGGCGACGAAGTTTCGAATGATGTTCTGGCCGCCTTTTGTGTGAACGACTTCGGGGTGAAACTGAACGCCGTAGAATCCTCGCTCTTCATCTGCAACTGCGGCGGTAGGCGTGTCCATCGTGCAAGCCACGGCTCGGAACCCTGAAGGAAGCCCGACCACACTGTCGCCGTGACTCATCCAACTGTCGATACTCGAGTCCATTCCCTTGAACAACAACCCGTGATGAATCACAGTGAGCATGGCTCGACCAAATTCACGAACCTTAGATGGTTCGACGATGCCACCCAATTCCTGCGCCATCAACTGCATGCCGTAACAAACGCCCAGCACGGGTAGTCCCAGTTTCCAGATGTCGGGATCGCACTTGGGTGCGTTTTTGTCGTAGACACTGTTGGGTCCGCCCGAAAGTATGATGCCGCGAGGATTCAGGCGCTTCAACTCCTCTGCCGAAATACTGTAGTGAAGGAGCTCGGAGAAAACATTCAACTCTCGTATTCGCCTGGCTATAAGCTGTGAATATTGGGAGCCGAAATCAAGTATGGCGATGCTGTCATTCAGACTATTGTCTTTCAGGTTGGATGATGAGCGAGAAGTTTGGGCAGTAGTCAACTTGCGACCCCTCTTTGCTGGCAATGAATTGAGTACATATTACTAAAGGAAAAGCCCTGAGTAAGCACAAGTTAACGAGTGTACGCACTGGTCGTCGGCTATAGTCGGGAAAACCGCTCTCGCAATTCCGGTAGAGCTTAACTGGTTCTGACCGAGCCAATGATTTCAACAGATGCTGTACTTCTGATAAGCATAAAAACGCAATTGGGCGGCGAATCTATACAAAATCGTGGAATAACCAACAACGAGCGCAATGTCCGACCTCCATCAAACGCTCTAGAATAATGGAGGTTGTCCGTATGGGGTAAGCGGGTGCAAGTCGGCAATCAGGAACGACCTGTCCACAAGAAGTGCGTGAATTGTGGCAAAGAAGTCATCGGTGCAGAAAGTACCATCTGCGACGATGACGGTGGAATGCTTGCCGTGATGACGCCGGAACCTCAGCCTGGAGACATTTTTGCCGATCGTTACGAGATTATCGGACTCGTGGGAGACGGTGGCTGGGGCAAGGTCTACAAAGCCCAACACAAGCTGATGAAGCGCTCTGTGGCAATTAAAGTTCTGCTTCCCCATCTCGTCAAGAGCCAGCAGGCGCTCAAGCGATTTCAACAGGAAGCGCGGGCGGCAAGTTCGCTCAATCACCCCAATGTGATGACAGTTTTCGACTTCGGGCAGACTGTAGATGGTTTGCCATTTCTGGTTATGGACCTTCTGGATGGTGTTAGCCTGTCTGCCATTCTGCAGACTGAGCACTACCTGCCAGTGGAGCGAGCACTGCGCATATTTGTTCAGGTTTGTGAGGGGCTAGCCCATGCTCACGAAAAAGGTGTAATTCACCGAGATGTGAAGCCAAACAACCTCATGCTGGTGCGTTATATCGGACAAACCGATTTTGTGAAGATTGTCGATTTCGGAATTGCCAAATTGGCCTCGCCAGGGGAGGGGGAGGGCGCCGACTTAACGCAGACAGGCGAGATTTTTGGCAGTCCGATGTATATGAGCCCGGAACAGTGCCGGGGGAAAGAACTTGACGCTCGGTCCGATATTTATTCTACCGGCTGTGTGCTTTACCGCTGTCTCACAGGCAAGCCTCCCTTTGTCGGTCGCGATGCCATGGAGTGCATGTTTAAGCAAGTTCATGACGAGCCTGTTCCGTTTCGTGAAGTTTGTCCTCAATTCAATTTGCCGACAGCGCTAGAAGTAATTGTGTTTAAAGCTCTTTCGAAGGACCCGGATGCTCGCTTTCAACATATGATTGAATTCCGCGATGCGCTCATGGAGCTATACCGAGACATTGTCGGGGAAGTGCCGGTAACTGCAAGTACGCAACTACGACTTTTCGCGGTCTCTCCCGGTGCCGTTGATGAGGTCGATCACGAACAACACACGGGCATGTTCGATAAAGTGGCGGTCAAAGAATCCGTAGCGGCGCCTGCGCCGCCATCGCCGGCGGTGTCACCGTTTCCGCCCACTGTTGAATATGACAGATTGAAACCGCCGCCGGAGACCATTGAGCCAGTGGTGAAGCCAGTGGTGAAGCCGGTGGTGAAGCCGGAGGAGAAGCCGAAGGAAACCAGTTTCGAGACCATCGAAAAACCTGCTCAGTCACCGTGGCGGCTCGCGGTGATTCTGACTGCCGTGGCGCTCGTTCTTGGAATCGGTGTAGGCGTATCGTTTTTGGGGCATGTGGAAAAAGCGGTTCCGACGCAGGTTTCCACAAGTTCGCTGATAGATGAAACCGTGGCGTCTGCTAAGGCGGCGATTGAGCAAGCCGAGTACCAGAAGGCGATTGCTAAGTTGAAGTCTGCAGAAAAGGAAGTGGGATACATTACGGATCAAAGCAAAGCGGCACCGTATTTGCTGGAAATATTGCCGATGCTGGGCCAGTGTTATCTCGATACCGATAACCCCGATGGTGCGCGGGAGTCGTTTGAAAAGGTAGGCCCGAAACAGAAGAAGGAGTTTGGCGAAGAGTCGGCGCAGTATGCCAGGACTGAGACCGGACTCGGCATTGCCTTGACTTACCTGGGGAACTACCAGGGAGCGGAGGGTCATCTTAATCATGCGCTTGCGGTGATCGAACAGCAGCCGGAGGGCGAACAGAAAGGATTGTGCGATGTATATTACGGGCTGGCAAGGGTTGCCGAATCGAAGCACGACATAGACAAAGCCAACGAACTGTTGAACGAAGCGCTGAAGCGCAAGCAAAGCGAAGGTGAGCCAGACATCGAAACGGCCAATCTAATGGTCGACGTGGCTCAGGTTTTTATGTTGCGCAAGCAATATGATAAGGCCCGGGAATTGCTGGAAAAGGCTCTGGGCATCGAAAAGTCGCAACTGGGTGAAGATTCTATAGCTGTGGCGGGCTGCATGAAAAATCTCGCTGTGGTGTACTATCAAACGGGGCAAGCGGAAAAGGCGGAGGAATTGTTCAAGAAGGCGCTCGAGATCAACAACAGGCTTAACTCAAGTGATTCACTGCTGGCGGCAGAGATTATGTCTTCCATGGCAATCTTGTACGCCAACGAAGGCAGATTGAAAGAAGCCTTACCACTGGCCGAAAAGTCGCTGGAAATTCGCACGAAAATGTTGGGAGCAGATACTCCGTCGGTGAAAAAGGATGAGCAAGTTGTTGCTCAGCTTAACGCCGCGTTGAAAAGCCATAAGAAGAAGTGAACCAAAGAACCTAAACGTCTAATCGGAGAGTGAAATGACCACGCAAGCAGGAAAGCAAGATGTCGATTCCAGGCAAGAAGTCGGTTTGAAGCATGCCGTGCTTGATCAGGACAAGCGATTGTCTGAAGCGATCATTTGGAAGATGTTGGAAAATTTCTATGATACCGCCAGCATTTCGGCCTGGAACCGAATTCCCTTTTATCCCACTAGTAATCCATTTATTGCTGAGGCCTATGCCGAACAGATAGTTGCATTTTTGAAAGACTATCGAGCACATCTTAATGAAGACGAGCCTGTTTATATCATTGAGATGGCATCTGGCTCAGGATGCTTCAGCTTTTATTTGCTGCAAGATCTGCAAAATAAACTCTCGTATTTTGAGAGTCTCTCTAAGATCAAAGTGAAGTATGTAATGACCGACTTTACTGATAACAATGTGCGCAGCTGGGAGCAGAGTGCGCGGTTGAAGCCGTTTGTGGATGCAGGGCTGCTGGAGTTCGCTGTATTTCGCCCGGATACTGATCAATCCATCGAAACACGCCCCTCCGGTCTCAAGCTGAGCGCAGGTCTGGTTCATAACCCGGTAATTACCATCGCCAATTACTTCTTCGATTCCATTAAGCAAGATGCGTTTCAGATTCAGGGCGGTGTTCTGAAAGAGGTGCGAAACACATTTACCTGCGGTGCTGAGCATGTACCGTCCGAGGGATATCCGCCTTTTGAAGTGTTGCAAAAGACTGAGTCCTATCATGACGCATCGGTCGACTACTATGAGGATAAAATTCTCAATCAGGTTTTGCAAAAGTATATTGCCACCGGCAGAGATTGTTCCGTCCTGATACCATACGGCGCCTTTGACTGCCTCAATAATCTGCGTGTCATGTCTGGTGATAACGTAGTGCTCATCTCTTCAGACAAGGGATTCACCGATGAAAATTATGTCGATGGACTGCGTGAGCAAACTTTTCTTACACATCACGGCATTTTTTCATACTCGGTGAATTACGACGCCATCAAAAAGTATTTCGAACTTCTGGGCGGTGTCGGCTTTACCACTACCGACGACAATTTGTCTGTTTCCACCGCGGCTAATTATCTTTTGCAACACAAGGCACCGCTGGAAGAGAGCCGTTTCTACTTTAAAGAGAAAATGGATAAGCAGAATCTGGGCAACTATCTCTATTTCATGCAAGATCTGTTGACCTCGGTAAAGCCTGAAAAAGCCAATGAACTTTTGCGAGCTTGTCTGGGTTATATTCAGTTGAGCAATTATTGTCCAATTGTGTTTTGTCTTGCCGCTCCTAGAATTTATGCAGCGATTGAGACGATTAATCCGTATCAGCATCAGAGGTTGATGCAAATTTTGCCGAAGGTACGTGCAAAATTCTATTCGGTCCAACAGCAGTTTGATGTTTTTTACTGGATCGGTCGAATGTACTACGGCTTAGACATGTACGAGCCAGGGCTGCAGGCTTTCGAGGAGTCGCTAAAGACCTTTGGAAGCACCAGTTCATCGCTCTATTACATCGCTGCGTGCAACGAGGTAAAAGGGAATTTTGATACCGCGTTGCAATATTACAAGGATACCCTTGAGCTTGAACCAGGCTGTGAATACACGCAGTCAGGAATCGATAGAGTTAAGGGGAAGATGTCGAAAAAGACAAGCTAGCTTCTCAGTCGCAAATGCTCAGGAAGGTAACTTTCTATGAGCCGAATCGTGTCTTGTTGTTGTCCGACAAGCATCAAGAAATCGCAGCCGCCCAAGGCCTTCGTAGCAAGCGACAATCCTTCTAGTACTGCTCTGGGCAATTGCGTTAGAGCGAGCTGACAACAGATGAATGGTATCTCGCTGGTCGATGGATCTGCTTTGCAGCTTCGCAAGAGATCAAACATGCGTGAGTCATCGAATAGCATGCTGCAGATGATGGCGTCTGGTTGCTCGGTCGATGCGGTTTGCTGCGCTTCTTCCACCGTATGTGCGTAAATGAGTTCGTGAGGCGTTAGTAGCTCTGACAGCTCCATTTCGGTGGTTTTGAATGCGGCTATTAGCAACCGTGCCATGAACGAGCCCCAAAAGAGTGTGAGTTGCTTTTCAATCCAATGGCTGAAAACAGAGACGTGAAGCTGTTATTTGAGTTCAGTCGGGATCGATCAATCATACCTGAGTTCACGCCGGGCTTCTCCTGGTATATGTAATATTCGTAATCTGTCATGAAATGTCTAAGAGACATGTCATGTGAAACCCACTGCAGGTTTCTTGCAGGGGTTTGAGCCTTCTTCGTGAATGCAAAGCCCACTTAGTGTCGCATCACTTTGTTATTGAATTGTTGCGAAACACCACTTGAAAATCGGCTTTATAAATATCAAATCATTACCGGAATACTGCTGAGATTCCAAGATCGTCGGGGGTATGTGAGAATGCCGTCTCTCGATGTTTTCCACCGCCCGCATTCGTAGCCTGACAACGATCGGAAGGACGAACCGTTGGTGCCCTTTATCGTCAAACGCTCTAGCATTGGTTGGAGCTGCCGCCGCGTTGGTTCGCAGACAGAAGGACTCTGCCATTCTGATATCATCCCCAGTGCTTCTTTCTAAGATTCTTTCGCCTTACTGTACTTGCCTATTGTTGCAACTGGGGATGCTTGCGCGGGCTTTGAGATCCTCGCCACCCTTCGGCAAGATATTCCCCCCTTTTGCAGCGTCTCGCGTGCTTGCGTAAACCTCTCATCTTCTGCGCCGAACAAGAGGGTATCCGAATGAGAATACATCTTGATCCAGAATTGCGCAGTGTTGTTCCGCCTCTTGGGTACACGTCGAGCTGTGAATCTCATAGGTCTAGGAAAATCAGGGGGTTTACCGCTCACGGAAGTTGGCCTAACTGAATGTCCGGAGGGAAAGGAGTGAGTTGCTCTTTGATTTTGCCCGGGTGGCAATTCTTCGATTTTCTTGCCAGATATGATTTGTGGTGACGTGGCGGAGCGGGCGAAGCCACAATTCAGCCACCCATGGGAGTATTACGGATAATCGGGAATTCACTCAAAAGGTAATTGTGGTGCAGAGAATCGGTTCCTAAGCCTTACGCGGTGGCGTATTTCCCGCAGACGGATGGCTTGATTACATCGACATGGTATCTGGTTAAGTGACAGCACTACCGATATCACTCGTTCTTCCGGAAAACAAACACACCCTTCACCATATCTTCTCTAATCACACTTTCGCACCATTGCTGCTCGCCCCGTCGCGATCGGTCTTCACTTGCGATCGCCCATTAATCAACCGGGAAGGAGTTGTACGTGTGAACAAGTATAAGACTCTGTTGATTCTGCTTTTCGGTTTGTACATCGTGGACCTTCTTGCAATGTGCGCGATGGTCATCTCGGTGTTGCAGATATCCGGCGCTCCCAGTTGGATTCTCTCCATCAACGACTATCTTCAGGTCGTTCCCCCGGGGCGGACACTGGTGGCGCTATTGCTCGTCTTCATCGGGGTAAGCCTCCAGACCGCGATGAAAGTCGCCTATCGCTGGTCCACGGTCAAGCCTGAACAGATGTGACAGCTTACGGTCGCCCATTACAGCATCCGGCCTCGGGATTGCGAGGCATGGTTTTTTGACACATCACATGGTGCGACCTGCCATTACGCAGGTTGCTATTGAGGGCAAAAAATGATTGGTCTCTTTGCGTTTGTGTTGGCTCTTGTGGTTGGTGCGGCGTTGTGGATCGCGGCCGCGGCACTGGGAATTAAGAGTAGCGTGGTCCAGCGCTACCCGCAAATGACCGGCGTGGCGCTGCGCTTGGTGGGGCTGACCGCTGTTCCCTGCCTCATCGCGGGGGTGTACTCGATGTGGTTGGGATACGCCTTTGCCATGGTCTGGTGTTTGTGCAACGGCTTTTCGTTTGGCATTTTGTCCAACGACCTTAATGCCAATCGAATCAAAGCCAACTCCATTGAAGCCGTCAAAGTGGGTTGGTTCAGCGGCACGATGGTGGTGTTTCTCGGGCTGGTGGGGTTGCTGACGCTGGTGACCACGGAAAACGCGAAGGAAATGCTCATCCAGTCTGGCGGCTTCACAATTTGCTGCCTTGGCCAGCTTGTAAACGCAGTGTTGTTCATGGGGCTGACCAACTGGCAGCGTCAAGGTGGAAGCGCCAAGCCGCAGAAAAAGGATACGGCTCCCTCGGCTGAACAACTGGAGGAAGTTCGTCTGGTGACCAGTCGCCTCACCACGGCCACGGAAAAGTGGAAGACAGGCTTTGGGCGGCGGTGCGAGCTAGAGGGACTTATCGAAGGAGTGCAGCAAGAGCGCACCACACTGCTCAAGTATCGCGACTTGTCGGCGGCCCGCTTCAGCGGGAGCGAGGCTGAGGGGTACTTGACGGTGACTGCCAAACTGCTGAAAACCATCGAAGATGAAACTCTGCCCGAGTTGGAGGCGCAGCTGGCCGCGTTCAATGCGTCCATCGCGCCGGATTATGAGGAGCTGTGCGAGGCGCACAAGGCAGGGAAGGCTTCACCGTTTGCTGAGGCAAGCTGGTCCGTGCCCGGCGTTGAGGGGCTGGCCATGGCCGTCGCCGTTGGTGAAGTGTTCGTTGAGATGGGAGCTGCCAAAGACGAGGTCGACTCCGTCGAAACGAACTGAAAGCTAGTCTGGCGCCGCGTTTTGGAAAATGCGGTCGCTTGGTGGAGGTTTTGTTGTAATTCCCAACGAGCAGCTCTGCTAGCTGCTCGGAAGTTTCAACATGTCCTTACCCTGAGTACGGAGTGTTCCATGCGTCTGAACGAAAACGTCCACTTCTCCACCCTCGTCGCCGTGGCGATTCGCGAGGGTGAGGCGGCCATCGGGGCGCTGGAGGGGCGCTACGAGCCGCGAGCCGAAGACTACGTGGAAGTGCCGCGCCCATGCTCGACAAACGCCTTCACGGACGACTACCACGACATCGAGTTCGGCACGAGCCGAGAGCGAGCCGCGTACCGGCGCAGCAGCACCACCGTCGCCGGCGCGTTCGAGGTCGAGCGCACCGACGAGGTGGACGAGGAGCGGCAGCTGGTCGAGGACTCCCGCCCCTACATCGCGGACTTCAACCGGCGTCTGGACCGGCTGGCGCAGAACCTGAAGGTCAACAGCTACCGCCTGCACGAGGACTTCAAGGTCGCGCGCAGGCAGTACATGGAGCCCGATGCGAACCGGGGGGCGGTGCTGTCCGAGCGCGAGAGGGTCCAGTTGATGCTGGAGTACCTCGGCGAACTCAGCAGCCAGGAAGGCGTGGACGACCGCTTGCGCATGTTCGGGTCGTCCGACAGCGTCGGTGTCAGCGTCTACGGCATGCCCTACCGGGCCGGCAAGAAGAAGCTGAGCGACCAGATTCTGGCCGATTCGGCCGCCTTCGACAAGGCAAACGGTTGGAACTGAACACGGTTCAGCGGTGAAGCGCAATCCGCGCTTCACCGCCGCTCCGTTTTGGCGAATCTTCACACCTTTCACCAAAGGAGACATCATGACCCGTGACGACGTGCAGGAGTGCGTGAGCCGCATCAAGGGGCTGACCTTGCGCGGCAAGATGGCCCGGGCTCGGGTCGAGCAGCTCATGGAGAATGGCAACGATGCCTCGGCGGCCATGGCTCGGGCTGCGGAGTCCATGCTCGATCTGGCGAAGCGCGAGCTGAGCGGGGCGGTCACCAATCTGTGCCACGACGAGTTCGCCAGGGCCTCCCTGGCGGACGTCGTCCCGGCTGAGCACCTGAGCGACGCGCTGGGCGAAGTGGCGGAGGACCTCGCGTACTTGCCCTCTGCGTACAGGCGTTCGGAGGCGTTCGTCGTCGACTGCGAGTTGGGCAAGGTGGAGGACCACGTCGAGGTGGCCTGCTTCCTGCTCCAGCGGGTGGAGAACCGGCTGAATGACGCGGACGCCGCGAACGTCTGATGCCTGTTGCCACGCCCCGAGGGAAGCTAAGCTTCTCTCGGGGCGGTCGGGGGCGACCACTTGAGCCTGTGTTGTGGAGCGGGACTGAGGTTGCTCCCGCTATAAATTTTTCTTCTTCTTTCTTCTTTTGTTGCTCAGCTATCATCAATAGTAGGGGCGACTGCTGTCAATTTGTCGAATGGCCCAACCTGTCTGTGTAGCTGTCCATCCGGTGTCGGGGTATAACGTTCTCATGCTTGCCGAAGATCAGCCTAAAGTCATCAGTCGTTTAAAGTTCTGGCCTTCCCCGGCGGAATACAGCGAGGCGCTTCAGACCCCGCAGCTTTCGCTCTTCGACCAGCGGCTTTGGGCTTGTGAGGCGGAAACGGATTCATTGGGCTTACCTCGACCAATATCGGGAGGCTTTGCCAGTGTTTATCGGCTGAAGCATGTAAGACAAAATGACTGGGCTCTACGTTGTTTTCTTCAACCGATTCCCGATCAGCAGCAGCGGTACGAGAAGATATCGCGGTTTGTTATGAACGATGATCTTCCCTACACGGTGTCATTCGACTACTTGCTAGAAGGGGTTCGTATCCGGTCCCAAGCGTTCCCGGTCCTGAAGATGGAATGGGTTAACGGAGATACTCTGGAGCGGTACATCGAAAAGAATCTGGGAACACCTGCAATAAACAGGCTGTGTGAGAATTTTAAGCAGATGTGCGCTCACTTGCATGCCGCTGGTATTGCCCATGGTGACTTCCAGCATGGCAACATTATGGTTACCCCCGAGAACCAACTGCGCCTGGTAGATTATGACGGCATGTATGTTCCTGAATTGGCGGGAGTCACCAGCAATGAGTTGGGGCACAGAAACTATCAGCATCCAGCAAGAGAAGCCAAACACTTCGGACCCTCACTAGACAATTTTTCTGCTCTTGTAATTTATACTTCTCTACGGGCAATTGCAATTGATCCTTCGCTTTACCGGAAGCTCGACGCCGGTGACGATTGTCTCTTGTTTCGGCGCGACGATTTTCTCTATCCGTTAACATCGCGAGCGTTTCTTATGCTCGAAACCCATTCATCGGGCGAGATCCGGCACCTGGCACAGTGCGTTCGCTGGCAGCTTTCGGTAAGAGATCCGCTTGAGGTGATACCGCTTTCCAGTATTCCCGCAAAACTGCCAGTAGCACTCACTCGACTATTGCCTGCGGGGGATGCACCACTCGGGTCTGCCCGGGGTGATGTGAGTAAGTGGTGGAAGGAGTACTTTGATACCGAATTTGTAGCACACGAAATTGAGCCGGAGCTACTAAAACCACCGTTGACCGGGGGTACGGCTGGAGCCGTAAGAAGCACGTGGATCAAGCGTGAGGGATGGCCGATGTATGTTCTGCTTTTTCTGCTGACGGTTGTTGTTGAATGGGTACTAATTCAGTTGGTTGATGAGAACAGTCGGAGTTTTTTCAATGCCCTATCTGTTGGTGCTCCCTTATACGCCTTCATGATGATGGGCTGGATAGTTTCGCATGGAACTCCCGCCACGGGCGAGGTCTTCATGAAGTACCGGTGTTTTGATCGATACGCGCTCTGGTACAGATTCATCGCAGTGGATGAGCATGGCAATAGTATCAAACGAGTTGCTGAAATGAGTGTAACTGAACAGCAATGGAGATCAGTGAAAGAAGGCGATAGGCTGACGGTGTTGTATTTGCAGGATTCACCCACCTTCTTGATCTCCACTTCGGTTCTGTACAAGTTCGCAAAGTGTAGAGCGGTGTAGGCCAATCAAGAACAAATCTTGCCCAAGTCAGGGAGGCCAAAGGTCTCCATGGTCCACTCATGCAGATTGACCTGTAGCGCGTTTCTTTTTGGCTTTAGCACGAGCCCTGGGGGTAGCAGGTTGAAACTCCTTCGCCAGAGCGCGAAGTTCATTTGCTTCTTTATGCCGACCCTGGTCATCTAGAAGATTGGCATGTGCTTCTCCTATTTGAATTCGTTCCGTCTCGAGCCCGCCGCGTTTCGAGATAATGAATGCGAATGCAAACAATGATTCAGCCCACAAGTCGTCTCCTTGCAATGCAAATACGTCTGCAAGTATTCGGGCTCCGCGAATTGGAGTCTCCATGTCGCCAAACAATTTTTCTACAGTTTTGATCGCCCGAGCCAGATAATACTCAGCCTCAGCTTCTTTTCCCAGCTTCATCTCCACTTCGAAAAGACGAGCGCATACGCAAACAATTTCAGCACGATGAGTCGCGCTGGCCTCGCGACTGAGACTGATTACTTCTTTGAACAACGGTTCCGCGTCGTTTAATTGCCCGGCTCGTTGATAGAGCACCGCTTCTTCAAATTTCTTGACGCGGGTATTTCGCGGAGTGCCTGCAAATATTCGCGCCTCAATGTCTTCAACGTGAGTGATTAGTATTGCCGACTCGATCAATCGGCGCTGTAATTTGTACATGGCGGCGAGTTTGTTCACAACATAGCTCGCCTCTAAGGAGAACAATGAATCATTCAGCCGATAAATTTTGAGGCAACGCTCCAGTTCGCCAGCTGCTTTGTCTATGTGGTTCTGGCGAAAATGGACCATAGCCAGTCGGGAAAGAGTACCTGCGTAGGCTAACGAATTTGCACTATTGCAACTGGTCATAAGCGCGAGTGCTTGTCCATAGAGATTATCCGCTTCTCGATAATTCTCAGAATGAAACGCTATTGCTGCTTGCTCTTCAATCACTAATGCATGAGTAAGATCCGGCGGAGTCTTTTGTATTCGCAACGTGGCTAGATGCACCATTTCCTGCGCCAGTTCCCAATTACCCAGATCTCGGTGCGCTCCAGAAATCTGACACAGCAAACTTGCGATGCAGTCGTCACGGCTGCTCACCTTCTTGTGAATAGACAGAGCTTCTTCAAACTCACTGAGTGCCGAAGCAGGTTTGCGCATCTTGTAAAAACAGTGCCCCAGCCTCGTATGAGTTTCAGCAGTCCGCACGCTGTCTTCCCCGTGGAGCGCGCGCTGTACCACTTTGAGCTGTTCGAGAATGGCTGTTGCACGCTTATGACAGAGGTTTGATTCCAGTACCGCGGCAAACTCGTTCAGAATTTTTTCGAAGTTTGGCGTAATCCAGCAACTGGCCGGCTGTGCCAGGGCGCGCTTCCAGAGTTTAATCATCTCGTGAAATTGAGAAAATACGGCGCAGCTGCGAGCGGCCAGGACCAATATTTGCAGTTGTATTGTAGCGGGCAGTAACGCTAGATGTTCGAGTTCTGCGCCGCGATTGTAAAGTTCGCAGGCTTCGTCAAACTTTTCAGTGGTCTCCAGTTTGTCGGCCACTTCCAACAGTATTGAGAAGAGCGCTATTGCATCCGGTCGAAGCGGATCGTCCGATTTCTGAGTAAAGACAGTGTTCTTTCCCAGAGTCCGTCCTGGCAGCACGATCTTGTTCTTGCCTGGCCGGGCCTCCAGAGCCATGTTCGTCGGTGGAAGGTTCGCCGCACCGCGATGAATTGTGAGGGTTAACCGTTGTAATCCGGGCTCATGTGATGCCGTAACAACATCTCCAGCTTTAATCAATTTTTTGATCAATGCGCGATTAATTGGCAAAGAAAGCTCGGTGGTAATCAGGCGTTTTAGCTCTGCAATAGGGCTGCCTGCTCCATCTTCGGTTTCGTTGAAGGCCTGCGCGGCAATGTCGGCGGAGTTGGCCAGAAATGCTTGTGCAGACTGATCCACTGCAAGTTGAAATCGTTCTGCAGGTTCGATGCATCCCCGAAGTTGTTGCTCAAAGTCTTTAATAGATCTATCGACAATGGAGGCAAACGCTTCTTTAGAAAGATCCCGATAAACCACCATTCTGTCAATTCTGTTGATGAATTCAGGACGGTAATGTTTGGCCAGCGCTCTCTCAACCACCGTTTTAATCTGGTTCTGTGAAACCGATTGCGCCCCGCCATTAAAGCCGAGCCCTGCTTTACCCAGTTTTGCAAGTTTGTCGGCGGCCAGGTTCGAGGTCATGAAAATAATGACGTCGGTAAAATCAACTTTCTCGCCATTTGCAAGCTCGGCTTCGCCGTTGTCAAAAACACCCAAAAGAACATCTGCAACGGCTGAATGCGCCTTTTCCATTTCTTCCAGAACAAGAATGATTTGCGAGTTAGACGAATTGCCCCGCGATTCTTCCAGCTTCTCTCTGCTAAATCTTGCCGGCTGATCAAATCCCACATAGCTTGGTGGAGCACCAATCAAACTACTTATCTGATGCGAATGTTGATACTGTGAAAGATTCACTCGCACCAGTGCTCGCCTGTTGCCGTGGAGGTACTGAGCCAGCAGCCTTGGTAATTCTGATTTGCCGGTTCTGGATTTCCCCAGAGACATTACTACAAAAGACGGGCGGTCTGGTTCCCTAAGGGGAGAAATCGATTTGATATACGCGTCTATGCCGGCGTTGACGGCATCTGGTTGTCCAAACAGATTGTTTTCGAGGAAGGTTCTGAATTCCCGCTCCTGGTCGCAGGGGGCGTCCTCGTCCAGTTTGATGATCTTATGGGTTGATGGAGGTTCTTCCAGTTTGGGCTGGGGTGCAGCCTTCTGCAGCCGAAGCGTGTCACAGGCCTTCAGGACGGTCTTGTGCGCTCTGGCATATTCACTTCGTCGCAAATAGTTTTCGGCCTGTGAGATCAGTCGCGATAGCGACTGCGTCTTTGCCATCAACGGTTACCCCGGCGCCCTGCTGAAGTCAACAACCTTTATAGTACCGCCCGTTCATGAAAAATACATAACATCATCGACCTTTTCCAAAAACAAACTTGGTTCCATCAAAGTGATATGTCAGGAATTTGCCCGTTGGCTGCCCGTCTGTGGTGATTACGGGGATTTGTAAGGTCTGGCCCTTATTGGTCAATCTTATGAGTTCGCTTTCGGGATTGTATTCCGCGGAGCTCACAGTGTAGCTAATCGAGTTTAATTGCTTCGTTTTTGTATAGAAGAACGGAGTCGGTTTGAGCTTGTCTTCGATGATGGAATTAGCTTCGATAGCGAAGGAACGGTCTTTACCTGAGTAAATGCCTTCATAAAATACGAGGTACACCGGCTTATCTTTCGTGTTTACTTGGTCCACTTTCGAATATCGAAAGCCAGGATCGCCTTCTGCGTCGCCAATAGACTTTCGTTCGTTGAGATCTTCGCAGACAATCCTATTGTTACCCTCATACTGAACGACTGCCGCGAAAAAGTGCATCGTTCCCCCTGTTTGAGTGTCCCAGGTGTAGTAACGAACCTTCTTGTCGGGTGCGGTTGCCACTGTCAGGCCGTTGTCTACTGCTTGCTTCAGCGGTGCAGCTAACATCTTCTTGTTTCTGCAAACTTGCTTAAGATACGCCAGCAGTTTGTCGTTAGCCTTCTTGAGACTGTCGAATTCACCAGGATGGTTCGTAGCAAGGTCGATGATGTTCTTCAAATTTTGCGAAATAGTAGAATCGATTTTTTCGAGTTCTGAATCTGCTGCTCCGGCTGTATTGAGGGCTGTACCAAGTGCCAGCGCCAGCACAGCAAATGTCGCTGTTGCTATTTTGAGATTCATCAATGTCGGCATGAGATCTCTCTTTGTTCTTCTGCGTTCGATGGACCGGGATCAGACCCGGTTCTTATCGTGTGCGCCTTGTCTAAATTAGAGAAGGCCGGTCTTATCTACCCATATGTTGGTTCTGCCCGGGGGGACTGAGTCGGTGGGTCTTGATGTCTGTTAACGGGTATTATGTTCGAACCCGGAGTTGACGTTTGCTTTGGTGTATCCGGTGGACAAATCAAGGCAAGTCAAAACCGTAGTCTAATAGTCTTTGTGTCACTCGGTTAATCATATCTACAATTCGGGCGATTAGCGCTGAGCAATGTGAATGAACTAAAAGTAGGTTAAGTTGCCCTTTTCGTCCTTATGGATTCCGGTGGAAGCACTCTCGGAATGCCTGTTTTAAACTCGATAAACAGAAGTGTTGGCATCAGGCGTGACGAAGTTTTACAGTCTAGCCGGGGTAGAACCACGGTTCTTTGTTTAAGGCTGCCATAGATGGAGTCTGGCGCTTGAAAAATGGGAGTCGGCATAGCTATTTGATTAATCGAAGGATGAAAGGATACCGGTACGGCTCACCCCCGTTGGCTTTCATCGCGGCCATAATCATCAGAAGGAAACCTCCGATGCCGAGGAACGGAAGGATGAGGTAACCGATGAACACAAAACAGAGCAGTCCCGCAACTGCTGAATAAATGGTCAAGCTGATTTGAAAATTAAGTGCTTCTTTGGCCTGGTCAGCGATGAACTCGGACGAGTTTTTCTTCATTTGCCAGATGATAAGAGGAGCGATTATGTGCCCAAGAGGGATGATGAACCCGACCAGCGGTGACAAGTGTGCGCCCATTGACCACTGACGATCATCACCAGTGGCCACTTCAGTTCCAATATTTGACCGAGTTGCCACCGGGTTGTGTTCGACGAACTCACCGCAGTTTGTGCAAAAACTCTCGAAATCGCTTGCTTCAGTGCCACATTTACTACATTGCAATTGGTTTTCCTCCATGCCAGGGTAATTGTAAGGGGAGCTTGGCACAGCTGGCAAACAAATTCAGCGGTTTTCAACGGCGAACTAAATAAGGCAACATCGCATCGCGCGGGAATTTATCGCGAAAGCGCCAGATAAAGCCGTCAAGATAATAATGCACCATACCCAGTCCCAAAACTGCACCGCGAAGCAACTGACCCGAAAGTGATTGGTTGTTCCCCTGGTCGGACTGAAAGTAAGTGAGCAGTGCCACAAATCCAACCAGGCTGAAACCGGACAATGCATAAAGCACCAGAGGTCGCTTCATTGGCAAATTCTCGGTACGCCCACCCTGATACTTGCGCTGAGCAACTACATAGTTGATTCCGATATACTGACACCAGTGCACCACTAACGGTATCAGCAAGGCATCGTTGTAATTCTTTCCGAGCAGGCCAAATGGTATCAAATAAGTAATGCAAACGAGCCAGAACATGAACCCCGGCAAGTTCACATACTTCCCTGCCGCAAGCTGATTTGCGAGCTTTACTATATAGAGAATGGAATAGCCCAGACCGGTTAATGCGCAAATACCAATCGGCACCCACATCAAGTCCATCAATGGCGTTCCCGGCACCAATACTCTTCGGAAAAACATAAGTGCAAAACAAAGCGCCATCCAGCGCTGACTCCAAACTTGAATGTTTCGCGGAATGCGCGCTTCTTCAGACTTACTGTTCTGATAAAGAAGCAACACTCCTACATTTTGCTGCACGGCATGATTCAACGACCAGCACACATAAACAAAAAACGTGAGCGCCGGAACATATACCTCAGCTGCCATTGTCACCAGGAAAAGCGCAAGTGGAGCTGCGATGAAATCACGAAATCCCTTGAATCCAACCAAATAGTGATCGCGATTCGACTTATCCAGGAAATGAAACCAGGTAGCGCCCTGGTGAAAGGCGCCCAATCCCAAAACTTCTTGAGCGATGAGGGCAAACAACAGGGCATTGGTAGCTTCAAATGCCTGTGCGCCGGCAAACATCAAAAAGGCGATCGGTACCGGCAGGAAAAAGAACAACAAATCTTGCCAAGGACTGAACATCCAGTCAAAGCGTACGCTCTGAACATTTTGGGGAATAGCTTGCATTATTTAGTAGTAAGATAAGATGGATCGATTTAGATCCAGTTAATCACCCGAGACTCCCAAATGTCAATACAAAGCCGCGATGCAGCCGCTTAGAAGGCAAGCTCGCCTGAGGCGCACCGAGTAAGGGTCTTCAGGACATCATGGACACGACGACAGCAAAGTCAACGCCCGCAAACAAGCGCCGTCGCCTGATTAGGCTGGCACTGCCTTTGACAATTCTTGCATTAATTCTCGCAATGGCGTGGGGCGGCCGCTACGTGATCTGGGTGAAAACGGTAAACGAAAGCCTGGATTCAATGCAACGCGGCGAGTTCATAAAAGCACTTGAGCAAGCACGTCAGTGTATTTCGATGATGTCCTGCATTCAAGACAGCAAGTCTCTTTGCATCAGCTATCGCTTGATGTCATCCATTTATGCCTGCCGCCGGCAATTTCAGCAGGCGCAAGTCTACAACGCAAAGGGGCTGGATATCGACAAAAGCGTCTGGGGAAAAGGGAGTGTGGAGTACGCCGACGACTTGCAAAACCTTGCTCTCATGAAAAGAAAGCAGCGCGAATTTCCCGAATCCGAAAAAATGTACAACGAAGCAATCGCGATCTATCAGTCCCGCACCGGCAGCGACGTAGAATGTGCACGTGCAAAAGCGCTTGATGCCTGGGTTCTCATTCAACAGGACAAAATGGTAGACGCGAAAAAATTGCTGACAGAGAGTGATCAAACGCTGAAGCAGCAGTTCGGTGACGCTCATTTTGAGCGGCTGGTCGGATTGATTGAAAGTGCCTACATCTCTAAGAAAGAAGGCAAAGCAGCTGAGCTGAATGCAGCGCTTGACACTGTGTACAAAATGATAACTGAGCCAAAGGCCTTTGAGAGGAGTTCTGCACAGACAGTAGTGGTTCTGAATCTGCTTGCGCAGATGCTCCGTGACCGGGGACAGGAAGACAAAGCGCTCAAAATTTTTGAAATTGCAGAAATAAACTGTAAATCCAGTGCTATTGCCGGCGGATATAACACATTCATGGCGGACATTCTTGAAACTCATGCCAAGTTACTGTCCAAGCTTGGACATCAAAATGAATCCGAAGAACTGCGTCGACGAGCAGCTGAAATTAGAAGTATTCACTTCTCGATGAAGCGCATTACGCTTAGCGGCCTGGCATAGACCAGGGATATGAACCGGTTCTGCTGCGCTCAGCTGCTTCGCGGCGATCTCCCTGACAAGGGGTTTGTTTTCTTGATGCGCAACGGCGACTTTGTCTGGCGGCTCTAATCGTCTCAACCATAGTTTCGGTGCTCCATCGTCTTTGTCTCCAACTTCTCTGTGCTTCTAACGTCTATTTTCCAAACGATTCAGTTACCTGTTTCGAGCCTGCACACTGCGGGCACTTCCCGATCACATGTCTACGGGCCTGTGCGATCTGGTCTGTGACGCCATTAGAATATGGCGGCTTTGGAACGAGCTGGCTCCTCCTGTTGGAGATCTTGTCTTACGACTTCGATCAGCCGATTCGCATGTGGACACTGCATCAGCACAGTAGTGGACATATTGATGCTCGACGGCCGGGGAGATTCAACCGAATCAGTCAATCACTATTTATCCGATTATGTTTACACAATTACGGTCTTGCGGATTTCGCTCCGGTTTAATCAAGATGAACGGGTGAGACGTGTTTTAATTAATGGCTGCCATTACCGATTGAATGAAACGCGAAGATGCCGGTAGGAACACAAGAACTTCAACTTAGTTTCGATGCGATTCGTCGGGAGGCTGTTGTGCTGGGTGGTGCTCCTGAAGACATTCCCCAACGTGCAGCCATGCTCTACAGTCTCTTTCTGGACTCAAAGAGAAATCATTCGTTTCCGCTGGTGGCGATGCATGGGGCGCTATGGCTGCAAAGCTTCTTCGACGGTGTTGAGAAGTTTTTGCGTGGCTCGCCCATGCCTGAAACAGTTCGCAGAGCCCGGCTGGAAACACTGAGAACTTTCACTCTGGTATTGAAGGAGGCCAATCGCGAAGTATTTATCGACACTTATACGAATTACTTCTTTACCAGATACTTCGGCGAAATGGAAGGTGCCGGAAACATCAGCGGCGAAGAGGTCGTCACGATGTTTCGCAAAATTCACAGGGCTGCTCAGGAAAATACCCGACTTTCGTCCGAAGACTACCGAGACGCATTTTCAGCATGTTTGATCTGGGAACAGAAGAATTCAGTGACACCGCGAGTCAGAGAAGAGGCGATGCGTATTCACTGTCCTGTGCTGCAATCGTTCTGTCTGAGACCTGTAGTCAGATTCTCTTATTTTCCTTTGTTTAAACTACTTTGCTTCAAGAATTTTGCTGATCCCCGAGAACGAGTGGCACGAGCCATCGAAAGCTTTGACATCGCAATGAAAGTGGGCTGGGACGAAGTGATGGATTCGGTGAGTAAGTACAACGTTATGTCTGCCGAATTTCATGTTGATCCGAAGAAATATGCCGAAGATCTCAAGTTGCGAATTCTCTCGCACAAGGACTGATGGCGTTTCGGCTGATTTAATTTTTTGTCCAATAAAGGAAACTCAGGTTTAGGAATGGATCCGGGTGGGTACGCCAGGATAGAGGCCCCGCACGGGGATTCGGTCGAGACTCATTTGGGTCACAGGTGGAAGCTAGTGACGGTAGCCATTCAAGCAGAGGCATTTATGAAAAACAAATCGTTTGTAGCGTTGCTCTCGTTAGGGTTGGCTTTGTCGACTGGTCTTGCACTGGCATGCGGATCAGACGATGATTGTGCAGACTGCAAGAAAGCTGGCAAGTCTTGTCATGGCAATAGCAAGGCTAAGAGCAACAAGACCAAAGGCAAAGAAAAGACCACCGTAAAAGAGAGCAAAGAAGAGACTAAGTAAATCAGGCTTACCAAACTTGTTAGGCGATACTTTTCCAGGAAAAGCTGTGTTACAAGAGGCCGGTTAGAAGGAGGTGTCACCGATATAGTGAACGAAGCTATGCCTTCGTTAGCCGAAGCATGGCGTCGCGCACCGGTGCCGCCGATCTGTTGAATACTCCGGCAGAAGCCCTCATGGCCAGATCGATCTGAGCGTTGGCTCGATAGGCCAAAGTTTCGATGATTGGAAATCTGGAATTACATCTGGTCATTGTAAGCAAGGTTGGCGGATCGCTGGTTGCTAACGATGTAGCCACTTGGTGACACCTCTCAGGCTTGCGATTGTCTCTAATTCTCTTGGTAACTGCTTTGACTCTACAAAATCAACAATAAGTTGCTTTCGCTTGCAAAGATTTTGTCAACCGGAAACGACTGAAATAGGGATTCCAAGGCGGAACTTGCGATCTTCGGCCCGATAAATGGGAAAGATTTAGCGTTTGCGATGAGGACGTCGTCAGTAGGAGCGTTTAAGATTACTCCATCGCTTCATACTCTTTGGGGGGTGTGTCTTGTCTACCTCTACTCAATTGCCGCCGTTCACATCAGAGTTCATCACAACGGAAGCATCTAAGAAATCCGGAATTACGAAAGTAATTGTGACGATGCCTGCGTACAACGCAGCAAAGACTTTGATCAAGACGTTTGACGAAATTGATAAAGACCTCGTTACTGAAATCATACTAGTAGATGATTGCAGCAAGGACGATACGGTGGCTGTCGCCAGTACTCTTCCTATTAAGGTTATTCGTCATCCACATAATGTGGGCTATGGCGGCAATCAGAAAACCTGCTACGCAGAGGCGCTCAGAGACGGTGCCGACATAGTCATCATGCTCCATCCTGATTACCAATATGATCCGCGGAAAATACCCGAAATCATAGCGCCCATATTAAATGGCGAGGCTGATATCGTATTGGGCTCTCGCTTCCTGGGTGGAGGCGCGCTCAAGGGTGGTATGCCTATGTACAAATACATCGCAAATCGCTTTTTGACCACCACTCAAAATGTGGTGCTGGGAACGGATTTATCCGAATTTCACACCGGTTATCGTGCGTATAGCAGAAAATTCCTGGAGACAGTTCCCTTCCTTCGAAACTCGTTGGCATTTGTTTTTGATGCTGAGATCCTCTGTCAGGCAGTCTTTTTCGGATTCAAAATCGCTGAAATTGGTGTTGAGACAAGATATTTTCCAGAAGCATCTTCAATCAATTTCTGGAACAGCGTCAAATATGGTCTGGGAGTTTTGTCTGCGCTCGGCAAATTTGCTGGAGTCAAAACTGGCCTTATGAAATCGGATTTATTCAGACCATAGGAAACTGCTGCAATTGGTCAAGCCCGTCAGGGGGAATGCAGAATCCGGCAGCAGCGCCACACCGCAGCCGGTGCAGCGAATCCTTCAACTTGATGTGTTGCGCGGACTGGCGATACTGCTAGTGCTTCTTCATCACACGCCCTTTCGGTTGGTCTATGAAAAAGACGCCAATTGGTTTTACAGTGGCTATGTCGCGGTTCAAAACCTCGGATGGACCGGAGTTGATCTATTCTTCGTGCTGAGCGGGTTTCTCGTCGGTGGCTTGCTATTCAAAGAAATAAAGCATCGCGGTACTCTCGATGTTTCGCGATTCATAATAAGGCGCGGTTTCAAAATCTGGCCTAGTTACTACGTTTATGTGATAGTCACATTTATAGGTCTTTTGAAAGCGAACGATTTTTCAACGGTGCTGAAGCAGATGACGCCAAATCTGCTCCACTTGCAGAACTATGCAAAATGGACACCGTGCGACTTTACGTGGAGCTTGTCCATCGAAGAGCATTTTTACCTCCTCGTGCCGCTGTTGTTGGCGCTTGTGATTCGGGGGCGATCTGCGCCGATCAAAGAGATCAACGTGGTGCCGGTCATTGCCATTGTGCTCATGGTTGGTTGTCTTGCGCTGCGAATAATTGCCGTCGGTTTCGATCCCTTCGAGTTCCCGGAGTATAAATGGCAAGGCACTCAATATCGAGTCGACAGCCTGTTCTGTGGCGTGCTCCTTGCATACTTGTATTACTATGCTCCTGATCTGCTGAAAAAAATCGGACGACATGCCACGGTTTTGTTGTTCATCGCTATGGCTTTGCTGGTGCCGGTTCATGCATTTGAATTTACCGGGGCGAAAGGACTAATGACGACCTTCGGGTTTACGTTGCTTTATCTTGCGTTCGGTTGCACGCTCATTGCTTTCCTCTACACCCCCCCGGGCAAGGGACTACTCGGCCGAGTTATAAATTCAGTTCCAGCGAGGATTCTTGCCTGGCTTGGTATTTATAGCTACTCCATCTACCTGTGGCATCTGGCATTCAGGAATATTCTCTATCAGAACTTTCTTGTATTGTTGTTGCTGGTTCCGGCCAAATTGCAGTGGCCGCTCGGTATGACTATTTATTTACTTGGTGCCACGTTGTTTGGATACGGCGCAGCTAAGGCCATCGAAATGCCGGGACTAAAGCTGCGCGATCGCCTGTTCCCTCGCCGGGAAGCTATCGTAGACGTCGCTCCGCCAGAGGCGTAAGCTGGAATTCGGATCCTCATTATAGAGGGAAACCATCCACTTCATTTTGCTGCTGAAGAGTAATCCGTGCCGCAATAGCACGAAGCTTTCGTGCGCGGATTGGCTTATTGCGCAACTCGAATAGCTCAGCCACGCCTCGCAATTTTTCGGCAGCCTCAAAAGGAGAGCGATGATGCATGTCAAAACGCAGCGGTTTGGCTGGCACGACATGGGAGGTCTCTGGTTTGATTGCGATGGATTGCATGAGGAAGTCTCCTTCTCTTGATGTGGCATGAATTAACCGATGCCGGGGAGTTTTGTGTGGTGGTTACTTCCATATCATCGTGATAATGAGTGGGGAATGTGTGAGCTTACAATCAAGGCTCTATCGCGGGTTCTTTCGTCACTACCTTTTCGATGCGAAAACGCGGAGTGGAGTTTGGGGCTCGCAGCCTTATGCTTATATATTCAACAAGCAAAAGCATGAGGGAAAAGTGGATAACAAACAATGCATGCAAGCTGAGCACGGCAATTAGGGCAATTGCCAGCGGAATTATTGTTACTTGTGCTGCCGTCATCGCCTGATAGGCTGTGACTAGACAGAAGACGAGACTGACTAGTGCGAGAGCCACCGCTGACACGCACACGGTCCGAAAGAATTTTGCCGAGCAAAACAAAGTCTGAAAGACAAGTCCGAACTTCTTTTTCAAAGTCCAGCCAGACTTTCCAGCCGCCCGCATCTTTTTCGTATAGCGAATCGTTTTTGCCGCGAAGCCTGTATCGGTGATCTGAGCAAAAATTGGTTCCAGAAGATGACATTGATCTCGTAGAATCTCAACCACGTCGCGATCGATCAACGCAAAGTCTACTCCGCCTGCCACCACCGAATTATCGACGGATGCATTGAAAAATTCCCAGTACAAAGTCGAAAAGAATTCGCTCGTGCGTGCTTTTCCTTCTACAGTGGTGCGTGCTGCCCAAACAATTTTGTATCCATCGCGCCATGCATCGAGCATCTCAACCACTAGCGATGGTGGATCCTGCATGTCGCCAGCAATAAATAATGCACAGTCGCCAGTAGACAGAGATAAACCGGCAGCAATTGCCGCATGACTTCCATAGTTGCGTGCAAACTTCACCGCTGTGACGTTAGCGTGTGTGCTAGCCAGGTGCTTCGCTACTTTAAATGTAGCGTCCTTTGAGCCGTCGTCAACCAGCACAAGCTCAAGCGTGATCGATTTATTGTTGCCAGACAGTTCCTGTAAGGCGGCGAATATCCGAGGGAGGTTTTCTTCTTCGTTAAACAGTGGTACAACCACTGACAACACGGTGCCTCGATCCTGCTGAGACATGGAGGTCCGTCCTTTCGTTCACAGATTTCCAACTTCCATTCTAACTGCTATGAGCATACAAGTGACGTCTTGCGATGAGCCGTCCGTTGTAAAGCATGGGGGAAGGTTTTTTCGATGTCGGAGATCCGCTGACCAATGCTGGCGGACCGAAGCACAAAAGCGTCGACTGAGAAGGAGAAGGTGACTGACATTGGTCTCGCATTTGGAAATACTTCTGGAAGAACCATCAGCGGAAGTAGCACTGAAAGTTTTGCTGCCCAAAATTCTTCCACCTGAAGTGGAATGCGTCTATCATGTTTTCTCTGGCAAAACCGATCTCATGCGCAAGCTTCCGGCGCGCCTGAGAGCCTATTCAATGTGGTTGCCACCGGACTATAGGATCGTTGTGCTCGTTGATAGAGATCGAGATGATTGTAAGCGGCTGAAGACTTATCTCGAAACACAAGCTATAGAAGCTGGATTAATCACAAGAACAAATTCCCCAACCGGCGCTTTTCAGATACTGAATCGGATAGTCGTCGAAGAGCTTGAAGCTTGGTTCTTGGGAGATCTCTCTGCGGTGTGCCAGGCTTATCCGAAACATGATTGGGCAATAGGATCGACACCTTCCCTAATGAGCTGTATTGAGAGCTTTCCGTCGCAGGACTACTGCAGCGGGATCTTCATCTATGACTTGCCATCCGTCCATCTTCAGTTGATCCGAAAATGGATTGTTCTTTGGAAAAATTATCCACTCTATTCCGTATTTATCGAGATATTGGTTCCAGCCCGGGGCCAAATTGACAACGCTGGCGTATAACAAATAGTTGTCTTCGCCGTACAACACTGCTCGATCATCGATGAATACTTGAATTCCGCTCTTATAGAAAATGTATCCGCCCCAATTGGCTTCGTTAAATCCTTTCTTGATCGGTAGATTATTCTTCTTGATGAAATCAAGGGTGGTGGTGGGAAATCCCATTGGATTGAAGCCGGCATTTAGCAGTTTGGGACCGGGAGCGGCCTGGTCGAATGCTATCAACAACATAAATAGAACCACTGCGGCATAAGAGGTGGCATAGGTTGATGAGTTCTTTTCGACGAGATCCAGCCGGTCCCCGAGCTGTTCCCAGTGCCTCACCGCGACATCGAAGATCTTGACGGACGCCGGCAGCACTTCGACATTAGAGGCAGCTCCAATCGATTCTGTTGAACCTTCCGTGGTGTTATTTGAGCCGAGTTGCGTAAGGGTTTCCTGATTGCCTTGTTCTAGATTGCTTTCCTCGGACTCTACGTTTTCTGATTTCTCCAGGCTTAGAGCGGGGCGAGCGAACAACTCTGCAATGAATGGAACAGCAACGATAACAAACAACGGCATATACCGAACACCGGATAGTGCCAGGTGAGCAAACGCAAGCGAGGCGAGTGCTTGTGGAGCTGAGAAAGATTTCCTGCGCACCATCAAGCCGATTACCAGGAGAAAGAACAGCAGTTCAAGGCTTACCATCTCGACATCGCCGTGGAATCTCGGCGACTGATATTCCTTTACCAGTTCAACCATCTTCGTCGAGCTAAGATAGTTTTTGAGCACCACCAGCAGTTCGAAACCATTCGGGTGGATGACAGTCGCTACCGCACAGACACCGATAGTGATGGCTATTGCAATAGCCTGCATGCGAGCCAATTGTCTCTGTGCGGCTACTCTGTCGAACAAAGTGCGAAACACCGTGACGACCAGGTATATGCCGCAAAGCACGAAGCCGGCTGCGAACCCGGGATGGCTGTTCGTCCAAATTACTGTAACTATGAACAGAGTCAGGCACAGGCGTTTAGCGGTCATCTTGCCGCGATAAAAATCTTCCAGAGATACGGCAAATAGATAAGTGCCGAAGAAACTCAAGATGTGCGGTCGAGCGAACCAGTGCACACAAGAGGCTATTGCCCCGATCGCCGTTATGAGACATGCAAGTATGAAATGGCACCCGGTCTGTCGCACTCGGCGGTATAACAGTAGTATCAGTAACCCGATGCCCACCGACGATAACAAGGCTAAGCCGTTGAGTCCTGCTAGCCGATCTGCAATGGCCATAAGCAGATCGCCGAACCAGTAAAGAGCAATCCACGGCTTGCCTTCCATGGTATACGAGATAAAATCCGTCGATGGAATCTTGTGATGTTCAAGGATGTAATGGCCGGTCGTCAGATGCCATCCAGTTCCGCCGTCTCCAAAGAGGTAATACGGACGCTGAATAATCAGCATAAATAGAATCGTGACAAAGAACATGTCACCGGGATTCGGGAGAAGTGTCCTACCCGATTTGGGCGCAGTTTTTGTCACTGGAGGATGAGAGCTGTCCATTGCACAAAACTTTCCGGTGTCAATTCGGCAGCTTCGCGGGGTGCTACCCGCGTCAGTCTATCATGCGGAGGGAGATTACCTCGCCCGTGACACAGTTGTGATCGGTCCATTTCAATCGGACGGTTGCAGAATTCAAAACTCGTATCTGCGGGTTGATACGACTGAAATGGACCGATCACAAACTGCAGTGACGCCACTGACCAGAACGACGGCAAGAAAGTCACGATGAACAGATGTTGTATCCACCGCATACTCTTGGGCGTATTGCTAGTATTTCGCCCGCAAAGGGGCAGCCCTCGGGGTCGACGGACACCGTCGCGTTGTATGAGAACAGCGATTGTCTGGTACTCTCGCTGTGTGACTTAGATTGTTGCAGTCCGCCAAGCGCTAGATAGAGATCGCTGGATTGTGATGGAAGTGCCGGTGACAGCCAAGTTAGCACTAAACGATTGGAGCGACACCCTTTCGCTAAGTACTGAGTGTGTCGCATGTCCTGAAAATGGCTGTCGACGCATTTCTTAATATCGGCTCATTATCTCGTGCTGCCTTGCAGAGTCGCGCGGCTTCTAAACAATGACAGCCACAGGAGTGCAGCAGCGCAATGTTGTTTACCGCAATGCAAAGTAAGACCTTTTTCAATTGCTGAGCGCCACGGGACTGCACATAATGCGATCGGACGTCAAGCGCGGTATTCCTCGATGGATCTATGTTTTCGAGACTCTGAGATGTTGGACAAGGGCTGTGCCACAGTTGCCGAGCGGTTGCTCAACGATACGATACAGTTCAAAGAGAAAGCAGAATCACTTGAGAAATCGTTCAAGGCGAGCTGCGAACCTGCTGCACTGCAGGTGGAAAAATTGTGTAAGCAGCTCTGGGACATGCGCTCAGGATTGCGCGACACGATCAAATTCATGGCCGATCAGGTTTGCCAGTTGCTGCCTGAGGGGTGTACGCGCCCGGAGCGCAAGTCAAAAACGTATGATTGGGTTACCGCAATCAATCTAACGACGGACTTCACTGTTGGTGACAAACCGGCCGGCGTAGTTCAAAGAATGAAAGAACTCACCGATTTTGCAAGCAAGACCAAAGACAAACCCGTGGCGTTCATAGTGCAGGCTGCGTTCCCGGAAAATGCGGAGAAGTCCTCCGCTGAAGGGAGTCCCGCCGATAAGGAACAAGCAAAAACTGAGCGGAAATTTCGATTGGAGCGCTACTTGATTTGTAATGGCTCTATAACGAAGTTGGAAACGCTTCCTTCAGAAGGCTATGCGAAAGATCTGGAATCTCTTGTTCGCTTCACCACAAAAAATTATCACAGCAAGAAGCTCGGGTTAATTGTAGATTCCCATGGGCAAGGCAACGAAGGGCTCAGTGGCGACACAGGCAAGGTTTCCCTCGATCAATTTAAGCGTGCAGTTTCAGAAGGCTTAAAAGGAAACGGGAAATCAAAGTTAGACATTCTCACTTTCGATTGTTGTCTTATTGCTCAAGACGGAGCCATAAAGATGAGTTCTTCGATAGCGAAAGAGATAGTGGCATCGACTACCAAAATACAGACAGAAGGGCAAAATCTGGTGGGTACGCTGGAGAAGCTCTCGGACAATCCCGCAATAGATGAATCGAAACTGGCAGACACCTATATCAACACGGCGCGGTCCGCAGATAGTTCGGGGTGGGCATCGGTCAGAACTCTGGCGCATTTCAAGGCTGAGAAATTTCCCTCGTTTGAGAAACAATTGGACGAATGCGGCGATGCATTGGGCAAAGTGCTTGATCTGCCCGGGGGGCGAGCAGCCCTGGGCAAGGTGATAGATGATACTAGAAGATACAACAACTGGGGCGATAATGCTAATGAGTGGGATACAGGCAATACTGCTGACTTGAAGGATTTTCTTCGACGCGTTGGCGAGGCGATTCGAAAAGGAGAAATTCCGGACAAAGACGGAAGCTTGCGCAAAGCGGTCGACGGTGCTGTTGCGAAACAAGATGACCTTGTGGTGTCATATTTCGGAAGCCCTCACATGAACGATTTTCATAAGTGTGGTGGCCTGTCAACCTATTTGCCAAAGGGCTCAATTCGCGATATCGACACCGGTGCACGACGAAGGAATGAAGCCGGACTTCTCGCCAGGCAGTCAGAAAAGGCGATAAGACGCGGCTACAAAACAGAGGAAGAGCGCCTTGAACTCGTGAAGGACATTGCTTGCCAACTTGCCGATACAGAAAAAGATGCAAGTGGCGACATGGAAGCAACGAAGCAGATCGCTGCGATAAAACAGGCATACGCAAATCTTGAGAAGTCCCGCACGCCTGATGACTTCAAGAAGGCATCCACGGCTCTGTCCACACAATGTGAAGCACTTGAGCGAACGAGTTTTTATGCAACCAAAGCGGAGCAGGCGAGGAAACAGCTGCAAAAGGAAACAGGCGAACTCTACTCTACGCAGCGCGTGACGGACAAGAATGGCTGGGGCCGGTTCCAGCTCAAGCTTCGTGACCCCAAGAGCGAGAAGCCTTAGTCAAATCAGCGACACCTCATTCATTGAGTCTTCCTTGGCCAAGTTTTGCGCACAAAGATGATCGCCAGCTTGCTGCAGGGGGCGACGAGTCGGCGGAGCCACGACTCACAAATGCCGGTGATGCCGATGTTAACACCATCTGTGCGGTCACTATTGTGCAGGCCTGCTAGCGAGTTCAGCATCGCTTCTGTTGGACGGCGGGCTACTGTTTTGTGTTATCAGATTCAGGTTCTTCCGGCTCCAGCGGCAAGTAGTGGCACACCGAGAATTGCCAGGTGGCAGTAAGGTCAGATTCTTTACTCTTGAGAAACGCGCAACATGTTGTGCACTTGCAGAGCTGAATCGGGATCAGACCAGACTATTTTGGGGATTGGTGTTATGAAAGATGTTCAAGAGACTTTGAATGCGGCGGAACCACAAGGCGATGGCATGGCTTCTATTGCGGTTTCTGCATGGTGCGCGCCAGATCGTCAAACCAATAGCGAGCGCAGGAGCGATGAATCCCAGATTGTTTTCACCGATCCATTCCACCGTTCGGAGTCTCCGAATTCCACACTGCCCGAGACTTCGCCCGGACCAGACGCAAAATCCGCAGATTCCGCGCCGGTGCCAAAGCCGGTGCCACCATTGCAAGATATGCTACCCGCCGCGAAACCGCTGGAGGGAGCAGCGGAAGAGAGTGCTCCGCCAGCGAAACCAGCCCAACCGTTAGCAGACCTCACACCCGCATCGCCAGCGAAACCGGTGGAATCGGCACTTCAGCAAAAACCCGTTCCTGAACTGCAAAACATGATCCTGAGACCTACCCCTGCGAGCCAGACTCGTGATGCGGAGGGAAGGCTCCAATCTGAGACGACTTACCATCCAGGATCTGATCGTCCCGCCACCCGTACGGAGTTTCAAAATGGCATTGAACAAAGACGAACAAGCTTTCATACTGATGGAACATTAGCTTCAGAAACTCAATTTGATGTAAACGGTCGTCGGACCAGTGAGGTTGAATTCGATTCGTCTGGAGCGTTGCGGAGCCAACGGCAGTTCCATGATAACAGCCAGAATGCTATTGCCAGTGAAATGCAATACACTCCGGACGGCAATGTGCAACGTCAGCTGGAGTACCACGGGAACGGTCGGCGCTCAACCGATACCGAATATGAAAGTGGTGCTGCAATTCGTTCGCACTCGTATGATCTGGATGGTGCGCTTCAACAGGAGCAACGGGACTTTGGCCCCGGCGGCGCTAGACGGGTGACTGAAATTAGAAATGGTCAAGTTGTTTCGGAGACTGCAGTTGAATATGACCAGAGAGGAAGACGCACCCGAGAAGTTCAACATAACGCTGATGGTGTGCGACTTTCAGGTACGACCCTGGAGCCAGAAACTGGTCGCCGGCAGCAGACTGAGCACTATAGTCCGGATGGCCGGGTCACTCACACCGACCATTACCGCTATCAGAATGGAGAGCCTCAGGGAATGACACGGCGCTTCCCCGTTGATCACCACAGGGGCCCCAATACGTCCGAGGAGTGGGACGCAAATGGTCGGCTAGTGAGCACCAGTTTTCGCAATGGATCTGTGTGCCGTGTTTTGGACGCCCGAGACCAAACAACGACGACAAATTATGAACCCGTTCACGGCGCAACTGGCACCGAGCGCGTTTTAAGTACCCACGGCGATGTGCAAGGTCGCCTTGATCGAGTGGAAACACGTGATGGACGAGTTTTTCAACGAACTGGCTCAGAATGGTCGGTGAGCCGGAATGGACAAACCGAAAACGTTCGTGATGTGCAAGTTGCCCCGAATGGCGATTTGACCTACCGCCCGGCAAACGACAGTAACCGAACTATCCGCGAGACTCAAGATGGTCGTTACTTCGTGACGGGCGCGGACAATGTTCCTAGAGAATACGTGAATGCCTCCAACTACGAAGCCCAGCCGCGGCCGGCAGACAGTCGACTGGGAATGCTTGGTAATCTGGAAGCCGTTCCTGCTCCAGAAGGACACGCAGGTCCCACGCGCTACGAGCCTGTGGGCGGGCAGGTTCGCAATGGTACCGACCATCCCATATTGGTAATGGGCAATGGACGGGATGGAGACCACGGAAGCATGCGTCTCTACGTGATTCAGCCGGGTAGCGAAAACAATCCTCGCCTTTCTGACGTAGACGCCGTGGTCACTGACTCCAGATTTCAGCCGATCGTCAGTTCGTCCGGGGCTACGTTAATACCGAACTCGGTACCACCTGACGCTCGTGCAGTAAAAATTCGTGATACCGGGTCGCTGTCGGCGACAGGTGGATACTCGAATCTTGACGTAAGCGGCGGCTGGATCATGCGTTCTTCCGGTACTGTGGGTTCACTTAATCTGTCAGGAGGACAGCCTGTATCGCCGGAACCCCGGGCAGGCCGGTAGAATTCGGAACAAGGTTCTTGAAGCCCTGGAAATTGCGCCGGCTAACTGCCAAGCCGCCAACATGGCGCTCCGTCAGGAAGCTTGCGCAAAATGGCGTAGCCTCCGTGTATGTGCCGGACATTAGCAAGTCGGGCATATTTTCGCTGTGGCCCCATTTGTCGCGGCAGATGGGTTCTACCTGTCTTTCGGCAAGTTTACTGCACCGTTAATACTTGCGGTTGCCCCGGGACAATGTCATTACATTTGAAATTTGAACCGAGTTTAAAACGTTCATCCATGTCAGGCTATCGGTTCAGACTGAGCCTCTGCTTCTCCGTTATAGCCGGGGCGCCAGCGCAAGAATTTGGCTGGCACTCCGGCGACTATCGCAAAGGGTGGAACATCGCGAGTAACTACGGCTCCAGCTCCAACAATCGCGCCTTTTCCCACCGTGACACCAGGCAGTAGCACCGCATTGGTGCCGATATCCGCCCATTCTTCTACCCGCACGGGAGCAATTGTGAGATCCGTCTGCAATATTGGTACCTCGACAGGGAGCCCGGTATGAGCTGAGCCGAGAACTTTTGCACCAGGACCCCATCCTACGTAATCACCCAACTCCAATGCACGTGCGTCAAAGTAACTCTGTGGTCCGATCCAGACGTTGTTACCTATTACAAACTGTCCATCAAAGCGGCCTTGCAAATAACTCTGTGCACCAATGAAAACACTGTCGCCAACAGTAAATGTCTCCATGTGCTTAAAACTGACTCCATCAGCCACAGACAAGCCATTGCCACAGTGCCGGCATAGTGCCTTCCAGAATATTCTGCGCATCATTGCGTCGAAAGAACTTTGAGCGCTGGAAAAACGGCTGTAGATCGATTGCAGCTCTTCGATACTGTGCCGGGATCTCAAATCTGCTGCAAGCGAATTCTCGTACTCCGGGTCGGGCGTTGCTTGCTTCAGCCCGTGGACGGGTCTAACGCTGCGAAGTTGCAAGTCATCTGAGTTCATGATGCTACTCTACTAGACCTCTTGTTCGCATCTGCTCTTCATCTGCTGCTTGATGATCTCGGTTACTCGACGCTGATCGGCGTCAGTCATTCGATCAAACAGGGGTAAAATCAGTCCCTTGTCCTGGCATTGCTCACTGATTTGGAGGCGGTCACAGCTGGTGGATGATGAGCAATCGCACGGTTCTCCGGGCCGGCACGACCATTGCCGATCTGCATACGCTGGTTCACGATGAATGCAAGTGATGCCGGGGCGGGTATCAACTCCCTGTTCCTTTAACTGCTTGGCCAGTGCATCGCGTTGACTGCGAGTATCAAGCAGTATGCAAAAACTCTGCCAATTCGTGCGAACATTGGCCGGTTCGACAGGTAGCTTCAGACCCGGAACATCTGCCAGAAGAGCTGCATATAAGGTCGCTTTCTCGCGGCGCCTCGCGATCAGACCCGGCAATCGCTGTAGCTGTTCGCGGGCGATTGCGGCTTGGATATCAGTGAGTCGATAGTTGTAGGCAAGTTGGCTGTGTTGTCCGTTGATTAATCCGTGATTGCGTAGAGACTTGAACAATCTGGCGTGCTCTTCATCATTGGTGGTGATCATGCCACCATCTCCGGTGGTCAGTAATTTCCTTGGATGGAACGAAAAACAAGCTGATACTCCGCGCGGTCGTCCAATGCGCTCAAATTCGCCAGCTGTAAGAATCTCGCTTCCCAGAGCGCAGCAAGCGTCTTCGATAACGAGCAGCCCGTGCTTTTGGGCAATTGTGGTAATTGCATCGAGATCGCAAGGCATTCCCATCTGGTGTACACAAAGAATGGCGGCCGTTTTAGGTCCGATGGCGTTCTCAATTAACGACGATTGCATATTGAACGTTGAGGATGAGATATCGACAAACACGGGGGTGGCGCCGCAGTATCTAATACTATTGGCAGTGGCAATGAATGAGTGGCTTACTGTGATGACTTCGTCGCCTTCTTTAATGCCAGCCGCCAACAGAGCTAAATGTAGCGCCGCTGTTCCCGAGGAGACTGCGCAGGCAAAGCGAGAGTTCGTGTACTGTGCAAATTCGCTTTCTAATGCTTCGACCTCTTTGCCCTGCATCAACCACCCGCTCTTAATCACTCGCGTGACAGCTAGAATTTCCGGCTTGCCCAGGACAGGTTGAGCGATGGGCAGGTTATTCGCGAAGGTAATGCCTTCCGGGGCGGAGGCGGGCGACAATGATGTGCCCCATCCTACATAAACAAGCCCATGGCGGCGTGCCTCGGCGGCGTTCCAAAGATTGCGCCCGTCGATGAGAACACGTACTTCCCGATTTTTCAATTGTTCGGGAGTCAAACTGCAAAAACAGTTATGCGCCGTATTCAGAACAAGAACTTCCGGATATCGATCGGCGGAAATGTCAAAAGGAGTAAAACCGTATGACGAGATTTCTTCGTCGGAATAAAGTGGATCGCACATGAGCACGTGCGCCCCCTTGCGGTCCAGCTCGGCTTTCAGTAAAAATGCCGGCGAATAGAGCGCTTCTTTTACTTGCGGGCGGAATCCCAGCCCGAGAAGCAACACTTCTTTGCCTGTGATACTGCCGCAAGCATCTTCTGCTGCAGCTACCGCCACGATTGCTTGCCCGTCGTTGATTTCGCGAGCGGCGATAGCCAGCTGCGGGGTCAAGCCGCGGCGCTCGGCATCATTTACATAAAAGTAAGGATAGACAGGAGTGCAATGCCCGCCAACCCCTATGCCGGGTATTAGAATTGCCGCTTCTCCATCGGTGTTGGAGGCAGTTCTTACCGCACCGAAATCAATTCCGCAAGATTCCGCGTAAGCTGCAAGTTCATTAGCCAGGGCAATATTGACGTCGCGGTAGACCATGCCTGCTAGTTTTGCAAACTCTGCCGCTTCCAGTGTGTGCACGTTGATTACAGGCGCCGCCAGGAACTTGCTGTAAAATGCCTCCGCTCGGTTTGCCGCTCGCTCATTTATTCCGCCGACAATCTTGGCATTCTTGGATAGGTTTTCCAGCACCGACTGACTTTTGACTCGCTCGGGTGAAAATACCAGGTCAAAATCAACACCAGCCTGCAGTCCTTCGCTCGACAAGATCGTGGCGAGGTTGCGCGTGAATCCAACCGGCAGAGTTGTTTCAAAAATCACCATGGTGCCCGCGGTGATCGCCGTTGCGATTATGGCTGCTACCGCTGCGAGTAT